>JAKIUK010000033.1 GCA_021647585.1 Methylococcaceae bacterium
CATCTTCCGACAAGTTAACTTTATATTTCTTGGCTGGCATGCTATAGACTCAAATATCATTTGGTTACAATTAATACTTGAGATAATACATTAATTAACCATCAAACCAAAGTTGCCAGACTACTAGTACTCCACCAATGTTGTATTGACGGGCACAGAAAGCCGATAAATGGTCATCTGCGTTGTTGCACTCGTTTGGATTAGCCTCCAAGGGCAATCACCCTGTGCAGGTTCTGCCTTTATATTTCGTAACCGAATGGGTCATCGCATTAAATTATTGCTCTGGGATGGAAATGGTGTCTAGTTATGTCAGCGTCGATTACATCAGGGGCACTTTGTTTGGCCGAAGACAGGAGAAACCTGTTTTTCGATCAGTTCAGCACAATGGCAGTGGTTAATATCAGGTGTGGATTGGCAGCGATTATTAGCAGAACCGCAGGCACAGTGGCAGGTATAAAACAAATAATGTCGGTAATAATAATGCTGTTAATGAAGGAAACTGGGATTTCTCAGTTCCCCTCCATTAATTCTGCTGTTAGACCACGAAATTTCTAAAAGAATTTTTTTGCCATATTCAGCAAATCATCCGTCACATCGCCATCACCATCAGCATCCAGAAACGAAGTAATGAGACTGGAAACAGGACTTGAATCTCCCCCTAAAAGATTATTCACATCCAGCCCACCACTTCCTAACGAAGGATTATTAGCAGTCTCTTTGCTTAAAGCACCCATAACAGTGGTTGCAACCAAGGGTAATAACATTTTAACAATACCACTATCAACACCCGAAGCTTGTGCTGCTTGATCAGCGACATTTCGACTAACGTCTTTATTACCAAAAACATGACCCAAAATAGCATTGCCTTCGTCAACTGCCTCCGGGTCTGATAATTTTTCTGGGTTATCCAGATATTGTTGATGGTCTCCAGAACTTAATGCGCTAATCAATCCACCCAGCCCTTCAGAACTCCCAACGTTTGCCTTAATTCCTTTTGAAACAGCAGGCAATAATTGATTAATTACATTTTGCACATCCGCTTCGCCAATTCCACTTTTTTGAGCTAACTGACTAATCAATTGTGTATTTTGACCCCCTAAAATCACATCTAAAATTCCCATTAAATTCTCCTAAACAATGTAAATAAATTAAAACCGTACTCTATCGTTATAAACAATATGGTAGTATTTTTCAAAAAGATAATTACAACCTGAATTTAATTATTATATAAATATTAACTAATTTCTGGTAAAACAATCGATTAGCTATTTTCTGTCAGTCTTTTAAAACGAGTGACAACAAAAGTACCATAGAATATCTTGATCTGAGGATCAAAACAAATGATTATAAATAATGCAACCTATTTTGATTCTTACACTTCAAAAAAAAGACAACATGTCTGTTAAATAAGACTTTCTTCATGAAAAATTTAAACTATCAAACTGATATTCTCGAACGTTTCATCCCTATTAGTCTTAATTATCTGATTTCAGACTTATTACAGTCGAGCTTGCTTTCACCTGACCAACGGGAACCATTTAAACAATTCTGTACTTGTTATATTTCATTGTTTCATGCGCATTCACATAAACAAATGCAATATTTAAAGTCAATATACCAACCCTTTAACCCGGATAGAGATACTTTAATTTTAAACAAAAAAGAATTGAGTAAACAATTAACACAGCTAAAATCCGAATTGTATTCAGTTTTGGAAAATGCTAATTATGAAAAGATTTCCGAACACGATCTCAATCAGGCGCTCAATAAAATATCTCCACATGGTGTTAAAGTATCCGTTGATTTTGAAGATTTTACTGAAGTTGCCCTATTCTATAGAGGTTCGGCAACGCATACAGAGTTTCATAGAAACTGGAAACAATTTAAATTTAAAAAACAACAAGTTGAAGTACAGGTTTTTCGTCGCTTATTCATTTTATTACAACCCAAAAACAGAGAACAATGGATTAAACATCTTACCATTAACAAAAAGTTAAGCCTTAAAAAAGCCAAAAAACAAGTGGATGCCTCATTTAAATCACTCGCCATTAGTGGAGAAGATGATGTCGTTTACATGAAATTATTTAAAGATATTCCCAGGGCTGACCTGGAAATGTTGTTTCCCAATACTCGTATACAAATACGTCTGTTTGATAAAATCAAGCTGGGAATTATGGGCGGAGGTGGGACTGCGGGTGGCATAATGGCCACGATCACTAAATTAACCGCCTCGATTGATCCTGTTTCTGCATTGATTGCAGTAGGAGGTCTGTTAGGTGTTATATGGCGGCAAATTGCAAAAATATTTTCCCAGCGAGCCAAATACAGTGCTATTTTAACTAAGAACCTGTACTTTTACAGCCTCAATAACAATATGGGTGCCCTAACCTACCTAGTAGATTCTGCTGAAAATGAAGAATGTAAAGAGGCCATTTTGGCTTATTTCTTTCTATTGACTGGGGGGGAAAGTAATCGTCATACTCTCGATAAGCGTATTGAAGATTATATTCTACAGCAATATGCGATTCCTATGAATTTTGAAATCGATGACGGCCTGGAAAAGTTAGATAACTCAAAGCTGCTATCTCACAACGATGATGCAATCACTGCACTGCCATTAAATGAAGCAAATATAACATTGATGCAACAATGGAATCATCTCATTCACAACAATGCGAAACCTAATAACGAGGAATACAATAATGTCGATAGCCAATGAGAAGATAAAAAAATCATCTTATAAAAGAGGAGAAACCGCTGGCTTTCTTGAAAACATAGGGGTTAAATATTATCGTTATCTAACCAACAAATCGGGTACTGCCGAGATAAAAAATATCAGTATAGATGATTTGCCTTCAGATATTACCTTACAAACCCTTTCCAGCAATATTACTACATTTGCTGCTGTCATTGCCTTTGCGATCGGGGCATTAACAACCTTTGTCTCCATCTGGGTAGAATGGACATATCAGGATACCATGGATACTGTGCCGTATTATCTCTTCTATGGCAGTGTCCTGGTAATAATGTTGCTAATAGAAATGGCTGTACTCTTCTGGCTAGGTCTTAAGACTGTCTATAGCCTGGCTTGTTTAACAGGACATAACCAGCCGACAAAAGGCTCCTGTTTACCCGGTGATGATGCTGTACCCAATATTTTAGCGCGTGCTGCCCTGGAAGTTCCTGATCCGGTTATTCAATACTTGGGAATCGACCCACTAAAACACTTATCCAAATCCAAACTGTTTATGGTGGCTTTTTTATATAAAGCTAAAGTTATTCTAAGTGGTATGGCGGTCAAGTTTGTATTGATTCGTTTATTTGGTAAAGGTGAAACACGAAATGCATTTAGCTGGATTGCTATTCCAATCACGGGAATATGGGATGCATTTACTATTTATAAAGTTGCCCGTGAAGCCCGCCTAAGGCTGTTTGGCAATAAACTGGCTGCTCATATTGTTAATGACATACTCACTGAAGAACTCATTGAACAGCTCTCTCCAAAAGCCCGCGAAGGCTCAATCAGAGCAATTGCAACCATGATGGTGCTTGCTCAAAACTACCACCCTAATATGCTGGTTTTATTAATCAGACTCTGTGATACCTTTAAAATTAATGATGACTCTGAATATGACAACTGGGATGATTTTTTACAACTTTTAGACGAAGTGTCTACTAAAGAGCGTTATTTTCTATTGGATTTACTCAGTGTTTCTGCTGCCTTTGATGGACATTTATCAAAATTGGAACGGCATCATTTACCCGAAGCATTTAAAGAATTAACTGATGTCTATATGCCACGTACTGAAAAACTGAAAAACATGCTGTTAAATGGTCAATTACATGCGGCTAAAAAATTATGTACACTGGACTTTGAACCAGGTTAAGTACCTGCCAATATCCTTGGGGAACTCGTACAGCAACCCTGATCGATCATACGGTCCACAGATGCAACTCCCTCCCTTACCCTGTCGCTCAGGGTTAGGCTGTCTGAGTTGCAGGGATTAATTGGCGAAGTCGTTGCTAATTAAACCACTCACCAACAACACTCCTAACACGTGTAGACAAACTTGGTTTCATTGGTAAAACTGTGATTCCCCGGGCAAGACCATTTTCCAGTTCAAAAGCGAGGTCCATCGCATTGGTAAATCCTTTTTCAGGATTAACTGCACGCAGTAGCAAAACCTCGAGCCATGAAGGTAAATCAGGGCGATATTGACCCAATGGAACGGGTTTATCAAAACTTGGTCGGGTAAAAGGTTCCACTTCACCATAAGGATAATGCCCTTTACTAAACATTCGATACAAAGTCACACCTAAAGCATAAAGGTCTGAATGTTCATTTCCTCGGTCACCTCGGAATAATTGTGGCGCCATATAACTAGGCGTCCCTGGCGCGGTACTTTCTAACTCATCATCTAAACCCGGTAATCGAGCCACACCTAAATCCAGTAACTTTAATCCACCTTGTTTGAGCAAAATAATATTCTCAGGTTTAATATCTCTATGGATCACCCTTTCTTTATGTAAAGAATAAACAGCTTTGCATAACATCAAACTAATCTCCACGCCCATATCCAGTGAAATACTGTTTTCCAACAAACAATGCTCTAGTGTCTCACCTTGATAATACGGCATGACGGTGTATAAACTAGTTCTCCTCCCCGTTTCCAACTCCACTTGTTCGGCAATCCAGGGGTTATGGACATGTGAAGTAATCCAGTTTTCACGAATAAATGCCTGACGATAAATTTCCTCGGAATTCGCTTCCGGCTTAGGAAACTTCAGCACCACTTCCCCATGCCTGCCATCTTGATCACTCGCCAGGAACAGGCATGTATAACGACTATTAGAAAGTTTACTTTTCAAATAAAAGCCATCTACATAATCATTCACTTTAGGAACTGCCATCATTGCCAAATCATCAACCGCAGTCTCCAAAAAAGATTTATCAGGTGGTGGTAACTTCAAAACATCAATAACTAAAGCACTGACATTATCATGACTACCAGCCTGTATCGCTTCTTTTACAAATGTTTGAGCATGGTCTTGAGTGGATTGGTTTAGGCACAATAAATATTGAATTTTTTTATCTGTTAAAGATGTATGAATACCATCACAACAAAGTAAAAAACGATCATGAAGATTTAGGTTATGCTGTGAATAGTCAATGTGTACAGTATCGTCAATTCCCAAGGCACGGGTTAACACATGCTGTAAATCAGGATGCTGATGAACATGATCTGTTGTCAGACATTCCAGGCGACTATTTCTGAGACGATAGATACGAGTATCGCCCAAATGAATAACATGCACCTGACTTCCAAGAAAAATCAATGCACTAAAAGTTGTCCCCATACCTTTATGTGCTGAATCGCGTAGTGATTGTGAATGAATCCAACGATTAATTGAAACCAATGAATTCTCAGCCATGCGCTTAACGCCCAGCGTCTCTTTTTGCTCATAATAAGCATCTATAAATTCGCGAACAGCAAGTTCAGCCGCGTATCGACCCCCTCCAGTTCCTCCGATACCATCAGTAATAATGGCAACACTTCCATAGATTGCTCTCTCGTCTTCAGTTCCTTGGTAAAATGCAACAAAGTCCTCGTTGGATTCACGCTTCCCTGCTTCCGTTGCAAAGCCACATTGGGTTTCTAAATGATCTGCCATGAGAATTATCCTAGTTTTAAATTTAAAATACGTGCATTAAATAGCTATGGAACTCGCACGGAATAAGTGTGGCAACTGGCGCAGGATTTATGTTTGTATTCAAGGCGTGGCAACAGGCACATAGTAAGCTACGGTCGCAACCAGCCTCCTGCTTCAAGCGACACTTGCACATCCATGTGCTACGCAACTGTTGCCACAACGCTGAAGACAATCATAAAGGCAAGCGAGTTGTCGAAGTTATTTCATGCACGTTCCTATGTTACTTATCCCATTTCTTAATAAAAAGAGGAGAACGTCGACCTTTATTATTAGGCGAATAATTTTTAGTTAGATAATTTAGTATTATTTTTTCACTAACTTTACTTAAAAATGGCATCCCTTGATCTTTTTGCATCCAGCGAATAGTATCAATCCAACCCTGACGACTTGCTTTACTTTGAATAACCACCTCTAAAGAATGACATGTTGAGCAATATTGTTGTACTGATTTATAGCCCAAATCAATAATCAAACCAGATTGTGGATCAATGGTTTGCACTGCAAACACCGGTTGAGTTAAAAATAGTGAAAAAATCAGGGTTAATCTGACAATCTGAATCATAATCCCCCCCTAGATAACTTTTACAGCAATACGATGACAGGCATTATTAAGATAGCCCTTGGGGTTCCAACCCGGTATAACCATGGGTTGTTTATTTCCAGAACTGTCTTTTGCTCTGGCCCAGACTTCATAATATCCCTTTTCAGGAAAATCACATTTAGCACTCCAATGTTGCCAGGCAAGACGGTTTTTGGGTTGTTGTAAAATACCAGGTTGCCAGGTGACACCAAAATCAATGGAAACCTCCATAGCAGAGACTTTTAGATCACCAGCCCATGCATGTCCTCGAACCAGTAATTGGTGCCCTAACTTAATCAATAGTCCGCTTTGAGGAAAAGTAATCAATGACTTAACTGGCATGGATTCTATAATACACATTTCCTTTTCAAGGACTTTAGTACCCGGAGCAACAGGATTGCATGGAACTTTATAGGAATATCCCTGCATTTTTTCTCCATCATGAATCTTATTCCTAACCACAATTTTTTCTAACCACTTTCCCGAGGTAGAAGCGGGCCAGCCGCCACAAACTAATCGCAGTGGATATCCATTCATCAAGGGAATATCTTCACCATTGACAGCCCATGCAATCAAAGTTTTCTTTTCCAGTGCTTTATGCATGGGAATGCCTCTTGAAATCGGCACCCTATCAGGATTACCGCTAAGATGTGTGTCACGCCCATAAAAACCCACATAGACTGCATCATCTTTAATGCCTACCTTTTTAAGTACATCCCTTAGCCTGATACCAGTCCATTCCGGACTCGCTATAGCCCCTGTCGTCCATTGCGTTCCTTTTGCGGGAGGATTAAATTCATGTCTACCATTACCCGCACATTCAATCGTTAATTGATAAGTATATTGTTTGAATTCCTTTTTTAATTGATCCAGTGAAAATTGCACATTTGATTCAACTGATTCACCCCCAATGTTTAAAACCCAGGTTGCGGGATCAACACTCACCGGAGGAACGCCATTATTGCGTATAAATATTTTATCAGCAGGGGTAATCAGATCATCTAAAAGATGCGGTGGTGTTTCAACACTTAAAGGACGATCATTTAATACAACCAAGCCTTGATCTTTTCCGGCAATTTTAAAAGGCTGATCTGTATTGGCCAATGCTGCTGGAATAAGTCCGCCCGGCATTTTATCGGCAAAAGGAATCGAAGCGCCTAAGGCGGCACTCATCGCTAACAAACCACTGTTTCTCAAAAAACCTCGTCTTGATGCCGGATCAACTTTTCTATCCCAAATTAATTCATCAGCTAACTCAGCATCATCACGATATAACTGATGAATTCCTTTTTCTTCAATTTTATTATTCATCTGAAATCCTATTATAAAAAATAGCTTATTGTTGATTCTAATGCTACACCTTTTGTGTTTACAAGGTGCAAGAAAGCATCAAAAAAACTAACTCAATAATATTGCTATGATGATAGTTAGAATAAAAGAAACGCCTTTCCAGAAAACGACAGGGTCGCGTTCTAGTAATGGCGGTCGAGACTGATTAGTAAATGCTTTATTTGGATGTCGTAAATCAAATAGAAACTCTGAAATTTCCCGATAACGTTTATACGGGTTTGGATGTAATGCTTTCTGAAGTGCTCCGTCAATCCATAGTGGAATATGACGAGCATCATGGGGTAGCGGAATATATTTTAATTTATGCTGTGCAGATTTAGTTGTCGCTTTTGCTACTTGCGCACCATAAGGTAATTTTCCCGCTAGCATTTGATAGGCAATAACCCCCAAAGAAAAAAGATCCGCTGCAGGTGTCCCGGTTTCTCCCAGTAAATATTCAGGTGCCATATACTGTACTGTACCTAATAAATTAGCTCGCTCTATAGGACTGGTAATTTCTACAATACCTGCCACTTTGGTCGAACCAAAATCGATAATTTTCACTGTACCCATACTATCGATCATAATATTTTCAGGCCTTAAGTCCTGATGTAGCATTTCCATGCGGTGAAATGCACGTAATCCTTTGGCAATTTGTTCAACAATCCCTCTGACTGTTTCTAAATCTGGTTGTGGGTTATCCCTCATCCATTGAGTCAAGGTCTGGCCATCAATAAATTCAGTAGTAATATATAAAAAATGTCGTTGACGACTCTGTGAACAAGGTTTTAACACATGCGCACTATTATTAATACGACGTGCAATCCATTCCTCCATCAAAAATCTTTCCAGATATGCAGTATCACCTTGAAGATCAATCGATGGTGTTTTCATGATGACTTGTATGTCTGTTTCAATATCTACCGCAAGATAAACGTGACTCCGACTGCTGGCATGTATTTCCCTAATAATTTTATAACCATCGAATTCCATTCTCGCTTCTAATATGGGCGGAAAGGGTAATTCAGTTAATTGCTGGTGAACTTCATCAATATTTTGACAGGGCAATTCATCGATCCGGACAATCTGAACAGTCAAATTATCTTCACTCCCGTGTTTATAAGCTTCTTCAGCAATTATTTTTGCGACTGAATCCAGATTATCAGCTTGCTCATTGATAACCTTGCAGATGAATCTGGAATTAACAGATTCGTAGACTCCATCGGTTACAAATAAAAATATATCAGCTAGATTAACTTGAAAAGAATCATAATCAATCTCTAGTCCTGCATGAATACCCATTGCCCGGCTAAGATAACTTTTCTGTTCAGAAACCCAAAACCGATGATCATTAGTCAGTTTTTCTAACGTATTGTCACGTAACCGATAAATTCGCGTATCCCCTAGATGAAAGATATGAGCGGTTGTTGACTTGATAATCATGGCACTTAATGTACAAACATATCCTCTGTCTTTATCGAAACGATATTGGCCTTGCTGAGTTTGTGAATACAACCAGGAATTTGTTGCAGTTAAAACTTGTAGCGCAGATTTTTTCACCGACCAGGCTTCTGAGGTACAAAAATAATCATCCAAAAAACCAGTCACTGTTGCCTCACTAGCAATTTGACTAACATCACTACTACTGATCCCATCGGCCAGTGCAATGGCAATTCCTTTTGAGCTTAATTGAGGTTCTTTAGGTATATAAACAGCATGAAAATCCTGATTGATTTCCTTTCGACCTTTGTCTGAATATTGCCCTATAGATACTTTTAATTGATTATGCATTTGCTATTAATAATGATCGGCAATGCCAAACATATATACAAAAAAACCTCTGTTCTATGGAGTGAGGATTTAATAAGTTCCGGAAGTTTGGCGTATGATTTTGGCTTCACAGTAGTACTGATAAAACAGGCGCGAAGCACAAGGATGTGCAAGTGTCGCTGGAAGCAGGATGCTGGCTACGACCATAGCAGGCTGCGCAATTGTTTTATTAGTGCATCTGTGGAGTCAAAAGACAAGTCAAAAACCGTAAGTTATTAAATCCTCGCTACTATGCAGAACATTGGTTCCTTGTATCAGAAAAAAAACCTTATCATAAATTACGTTCGGGACTCATTTTGACATGAGTGTAATATAACGGTAATCCAACAAATACAAAACCACCAACCATATTACCCAATGCGGTGGGTAATTCATTCCAGATTAAATAGTCTGCTATAGTAAAATCACCACCCATAATCATTGAGAATGGAAATAAAAACATATTGACAATTGAATGCTCAAAGCCCATATAGAAGAAAAGCATAATGGGCATCCACATTGCCATCATTTTTCCAGTAGCAGAAGTGGAAATCATTGCACCCACGACCCCCATTGAAACCATCCAGTTACATAACATGCCACGAATAAAAATTGTTATCCAGCCACCTAAACCATGTGATTTATAACCTAAGGTTCTGGCCTCGCCAATTTTACCTACTTTTTCGGCAATTACACCACCATCAGTGTCATACCCCATAGTCAAAATAAAAGACATCATAAAAGCAACAGCTAAAGCACCTGCAAAGTTACCGGTAAAAACCAACCCCCAGTTTCGTAGTACTTGATTTACAGTTACCCCTGGTCTTTTATCGATAAGTGCAAGTGGTACGAGTGTAAATACACCGGTTAATAAGTCAAACTTCATTAGATATAGCATAATGAATCCAACAGGGAAAAGCACAGCACCTAATAAAGGTGATCCTGTTTTTACCGCAACTGTAATCGCAAAAATAGCGGCAAGAGCCAGAGTTGCCCCTGCCATGAAAGCACGAATCAAAGTATCTTTTGTTGACATGTAAACTTTTGCTTCACCAGCATCAACCATTTTTGTAACAAATTCCGTGGGTTCTAAATATGACATAATATTTTTTAAATACAATAAATTTGAGGGAATGATATTTAATAAGCGACTATAAAATTAAATAAGGTTTCCCTCGTTTATTTCTTAAGTCCAACTTTATTTCGAACTACAAAGCAAATGCTACGCCAAGTCAAACTACATTCATATAACCAATTGATATTACTACGTTTAATGTATTTTCAAGCAATTTAATACTAATTTATCTGGATGTTTCAGCACCTTTTCAGTGCAAACTTTTTGATCCCCCTAATAAAACGCACCAATAACCCTCAATTGAACAGAGTATGAAATAAGCCCCCCTTGATGGAACGGATGGAGTGAGGAAGAGAAAACTTTATTTTAAACACAGTTACTTTCTGGATGAGGGATTTAAAATTCAGGTCAGCAAATCATCCTTCAACCTAGATAGATCAATTGGGCGCAGAATTATAGTGAGCCAACTGATTTTTCAGGGTTCAACAACTTTGCACCATTATTGAAGGGTTTACATTCTCCTTTGCACCAATTTGAATCAAAAAAATAGAAATCTATCTAGAAAAATGCCTTTATATACCACCCCCTTTAATAAATAAAAAAGCATTACCTTTAGTAACAATAACTTATAGGACAATACCACTTAAACATAAGGGTTTAGGCATAATTTTTGCTTGCTAACACATTAATTCCCCTTTACCCAAGTCTATTTAGTATGAACTACATATAACAGATAGAAAATCAGGTAGATTATTTACCCCCTTACAATAATGTAAAGTGGAATTCCAATATTATTAACCACTTGGCAAAAGACACTACTAAATAAACATGTCAATGAATATTTCAAAATTTCTACAAAGCGGTCACAAAGGCACCTTGTTAAGTGCCTTCATTTATTCTGACATGAGCTTTATGGTCTGGGTGTTAATGGGGCCTTTGGTGATTTTTATTGCAGAAGATTTAAACCTGACCGAAGCCCAACAATACACTTTGGTATCAATACCTCTTCTTGCAGGCGTATTATTCCGTATCCCGGTGGGTATTCTGGTTGATCATTTTGCACCAAAACGTACAGGACTAGTTGCACAGCTTATTGTTATTGTTGTTTTACTATTTGCTTTCCTTAGCAATGTCAGTTCTATTGGTGGAATTTATTTCGTTGCAATAGCACTTGGTATAGCTGGAACCAGCATGGCTGTTGCCCTGCCCCTTTGTAGCCGCTGGTATCCTGATGAATATCAAGGACTAGTCATGGGGATTGCCGGTGCTGCAAGTAGCGGCACGGTTTTTACTGCAGCTTTAGCACCCATGCTTGCAGAAAGTTTTGGCTGGCGAGCAGTTTTTGGCTTTGCCACCTTACCTTTAATTGCTACTGCTATTTTTTTCCACCTAAAGGCTAAAGATGACAACTATGTGCCTGTAAAAAAGCCACTTTCCGATTATTTACTGGTTCTTAAAGAAGTCGATGTCTGGTGGTTTATGCTTTTTTACAGCTTGAGCTTTGGTGGTGTGATCGCCCTGGCCAGTGTGATGGTACTCTATTTTCATCAGGAATACTTACTTGAGCCGGTCACAGCGGGTTACTACACAGCTATTTGCATCCTGGCAGGCACAGCTCTCCGTCCTATAGGCGGCTGGATGGCAGATAAATTTGGAGGGATTCGTTCGATGCTACGCCTTTATGGTGCTACAGCAGTTTGCATGCTGTTTGTTAGCTTCTCTCTACCCCTATGGCTGACTATTCTATTTTTAATAACCGGTACGGGGGCGCTGGGTATGGCTAGCGGAGCAGTATTCCAGTTAGTACCACTAAGATTTCGCAAAAATGTAGGTGCAGTCACTGGCATGATCGGTGCTGCTGGAGGCTTGGGAGGATTCTTCCTGGCCTGGACACTTGGACTATCCAAACAAATAACCGATGGCTTTGCCCTCGGCTTTATCATTTTCACTGTTTTGTCTTGTCTAAGTATTTATGGCATCCAAAAAGTTAAATCGCGTTGGCGTACTACCTGGGGAGCAGGAGAAGTGACCCGTGCAAAAGTTTAATTAAATTATCCATTCTGGGAGAACAATAATAATGAAGAATAAACAACACCCATTATGGGTCATATCACTCTTTGTGGTAGTAATTACCATAGGCTTTCAAGCTTATAGCCCTGCAGCTTATGCTGCACACTGGACTACTGTTAAAGACCCAGAAACCGGTAAAATGGTAACGCTTAGAAAAGGCGAAACACTTGAAGAATACAGAACAAAAGAGGGCCATGACACGGTCAGAATATCATCCACTCCTAACAAGGAATCCAAAGTAAAAAAATGGGTTGATGTCACTGCACATGAAAAAGCCAAAATACTCAAACCATTTAAGAATTTGAGCAAAGAAAGTGCTACCTGTGCATCCTGCCATAAGAACGAACATCCAGGCATATACCAGCAATGGGGACGTTCAAAACATTTCGGAGCCAACGTAGGCTGTTATGAATGCCATAAAGCAGATAAAGAAGATCCAGATGCAATTCGCCACAAAGATTTCTTTATTTCTGTCATCGTGTCACCTAAAGATTGCGGTACTTGTCACAATGTTGAAGCAAAACAGTTTCAAAAAAGCCATCACGCTAAAGCCGCAGAAATTATTGGTTCATTAGACAACACTTTAGCAGAAGTTGTTGAGGGAAAAATGAGCTTTATGGGCAGATCACCTGTTGCGGTTGCCGGCTGCTGGCAGTGTCACGGAACAGAGGTTAAGGTACTTCCTAACGGTGAGTTAGATCCTGCTACCTGGCCAAACACGGGTATTGGTCGTATTAATCCTGATGGCTCCAAAGGTTCTTGTAGTGCCTGCCATCAACGTCACCAATTTTCTGCGGCTCAAGCCAGACGTCCAGAAAACTGCGGAAAATGTCATTTAGGCCCCGACCATCCGCAAAAAGAAATTTATGACGAATCCAAGCACGGCATTAATTTCTATGCAAATGTTGATAAAATGAATCTCGACTCAGCTAAATGGATTGCTGGTGAAGATTATGATGCTGCACCAACTTGTGCAACTTGTCATATGTCTGCAACGCGTAACCAACCCATTACTCATGACGTAGGTGACCGTATTTCCTGGACTCTACGCCCGCCTATATCAGAAAAAATTGATGCCCGTGATGAGAAAAAAGGTTTAAAAGTCAAACCTTGGGAGTTGCGTCGCGAGGATATGAAAGACGTATGTAATAGTTGTCACGGTAAAAATATAATTGAAAGCTTTTACCTGCAGTTTGACGGTGTGGTCAATATGTATAATGAAAAGTACGCCATTCCAACGACCAAAATGATGGATCTATTACTCAAGACCGGACTGCGTACAGAAACACCCTTTGATGAAGAGGTTGAGTGGAGTTATTACTTTATGTGGCATCACGAAGGTAGACGAGCTCGTCATGGCGCTTCCATGATGGCCCCAGACTATGTTCAATGGCACGGCATGTATGAAGTTGCTCATCGTTTCTACATGGAATGGTACCCTAATATTCAGGAAATCATTGAAAAAGCTGAAAAGGTAGGTAAACATAAGGAAGCTAAAATTATTAAAGATTTTCTTGATAATGAAATCATGACTTTGGATGGACACGCCTGGTTCGTTGGTAAAATGCCTCCAGAACTAGCTGCAAAACGTAAAAAGGAACGTGAAGCCTTTAATAGTCGTTATTTACAAGAAATTAAGAAATAAACTCTGAGGTAAATAATAATGATCATGCGCCGCCTTTCTATGGGCGGCGCAGTTATGTTAGGGCTGCTGTTACTTTACTTTTCAGCGACAGTCCGAGCAGAAACTGCGCCCACCACGCCTACCCCGGTTGACCCAATCTCAGTAACAGCCAAAACCGATATTGAAACCTGTCTGGATTGTCACGGCTACCAAGGTTTTGCAGTTCCCACTGGCAAAACAGGGGAATCACCCAAGCGAGCATTACACGTTCAATCGAAATCTTTCAAAAAAAGTGTTCACGCAAAGGTTAAATGTGTCTCATGTCATGTCGACATCAAACAAATGCCGCATAAGGATAATGTTGAACGGTCAGTTGATTGTGTCAGTTGCCATAAAGAACTGAGTGACAAAGACCGCGAGGAAGCCCAGGTGGAAGTGCATGTCACAAGAAACCTAACACACAGCATGGTTGGCTTACCATCAACCGTACCTAGGGTGCAAAAAAGCAAACTGGATACTAATGCAACACATTATTTAGCTTCGATTCATGCTCAACCTAACAAGGACAACCCTGATAAATTAAATGCAACCTGCTGGGATTGTCATGGTGAACATACGATTTTCCCCATGAAAGGCGCTAGCAAAGATAGCTTTCGGATTAACAGTCCAGAAACCTGTGGTGGCTGTCATCAGAAGCAACTCAAGGAATACACTCAATCGGTTCATGGGGCACCGGTAAAACGCTATGGGAAATTAGAACCTGCTGTTTGCAGTGATTGTCATACTGCGCATAAAATTTCTGTAGTTGAAGAAGACACTGCTAAATTAACAATCACTGAAAATTGTGGGACTTGTCATGAAGAATACTATAAATCCTATAGTGAAACTTATCATGGACAAATCGTCAATCTGGGTTATACCCATACTGCGAAATGCCACGATTGCCATTCACCTCATGATACCCATAAGGCGGACGATCCGCTTTCAATGATTCATAAAAATAACATACTAAAAACCTGTCAAGAATGCCATGAAGATGCCACAGAAGGTTATTTAACATTCTATCCACATGGCACCACACATGATTATGAGCGTTTTCCGGAAATGTGGATTGTTTCCAAATTCATGATCTCGCTGTTGGTCGGTGTCTTTCTTTTTTTCTGGGCGCATTCATTATTATGGTATTTCCGTGAGAAAAAAGAATTTGATAATGGACATCAGCTCGCTATTCGCCTTGAGGAAAATGGCGATCCAATGAAACAGGGTCAGTACATTACCCGTTTCACTAAAGGCTGGATGATTGCTCATCTGGTTTTAGCTATCGCTGTAATGACACTTGTCATCACGGGTACAACTGTGCTTTTCGCTAATAGCTTTTGGGCGCCAGTCGTTATGAAACTACTTGGCGGAGCAGAAATAGCGGCCATTATTCACCGTATTGCGGCCGTCACTTTTGCAGCAATATTCTTTGGTCATTTATACGTAATATTCCGTAAAATTCATACTGACAACAAAGATCACGGTATTAAATTTGAATGGTTTGGCCCACACTCATTACTTCCACGACTTCAGGATGGACGTGATTTTATAGCCATGTGCAAGTGGTTCTTTGAAAAAGGCCCTCGCCCTGTATTTGATCGTTGGACCTATTGGGAAAAATTTGATTACTGGGCTCCTTTCTGGGGTATGTTCATCATTGGCTGCTCGGGTCTATTATTGTGGTTCCCAAGCTTCTTTGGCAGTTTTATGCCAGGCTGGGTATTTAATGTTGCTACCATTATTCATGGTGAAGAAGCCTTTTTAGCCGCAGTATTCTTATTTACTGTACATTTTTTCAATTGTCATTTCAGACCGGAAAAATTTCCTGTAGATGTTGTTATGTTCACGGGTAGCATGCCTTTAGACGAGTTCAAGCATGAGCGTAAAGTAGAATATGATCGCTTGGTAGAAACGGGGGAACTAGACCAATATCTAGTGGGTGCACCCTCACCCAAACTTAATCAATATTCCAGATATCTTGGTTTTGCTCTGATTGGTATTGGTGTAATTGAACTGATACTCGTTTTACTTGGTTTCTTACAGGACATACTGAACTAAATATATTTTATCATTTTTTCGTTCCCAGGCTCTGCGTGGGAACGAAGGTGTTTAACACTTAAAACCACACAAAGGCTTATTTATGTATTCCGATACCATTAATCACTTTGCAAAAGTTGCTAAAACAAAAACTGAATTATTAAAAAACAATCCGCTTTCTTTTTTTATTGGCGCGTTAATGGCCGGTGCTTATTTAGGCATGGGTGTTGTTTTAGTCTTTACTGTTGCAGGACAGCTTGACCCATCGGTTCGGCCCATGGTCATGGGTATGTCGTTTGGTATTGCCTTGACCCTGGTTATCTTTGCCGGATCAGAATTATTTACCGGCCATAGCATGTATATGACCATCGGCTGGCTAAAAGAAACTGTCACTAGCACTGATTTATTCAAAGCCTGGGGAGCATCTTGGTCAGGCAATTTGGCTGGTGCAATGCTATTTGGCATTATAGTCGCTATTGGGGACGGCGCTTTATACCATGGAAGTTCAGATTTGTTAAATTCTGTTGCCAGTGCCAAAATGAATAAAGGTCCTTTTCAACTATTCTTTCTGGGTATTCTGTGTAACTGGTTAGTTTGCCTGGCTATATGGACATCGGCACGTACTGAAAATGATGCGGCCAAATGTATTTTGATTTTTTGGTGCTTATATGCTTTTTTCGCCAGCGGCTTTGAACATAGTGTTGCCAATATGGCCGTTTTCTCTTTCGCTCTTTTAGGAGATCACCCGGACTCTGTCTCTTTATTCGGTATGTTTTATAATCTGTTTTTTGTTACCTTAGGTAATATAGTCTCTGGCAGTGTATTTATGGGCATTGGTTACTGGGCAGCATCCCCCAAAGCAATGGATCAATCATCAAAACCAGCTCAAAAAATTCAGCTTATTTTAAAAGGCTCTTTCGAACTGTTAATTGTTATCTATGAGTTGATAAAGAAATATGCTTTACTAGTTTTTGAGCTAGCTAATAAGAAACTTGAAGAAAACAAAAAACCAGGCAAAACAAGTTAGGGAGGAGGAGGTGGTAATAAATAATCATCCAAATATCATGCAAAATTTTAATTCAACGAATTAAAGGATATTAATTATTTAAAACAAGTAAAGGTGGCTTTTGGTGCAATTGAATGGCCTCACGAACAAGATTTTAGTAAAGATACTCTTTACTTGTTGAGCACTCCTATAGATAGCTAAAGAACATGCACGAAATAACTTGCTATTTTTCTCTCGTTATAAAAAATAAGCAATTTCTATTTCTTCTATTTTTTTGCTCTTCGCTTTTTCAGTGCCGTTGCACTAATCTGAGCTTACTTTAATCGCATTTAAACTGGCCAACCATCAAAAACTGCTTTTACTTTTTCTCAGGATGATGGTTTCACATCCACGTTAGCTTTCTAATCTTCGGGTAATGCCTCAAATTCTTTTTTCTTACTGTCAAACCACTCTTTCATCGCTTCTGGTTTTTGCATAAGTTCTTGTATTTCATTCATTGCTTTCAGATGTGTTTCATCTTTTTTTTTAAACATCTCCATACCATGTTGTTTGCTCAGTTCTGCAATCTCTTCAAAAGTATTCGCCTGAAATTCTTTTTCGCACGCCCCTCCGAGTTGTTTACAATTCATCGTTTTCATATTTTTCTCCTTGAAATGAGTTTAAAATACTTTCTTTTTTGGCAATTAATTTTGCAAACCTCAGAATTTCGCTTTTGCTCTTTCTAAAACCTTTGGCATTCTGTCGAGCATACTTTCTCCGCATTCAACCTTGCAGACCTCAGAAAACAGTTTTTGATCTTTTTGCTTTTTTCCTGATTTCCACGACGGACTTTGAAAAAGCAACCTCCTACTTTTCCACGTCAACTCCAGCTTTTTCTCAGTCTTATGTTCTCCGCATCCAACTTTTATTATCTCCAACAGAACCTGGCTTCACAGAAATCAGTTTTCGCTTATTCAAAATCAGATTTATTTTCCGCCACATGCGTTAGTAGAAGACTAGTTATTAAGTCGATCAGGTTATCATACACTCTCATTTCTATTCAACCTAAAAAATCCTGTAGAATAGCTCTCAATAAGGACTATGGCCATTATCTGCGAGCGATTCTTTGTCTTTGAAACTCATGGATGAGTTGAATGTCGAAAATGCAGGAGCAATTTTCAACCTCGCCCAGATTTTCCACAAAATCCGTGCTCAACTGATTTTTCTAGGTTTAGTCAAACCATGAATAAGCCGCTTTTAATTTATGTTCAATCACCTGTCCTCGACATTTATTTTACAAACAATGATTAACAGCTTCGTCATATTTAATTCTCAAAGATTGCGCATGCTGTTTATCGTTTAAAAATGTATAGGGATCTTTGCTAGCTAAATCTTTAAGAAGGTACGTAGCAATGCACATGCACGGCTCGGCAAAACGTTCGCGGCCAGCTTTTTTATTTTCTAAATTAGCGCTTTCTTTGGTAATACATTGTTCAGCAAACTCGTGTTCAAACAAATGTTTCTCCATATCAATTGTTTCGGCATGAGGATGGTCGTATTGGTTTTTTTTCTCTGTGTCATCATCGCCAGAACAGGAAGTTATCATCATAGTCAAAAATGCATAGAAGAAGATAACAGCTAGCGTTTGAAAAACTTCAGTTAGAGTATTCATAGGCAAATGAAGGATGAAGAAATATACGTTTGTTAAATAATTGCTAATGTTGAATGTAGTAGGATTACATCACTGACCCCATCATGGTTAATTTATTCAGGAATATACATTGTTGCATCTGCAACCACTACCGCTTCTCCACCTACCCGAATGGTTAATTTATCTTCTCCTTTGTGATCCATTTCCAGATTCAGCACACTACGACGAACCTTTTCATCCCCCCTTTCTACTGCATAGGTATAAGTACCTTCCCTCATAAAATCAAATGAACATAAATAGGCTGCAAAAGAAGCCATTGTAGAACCAACTGGCGGATCTTGATGCACACCAATATTTGGCCCTAAAAGACGTACCGCAAATTCCGAATCTTTATTGGGTGTTCTGGGAGAAACTACTAATATTTCCTGGGCTGCTGTTTGCGGTGCAGTAGATTGAGTCCATACCGAGAAATTAAACCGGGCTTTCCTGACCGTTTCATAATAAAAAACAGGAACGATAAGGTATGGAAATCCGCATGATACCAGTCGCGTACAATATTTTTTATTATCAATATCGGTTTCAGATATATTCAAAATATTAGCTATCTCACCGTCTGTAGGTGCATAATAATCCACTACCGGTGATACCTGCCTGGTATATTGAATGAAGTTTGGTTTACCATTAGCACCTGAAACACTAACAAACACTGGACCTGTATTTTGTTCTAAAACCAGCGTGGTATTTTTCTCCGTTAAACCCAGTTCTCCAGAAGATGCTAGAACATATGCTGCCGCAATCACGGGATGTCCTGTGTAATCAATTTCTGCAGTGGGAGAAAAAACTCTCATCTGCCAGCTATTTTCTGAATCATGCTGCTTGAATAAAAAGACTGTTTCAGTCAGATGAATTTCTCTGGAAATTTTTAGCATCATCTGATCGCTTAATCCATCAGCAACTGGAAAAACAGCAACTTGTGCACCATTAAAAACCTGATTGGTAAACACATCCGCAATATAATATTTATAATTCATTTTTTTTCCTTAAATACTGACTTCAACACGGCCATTTTCAATACGTATTGCATAGGCTTCAACACACACACTTTCATCTTCCAGACATTCACCTGTCAGCAGATTAAAATGTTGTTTATATAATGGTGATGAGACCATCGGTATCCCATTAATGTCACCGATTAAGCCTCGAGATAACACATTAGCATTTCCAAAAGGATCATAATTATTTATCGCAAAAACAGCTTGCTCTTTAGGCATGTAAAAAATAGCAACCTGTTTGTTCTCTATCAACGCACAAATACCCGAATCTGGTTGCAAATCATCTGTACTACAAACATCTATCCAGTGCTGTTCAGATGACATTATGCTTCCTCCGCAATTTTCATGTGCTGGTGTTCCTCTTCATTTGCCGGGCGAATTTGTCCTCTCTCTTCTACAAACAATATTTTTTCATCTGTATTATCACTGTTAACAAAATGACGGAAACGTTTTAGTTTAGATTCGTCTTCGATAGTAGTTTTCCATTCGCATTGATAGGTATCCACCACATGCTGCATTTGTTGTTCCAGCTTATCGCAGATACCTAATTTATCGTCTATCACTACAGACTTTAGATAATCCAGTCCACCTTCCATATTTTCCATCCATACAGAGGTTCTTTGTAGACGGTCTGCTGAACGCACATAGAAAATCAGAACTCTATCGATATATTTGATTAAGGTTTCCTTATCAAGATTGGTGGCAAATAAATCTGCATGCCTGGGCTTCATCCCACCATTTCCACAGACATAAAGATTCCAGCCATCTTCTGTTGCAATAACCCCAATATCTTTACCTTGTGCTTCAGCACATTCACGAGTACATCCAGACACGGCAAATTTAATTTTATGCGGTGCACGTAAACCCTTATATCGATTTTCCAGCTCAACCGCCAAGCCAACACTATCAGCTACCCCAAAGCGGCACCAGGTACTACCGACACAAGATTTAACGGTTCTTAAAGATTTGCCATAAGCATGACCCGACTCAAACCCTGCAGCAATTAGCTCTTCCCATATTAACGGCAATTGATCAACTCTGGCACCAAATAAATCAATACGTTGACCACCCGTAACTTTCGTATACAAATTGTATTTTTTAGCCACCTTGCCTAAAGCAATTAACATGTCAGGAGAAACTTCCCCCCCAGTCATTCGAGGTACTACCGAATAAGTACCATCTTTTTGCATGTTCGCTAAAAAGGTGTCATTGGTATCTTGTAGACTAAGATGATTTTTTTCCAGAATATAATCATTCCAGTAAGAGGCCAGAATCGAACCTACGGCTTGCTTACAAACTTCACAACCTCGACCACCACTCCCATGTTTGTCCAATAAATCATCAAAGGTCTTAATATCTTCTACCATAACAATATTGTATAGGTCTTGCCGGGTATGTGGAAAATGTTCACAAATATCAGTATTAACTGCAATCCCCGACTTTTCCAGCTCACAATCTAATACTGACTTTAATAAGGCTGCACAACCACCACAACCAGTTGCAGCCTGTGTTGAGCTTTTCAGACTAGCAATGTTAGTACAGCCATTTTCAATTGCTGAACATACCTGACCTTTACTGACATCGTAGCAAGAACAAATTTGAGCCGAATCGGGTAATGCATCAGGTCCTAAACCCACGGATTCATCCGAACGATGGGGTAAAATTAATGCATCCGGATTTTCCGGTAATTCAATCCCATTCAGACAATACTGTAATAGTGTGCCATAACCAGATGCATCTCCAACCAGCACAGAACCCAATAATTTTTTTCCATCCTCACTAACAACAATACGCTTGTATATACCTTCTGCACCATTCTGATAGGTATAAACCATAGACCCAGGGGTATTTGCATGTGCATCGCCAATACTGGCCACATCCACACCATTCAACTTTAACTTGGTACTCATATCTGCACCGGTAAAGCTTGCTTGTTCATCAGCAAGGTCTGCAACAACTGTTCTAGCCATGCTATAACCGGGTGCAACCAGGCCAAACACCTGATCATTCCATACTGCACACTCACCTATTGCATAAATATCAGGGTCTGAAGTTTTACATTGATCATCAATGACTATTCCCCCACGCCCCCCAATTTTTAAACCACAGCTTCGGGCTATTTCATCACGTGGACGTATGCCTGTGGAGAATAATACTATGTCTGTTTCCAGTTCTGTGCCATCGGCAAAAATCATTTTATGTTGACAGCTATCTCCATCAACAATTTCCAATGTATTTTTACTGGCTAACACTGTAACACCGAGTGCTTCAATTTTATCTGCCAGCATTTTTGCCCCGCCATCATCCAACTGAGCAGACATTAACCGGGGTGAAAACTGAATAACATTTGTTTTCAGGTCTAAATCTTTCAGTGCCTTTGCTGCCTCTAAACCTAATAACCCACCCCCAACAACAGCACCAATTTTAGAATTTTTTGAAGCTGCAGTAATTGCTTCAAGGTCTTCAATAGTCCGATAGACCAGGCAATTCTCGCGATCATGCCCTGGAATAGGGGGAACAAAAGCATAAGAACCTGTCGCTAACACCAACTTGTCATAATTGATAGATAAGCCTTTTTCAGAAGTAACCCACTTTTTTTGCAAATCAATGGCTGAAGCTTTATCACCCAGGTGGATAGTAATATCATTATTTTCAAAAAAACCTTCTTCAACCATTGATAAATCTTCAGCCGTTTTGCCTGAAAAATACTCGGTTAAATGAACTCTGTCATAAGCAGCTCGCGGCTCTTCACAAAAGGTTACTACTTCATACTGGTCTTTAATTTCACTAGCCATCAGATTGACCAGAAAATTATGTCCGACCATGCCATTTCCAATAACGACTAGCGTTTGTTTTTTACTCATCCCCAACCTCGGTGACCGTAGATAGTTATTAATAATTTCTCAATAAAGCATATATTATGCCAACACTGTTTAGCTGATAAACCTGTTGCTCTTTCTAAATATTCGTAAGTATAAATCGTCCAAAAAGTTTTCGCACCTTGATACAACTGATTCTACTGTCATTTCGACCAGCGGAACGACTGCAAGGATGCTAAAGATCGGGTAGGGTAATGCATAATGCCATGGACGGCATGTAGCAGGGTAAGGCAGGAGCATTTACCGAGGAGCAGCGTAGCGGTGTACCGAAAAATCTATCTAAATGTAACCAATAATTTAATCTTAAGATTCCTCATTTCACTCGGAATGACATATAAATCGTAACGAGAGAGAGGAGGGAGGGGATATAAAAATGAAAGGACTTTTGGGTCGATTAATAATCTATATTGCCATATTGCAGATTTGTGGTGGAAATATCAGCGTAATAACAACAACTGAATAATAATAAACTTCAAGTATTCTATTAACCTAGAATAATCAGTTAACCACTTAGGCTATCAATAAGTTATTGAAATTTATGTTTAATGAATTTGTTTTTTTGTCACCTTTTAAGTGCGGTAAAATCGCTTCACGATTTTGTGAAAAATCCGTTCTTAACAAATTTTTCTAGGGTTAAAGTGCTTTAAAAAGTGGATATAGGTTTGAAAGAGTACCCAATTAATCAATGTAAAAAAATATTTTTACATTACTTGCGCCCTCTTTTGGTGCTAATAAAATCATACCGCACCAAATAAATACCTATCGAAAAAGACATTTCAAGTAAAACTATAGTTTTTTGGTATTACAACAATTCCTTTATCAGAAACTGTAAATCGTTCTGCATCTTTTTCCAAATCAAAACCTATTAATTCTGCTGCCGGAATTTCAACATCTTTATCAACAATACAATTTGTCAACTGTGCTCCAGGCCCTACTCTTACTCCGTCAAATAAAATAGCATTGCGAATTATAGCCTGGTCAGCAATAAAAACTCTGGCAAATAGAATCGAATTATGGACATTACCGCCTTCAATAACGACACCGCTGGTTGCCATTGAATTGATAAATACACCCTCTCCACCCGTCGCTCCAGGTACTGCTCGCAGAGGTGGGTTTTGTGTCTGGTAGCTTCTTATTGGCCAATTAGGTTGGTATAGATCCAGTGGAGGGAACGGTTTTAACAAATCCATATTGGCTTCATAAAAGCTATCAATCGTACCCACATCACGCCAATATCCATCTTGTGTAACTCGACCCTGACGAGAACCAAACTGATAAGCATATACCGCATACTTATCGATTAAATGCGGAATTATATCTTTTCCAATATCATGGCCAGAATTCTCGTTTTTTGCATCTGTTTGCAATATTTGTATTAGAAAATCAATTGAGAATACATAAACCCCCATGGATACTAAAGCATATTCAGAATCACCTGGTATAGATATAGGCTGTAATGATTTTTCCTGAAACGTGTTAACTCTATTGTGTTCATCAACAGAAAGCACTCCAAATTCGGTTGCCTGTTTAATTGATACAGTCATGGTTGCCATTGTCATTTCTGCCTGACTATCACAATGAAATTTCAACATGGCCGCATAATCCATCCGATAGATATAATCACCCGATACTTACCACCAAAAGGGACTGCGGGCTTAGTTCGTTCATTGGTTAGAGGCTCAAGTCTTGATCCCGCTCCTCCCGCAAGAATTATGGTTATATTGTCTTTTCTCATAACATTAAAGTACAGCCAGATTTTTTTAAGTCGGATTAGATTTAATCCGAAGCAGTTGGGTATCTCTCCACACTAACCCAAAACTCAAGCGTGAACTATACTTTTCTTAGAATCACAAGAATATGAGGTTCCACATCTATTACATAAACCACATAGCGAGTTTACTCAAAAACAAACTCAACCAATCTTTTCTCAGCATTAACAATATCGAATTGTAATAAAAAAGCTAGTACTCTGTCATTGTTGTATTGATGGAGTACTAGATTATAAAAAATTAATTTCGCTTTTGCTTCCCCAATAAACACTAACAGGTATAATGACTTAAAACTATTGGATATTTTGTTAATTGATTTTTACAAAACGTAAAAGACGACCCTTAAATTAACAACATAATACCCGAGCATAAAGTGCCCGCAAGACTCCATACATTTCAACTGTTACTCCATTTATCCTAGAAAAATCAGTTGAGCACGAATTTTGTGGAAAATCTGGGCGAAAAAGACAAAAAATAGTGCGTAGATAATGGCCATAGTCCTTATCAAGCGCTATTTTGCAGAATTTTTCGTTCAGATTTCTTCACAAAATCGTGAAGCGGTTTCATCTCACCAAACGGGTGACAGGTAAAAGCTTTGGATACAATTAATATACAACAAGTTACGTACAAACCTAGCGGTCAACTGATTTTTCTAGGTTTATCATTGCTGCAAGACGCATGTCAATAGCAGCCTTTCTATAGAGACTCTATTAATATGTCATTTACCGCTCTCGGTTTATCTGATCAGCTATTACAAGCTATCGCTGATGCTGGATATACCACGCCATCGCCTATTCAATCTCAAGCTATTCCTGCAGTTCTAAACGGACATGATGTACTCGCTGCTGCACAAACAGGAACGGGGAAAACAGCAGGTTTCACCTTACCTATCCTGCATCGTTTATCACAAAAGCCTCACAACAAAAACCGGCCAATAAGGGTGTTGATATTAACTCCAACCAGAGAACTTGCTGCTCAAGTTGGTGAATCGGTAAAAAAATATGGTTCCCACCTGCATCCTCGTTTAAAATCCGAAGTTGTTTTTGGCGGTGTAAAAATCAACCCGCAAATGATGAGATTAAGAGGTGGAGTCGATATACTGGTCGCAACACCTGGACGATTATTAGACCTGGTTAACCAGAATGCGCTAAAACTCAATCAAGTTGAAACATTGATCCTTGATGAAGCTGATCGAATGCTGGACATGGGGTTTATACGGGATATTCGTAAAATCATTGCCCTACTCCCGAAAAAACGCCAAAACCTGTTATTTTCCGCCACTTTTTCAGCGGATATTCGTAAACTCACAACAGGACTTCTGGTTAATCCGGTAAAAATAGAAGTTGCTCCGCGTAATACAGCTGCAGAATTAGTTGAACAAGTGGCTTATCTGGTTAATAAGTCAAATAAAACAGCACTACTCTGTCATTTAATAAAAGAGTATGACTGGCAACAGGTACTGGTGTTTACCAGTACCAAACACGGCGCTAATCGACTAACTGAGAAACTTAACAAAGTCGATATAAAAGCAGCTGCAATACATGGTAATAAAAGCCAGGGCGCAAGAACCAAGGCTTTGGCGGGCTTTAAAGCAGGTGAAATTAGAGTACTGGTAGCTACAGATGTGGCTGCGCGTGGCATAGATATACACCTGCTGCCCCATGTAGTCAATTTTGAACTTCCCCGCGCTTCTGCTGATTATATACATAGAATTGGTCGTACCGGGCGTGCAGGTGAAGAAGGCCAAGCTATATCATTAGTGTCCCATGATGAATATGGTGCTTTACGTCAGGTTGAAAATTTAATTGGTAAGAAGATTAACCGGGAACAAATCACCGGTTTTGAGCCCTCCGCAGAAGCTCCACCCATGCCAGAAAAACCAAAACGGAAACCACGTCCCAATAGAAGCTCAAATCAGGCGCGAAAACCCAAAGTAGCTGGTAATCGGGCTAAACATAAGCCTAGGAGGCTGTCCGAGAATAGAAGTCGTAGCGAGGGAAAGCTGTTTTGAGTCAGATTTTTCGATTTTTTGAGGCGAATAGCAGGCTCTTTTACGAAAATAATCGGAAAATCTGGCCAAAACCAGATTTTCCGCAGTAGACTTTCTATTCTCGGACAGCCTTCTAGATAAAGAAGCATTTTATTTATTTAACATGAAATACCATGATAGGCTATTTATTAGGCCTCTAACTACACAAGCGTGCAAATGCAGCCTAAAGTAGAAGTTGAAGCTATCCAGAACGTATGTATCTATCTCCAGAAAAAGAAATTTACCGTCAATACTTTATTGTTCAAGCAGTTTTAAGCAGCTATGGAAAATGAAAACACTTTCCAATCACCTTAGGTCATAATTGGATTTATTGCACTTAACTCTGCAAAAACCATTAGTTTTATAAATCTAGACATCCTTAAACCGTTGAATCATATCTGTCAGTTTATTTGATTGTTTTGACAATGCTTCTGCTGTAGAGCTAGCTGAATTAGCACCGGATAATACATTTTCAGCACTATTACTAATTTGCACAATATTTTTATTAATATCTTCACTCACAATACCTTGCTCTTCTACAGCAGCGACAATTTGGATATTAATATCACTCATGGCACTTACTTCCTCAGCAATTAAGCTTAAGGACTCAATTGCCTTTGTTACTTGTTTTTCACTATTGCTGGCTGATTGCTGACTGTTGCCCATAACAGCAACAGCCTGTGAAACTGCAATGTTTAAATTTTCTATCAATTGTTGAATTTCTTGAGTGGATTCCTGTGTTTTCCCTGCTAAGGTTCTCACTTCATCCGCAACGACAGCAAAGCCACGACCTTGCTCACCTGCACGCGCTGCTTCAATTGCCGCGTTAAGTGCCAATAAATTAGTTTGTTCTGCTATGGCTCTTATGACATCAAGTACAGCACCAATATTTTGCGTATTCTGATCAAGTTGCGAGACAACTTCAGCAACATCTTTTACTGCCTTAATCAGCTCTTGTAAACCGTCTGCTGCACCAGAGGCATGCTGTACTCCTTGTTGTGAATGATGATCTGCATCTTCTGCTTTCTGGGCTGCAAAAACAGCATTTCTGGCCACTTCTTGTACAGTTGCGGTCATTTCAGTCATTGCAGTAGCGACTAAATCGGTCTCAGTGGCTTGGTCTCGAATCGAAGAATTGACATTAACAAGAGCCTCAGCACTATCCTTGGCATTTTCTTCAATATGAACAGCAACGTGTTTTATCTGTCCCAAAATAGTTCTCAGCTTCGCTTTAAGCAGTTCAGCCGGGAGTTGAATTTGGCCAATTTCATCAGAACGACCTGTATAAACAAGTGCCATCAGTGGATCATTGATGTCTTTATTCACAGTTTTTAATGCTTTCTTTAAGGGTAAAAATGCCCATGTAGAACCCAATACAAAAACACTAATGCTAACGACAATGCCAATAATGATAGGAATCATATGATTAAAAGGAGTCATAAAATAAGCCGTGGCACCTGAGCAAATAGCCACTACATTAACAAGGATAGTTCGACTTCTCAACGTGAGTCGATCAAGAAAACCACCCAACTTGGGTGCTTTTCCAGCATTGATTTGTTGATAAACCTTATTGGCACGCTCCACCCTTTCTGCTGAAGGCTTCACTCTTACCGATTCATAGCCTGTTATCTGTCCCTTTTCAATAATAGGGGTAACATAAGCATCGACCCAATAATAGTCACCATTTTTACACCTATTCTTTACAATCCCCATCCAGTGTTTATTTGCTTTCAAATGTTGCCATAAGTCAACAAAAGCCGCTTCCGGCATATCGGGATGACGAACAATATTATGATTTACGCCATCTAGTTCTTGAGTAGTGAATCCACTGATATTTAAAAATGTTTCGTTATAGCTAGTAATGGCACCTTTAAGATCAGTTGTAGAAATAATTTCATCACTTGCAGAAAAAGTGACTTCATAATTCGTTATGGGTAAGTTTTTTTTCATAATACTTATTGTCTGGGAATAATGGGTATTGCTAAATACGAAAAACGAACTAAATTGAGTAAATTATTTTGATAGGATTCAGGTCCTTTTTGCAAATCTATTGTTTTATTTAGCTTTAAAATAGTATCTCTTAGAAAACTAAAATTGTTGACAAGTGTTACTGATCCAGATTTATTCCAAGAGCAAATGAAATTTTCTTAGATTCCTCGTATATTTTACTTGCCATACTTTGTAGTTGTTTAGCTGAGCAGGGTGGGCATTCCCATTGAGAAGGAAAACAACATTCTGAAATTTTTTGCTCAAGTTCTTTTGCTTGTATTGAAAGAATTTCAGGTTCCAGCATAATTAATATACTAAAAAAATCAGCCACTTGTATAACATGTAATAAATTTGTAAGTTTTTTATACTTCGGATTGGATGTAGGCATGGAATAATTATGATGTTGTTTAACACACAGCTGAATAATTTTAGGTAATTTCCATATTTGACATGCATGCCAACCCAGTTCAGCGTGATTAAATCCGCATAACTCCACCTCTGCATCTATTAGTTCCTCAGGTGTAGTCCAATTGGTTTCGTCAATTCTACCTAACTCCTCAATCGACTCATCAAAAAGTACGAATCTACCAATATCATGCATGAGACCACATAAATAAGCTTGTTCTGGATCAATCGCCAGAGATGGAACTAGCGTTGCAATTGCTTTAGATGTTATAGCAACTTGAATGGCATGAATCCAGAGGTTGCATTGTCCTTTAGTTGATGGAACAAATACACGTAAAACTGCCATTGAAAACATAAGGCCCACAATCTGTTGTGCACCTACCCTTGCAACTGCTAGTGGCAGGGTTGTTATAGGCGTCGCGGGAGCCTGGCTTGCTGAATTTGCAAATTGGATCAAACGTACAGAAAATGGAGGGTCATCATATGCAAGTTCCAGTACTTTTTCAAAAAAGTCTTCATCATTCGGCGACAGTGCCATTAACCGTGTCACCACAACAGGCAGTATGGGTAAATCCTGCAATTTTTCCATCATCCTGGAAAGTGTTTTATTCTTTTTTACTTCTTTAGTTTTGCTCATGACTCGTGAATTACAGGACTAATTCAATTAAATGCGAAAAATATAAGTTTAATTGTTTGCTAAATAGCTGTCGTTAAACTGTTCAGCGGGAACCGGCCGACCAAGTAGAAAACCTTGTGCTTCATGGCATCCATGCATTTTCAGAAAACTTAATTGTTCTTCTGTTTCAACGCCTTCGGCAAGCACCCTCAAACCCATGCAATTAGCCAATGAAATGGTGGCTACAACAATTGCGGCATCATTTGGGTCATGGGCAATATCAGCAATAAAGGAACGGTCAATTTTGAGTCTATCGATAGGGAATTGTTTCAGGTAACTTAAAGATGAATAACCGGTACCAAAATCATCAATTGAAATACTGATACCGGTTTGTTTCAGTGTAATTAAAGTTTGTAATGTGCTTTCAACATTTTGCATGGCCGCTGTTTCCGTTAATTCCAGTTCCAGATACTTGGGGTCCAAGTCCGAATCGCTCAGAATATTACTAATTCTCGAACTTAGTCCAGCCTGGGAGAATTGACGGGCGGATAGATTGGCCGCAATACGAAATGAATGCCAGCCGCCCTGTTGCCAACTGTGGGCCTGCTTACAAACTTCTTTGAGTACCCATTCGCCGATAGGCAGAATCATGCCGTTTTCTTCTGCCAGCGGTATAAACTTGTTGGGCGGAACCAAACTTGAGTCTGAACGTTGCCAACGCAACAACGCTTCAGCGCCAATTAACTTACCACTGCTTAGGTCGAATTGTGGTTGATAATGGAGTAGAAATTCATTATTTTCCAGCGCTCGGCGTAAAAGACGCTCCGTTTCCAGACGCTGACTGGAATAACCCTCCATTGCAGACTGAAAAAAGTGAAACTGCTTACGACCATTGTTTTTAGCACTGTACATTGCAGTATCGGCACGTTTCATCAAAACATCGGCACTCAGACCGTCTTCTGGAAAAAAACTGATGCCTATGCTGGAGGAAATATACACCTCCTGCTGGTTAATAAAGATAGGTTGATCCAGAGTAGAAATAATTCTATTGGCAGTGATTTCCACATCATAATGATTATCGAAGTCTTGCAGGATGACTGTAAATTCGTCACCGCCCATTCGGGCAAGCGAGTCGTTTTCTCTGAGGCCGGTTTTTAATCTCGATGCCACTTTTTGCAACACCTGATCACCTTGTGCATGACCGAAGGTATCATTGATATATTTAAAATGATCAAGGTCTATAAATAAAACCGCTATCTGTTGTTGATGGCGTTTAGCCTCCAAGACTGCTATATTGAGCCGGTCAAGAAATAAGTCACGATTAGGTAACCCAGTTAATTTATCGTGATTAGCCAGATGTATGAGCCTTTTTTCAGCTTCTTTCTGCTTGCTGATATCAATAAAAATGCCAATGTAGCTTTGTACCTCACCTTGATCATTTTTTATCGGAGAAATACTCAGCCATTCGGGATAAACTTGACCATTTTTACGTTTATTCCATATTTCCCCTTGCCATCTATTGTTTTTACGTATTAATTGCCATAGAGACTTATAAAACTGTACATCATGATAGTCTGATTTTAACATCCTTGGGTTTTGGCCTAATAATTCATCATTCGGGTAACCGGTAATTCTGCTTGCAGAAGTATTGGCAGCCTGAATATTGCCGTTTATATCAGTAATAAAAATACCCTCCAGAGCACAATCAAAAACAGCAGAAGCTAGCTTTAAGTCTTGTTGAAGCGAGTTGTAAGTCATGTAAGAGCGTAACAGACCTAGAGTAAAACCAATATGTTGAACCACCATTTGCAACAAGGAGCGGGTACAAGGTTGCTGTGGCTGATGCGTTCCGACACCGATAACACCTATACAACGGTTATCCATAGTTAATGGATACAATTGAGTGGGAAGTGACTGGATGTTGCTTGGCAAATTGCTAAAAAACTGCTTGCAAATATCCATAAAACCATTGGCTAAATGCACAGGCACCATGCTATTAATACACTCAGTTATCGGGCCATTGGCAGGAATTTCAGCACTATTCAACAATAGTCCTTTGATATGCCCATCGCCTTTGCCGGCGGCGCCTTTTACAAATAGTTGATTATTGGCTTCCAGTAGCCCACCCCAGACTAGGTCTAGGGAAAATGTTTGTAATAATTTATCGCAAATTTTTTGTAGTTTGCCGGTTTCATTAATATTTGTTGTCAATAAAATATTTTGAACATCTGATAGGACAGCAAATTTTTCTTGGGAAGCATTATGATTAAGATCTAAGGGCATTGAAAACTCCAAAATATAACCATGCTAAGTATGATGGAGTTTGTTTTTTTTAATATCAGAGCAAAACCTTTAGTTTTGTAAGATAAAGGATGATAGTTATATAGGTTTTTTCCTACTTTACGAATACAGTAACTGGTTGTCTACTGCATAACGGATAATTTCAGCATTGTTATGCATGTGCATTTTTTTTAATATGCGGGCCCGATATGTACTCACTGTTTTGGGACTCAATGACATTTTTTTGGCAATTTCAGTAACGCCTTGACCAGCACCAATGGCGCAAAACACTTGAAATTCTCGATCAGTCAATAAATTATGATGTGCTATATTTTGTTTAGGTTGTATTTCAGCAATCAGTTTTTCCGTTAGCGCGGAACTGATATATTTGCCACCCTGAGATAATTTACGGATTGCTTCAACCAATCGTTCAGGCGCGCTTTCTTTGCACAGGTAGCCATCGGCGCCAGCCCGTAACATTCTAATGGCATATTGATCTTCCGGATACATGCTTAAAATCAGGATAGGTAAGTTAGCGTGCTGTTGTTTTGCCAATTTGATCAGTTCCAGTATATTCTTTCCCCGCATCGCGATATCCAGCAGTAAAATATCATAATTATCATTACGAATCATTTTGAGCGCATCATCACCATTTGCTGCTTCCTGGAAAACTTTGATATCGGGGATGTCGCTAAGAATTTGTTTCAGGCCTTCTCTGACAATGGCATGATCATCGGCAATGAATACTTTTATCATAAAGTTTAGTCGTTTATGGAATTTTGAGGGAGAGTGAGTCTTACGGTACATCCTTTACCGGGACAGCTATCGATTGAAAGTTCGCCGTCAAAATGCATGGCTCGTTCATGCATACCTTGAATGCCAAACTTTTCCGGATTATTCATTTGCAATGGTGTCATACCATTGCCGTTATCTGTAATTGACAGCGTTAGCGTATTATCAATAAAGCGAATGTCAAGATTGACCAAATCAGCATGGGCATGACGGCTGATGTTGGTTAATGATTCCTGGATAATTCTGAAAACTGCTGTAGCACGTTGTTCATCAATTTCAATGGCTAGGTCTGGTATACTCAAATGGCATTCCAGCCCAGATTGCTGTATGAAATTCTCAACCTGCCATTCTATCGCGGCAGATAAACCTAAGTGATCCAGTATACTGGGTCTGAGGTCGGTAGCTATTTTTTGTACAGTATGAATTGCATCATCTATATGCTGGTGCATGGCTGTAGTTTTATATTGATAAGATGACGGTTGTTTAGTTAGTTTTTCGGTTAGCCAGCTCAAATCCATTTTTAGCGCAGTCAGTTTGCTGCCCAGTTCGTCATGTATTTCCTTGGCAATCCAGGCTCATTCCTCTTCCCGAGCCAATTCCAGATGGCTAGACAGTTTCCGCAGCGCATTTTCTGCCTGTTTGCATTCACTGATATCCTGAATAGTGAAAATGAGCAAAGCATGATGCTCAAAGTTTATTTTGCTGATACCTGTTTTGATAGGGAAGGTCACGCCTTGTTTTTTTAAGCCCCATGCTTCGACTGGGTGATCCGTCAGGTGGTCCACTTTGAGCTTAAGTTGTTGAGATTTATCTGTTGAAATTATTTGCACAACAGATTTGCCTTGTAACTCCTTGCTGGAGTAACCAAACATCGCTTCAGCAGACGGGTTGAGCGACTCTATATTAGCAGCATTATCGGCAATAATAATGCCATCCATAACATTGTTGAAGATGGCTCGCATCTTGGCTTCTTTATTCCATATCAATTGATCCATTTCAACACGCCGGGTGACATCATTTTGAACACCAATGTAATGGGTAATTTTATGCTGTTTGTTATATACCGGTGAAACGTAGACTTCGTTCCAAAATAAACTGCCATCCTTGCGATAATTACGGATGACGGTGTAGACATTTCGGTTGTTAGTTATTGCGGCACGCAAATCTACGATGCCTGGCTGCTTGTTATCGTCTCCTTGCAGAAAACGGGGATTACGTCCCAGCAGTTCATCCATTGTATAGCCGGTCATACGAACAAAAGCTTGATTGGTATAGATGATGGCATAATCTTGATCCTTCACGTCGGTAATAATAATACCGTTATTGCTGGAGTCCATGGCGTGTTGCATCAAATGTAGTCTGTCTTCGGCCTGGCGTTGATGAGTAACGTCCTGGATAGCACCATATAGTCGCACGACTTTACCCTTATTCCAGTCGCGTATCGGCAAGGCGTGATCCCTGAAAAAGTGAATTTCACCGTTATTGCTGACGACCCGATATTCAGCTGTATCTTCAAATCCTGCCAGCAGTTTGTCAAAATGGCACTGAACTATAACCTTGTCTTCCGCGTGTACTGGAAGCCCGTATTTGTGTCGCGGCTGATTATTAAGGATGAATTTTTTTAAGGGTTCAGTAAACCATTCAAAAACGGGTTTACCATCAGCAGAGATGCGCATGGAATAGGCGAAATCGGAAGTTAACCGGGAAATGGCAAGATCCCACTTCTCACATAACAAGACGCTATTTTCTTTCGCATGGCAAATTTTTTTGCCCGCCACTTTACTTAAACATTGCATCACTGCATTATTCAAATGCAGACGATTGACTTTACTCAGGTAGTCATCCACACCCGCCTTTATCGTTGCGACGGCAACTTCTTCATTCCCAGAGCCTGTTAGTATGATAAAGGGAATGCAGGCATAACGATCGCGGATTTGTCTGAACAACTTTAAACCGGTAGTCCAGCGTAGGTTGTATTCGCTAATAACCAGGTCAAAGTCTGCTTGAGATAAAATGGATTCAAGCTGGTCATGTTCTGAGACTTCAACTATTTGAACTTCGACAAACTTATCTAAAAGAGTTTTCTTTGTTAAAGAACTCTCAGTCGGGTTGTCATCAATCAACAAGAATTTCATGTGTGGTATTCACAGCAGTAGATTTTAAAATGTATTGGAAATAAAAAGTCCATAGAAATTCATTATTAGGAATACAGGACAGTTTATCAGCTTGAGTTTTTTTATTGGAAACAAATATGACCGACGAGTTATACTGTTCGATGCCAGGTTAATTCAAGTTGATGCCAGGTTAATTCAAGTTACAGATTACCGGTCTTGAGTCCTCTACAGAAGCTCCAACCAAGCAAGAAAAACTAAAACGGAAACGACGTCCCAATAGAAGCTCAAATCAGGCGCGTAAACCAAAAAAACAAATAATCCGACTAGAAAACAACCTAGATAAGTTTACTCAACTGGTTTTTATGTACAAATCAATACCCTGGATAATTTCCTGTTGAATTAAGTCGAGCCCGAAATCAGCTTTCGGACTCACATTGGTCAATGAATATATTTTCTTAGTTGTTATCTTACTTAATATTTGCTCACGACTTCCGCCATCGCCTGTCCAATCAGTTGGTGAGTCTGTGCAGTGGGATGAATCTCGTCGAAAAACACAAAGCTATTGATGTCAAAAAAACTACAGTCAGGATGGAACACTGGCAGACCGGTTATAAGTAACGTCTCCGTAGAGAAACAGGCATCCTTATTGTTGGTGAATCCAAGCTCCTCACTCTTTTCCACAATCAATTGAAAGAAGCGAAAGGCATTAAACCGTATAATATTGAGGTCAAACTCGTGCTCTATTCTGTGTGCCGCTTTCTTGACCTTCTTGTTGAACATTTTTGTCAACTTAGTAGTCCGTTTAATTAAATCTGCATCTCCAATCGCCTCTGCTAACAATTTTGTTTCCGGAATTGCACCAATATCTGTTACATTAACCAGCAAAATATGTTGGGCACCAAAACTTGCAAGATCTCTCAGCGCATCAGCCACACCACCAGATGCCTCAGTAATAATGTCTGCTGCGGTAGAATCATCATAAGTATCCCTGGCATCGCGAATGTCGTTGCCGCCTATAAACACCACATAAAGTGCATCCGATGGTGCCACTCCCCCCGTACTGAAAAGAAACGTATTAATTTGTGTAGGTAGGTCGATAGTCGGTGCAACCCCCAAAGTCACAGCCCGTGCTCCGGCAACAGCAAAATTAGTTCCCACTGGACCGATTGCAGAAGTCAAGTGCTTCGACGGCTCTACCGACAACCCCAACTCTTCTGCCAACACTTCCACCGCCCTCAAGCCATTACTGAACCCCTGATCATAAGGTGAGTAATTCAAAAAAGCCGCCTGGGGGAATTCTGCTAAATTGCCATTATCCGAAAGGCTGTCACCGAAAATGTAGATATTACTGAAATTTTTATGAGCCAATGCACTGCCAGACATCGACAGGAACATGAGCAGAATGATGCGATAAAGAACTTGCTGAAACATGGTAACTCTCCTTTAATTATTATTATTATGACACTACTATTTTTAGCGGGTAGGAAAAGCCCCATCCACCATTGAATCCCCGTTGAAATACCATGATAATAATCAGAAATGATATTTTCCAAACCAGGCTGAGTATATCTTATACTATTACTTCTAAAATGTAGCAATAATCATAGTAGGAAAGTACCATCAATCATTAACATCAGCTTGAATATCAACATTAGTCAAACTTATATCGCAAACTTTAAGTACTGTCATTTCGTCCAGCGGAACGACTTGAATGGATAGATATATTGCTCCTTGCAATATCTACATTCACCATCTCCCTGAGATTTACACTGGAAGTAGGGCAATACATCATGCCATGGACGGCATGTAGTAGGGTAACGCACTCAGGCAGGAGCTATTACCGAGGAACAGTTACCAAGGAGTAGCGAAGTGGTGTTGCCGAGAAATCTTGTTGCTTAAAAACGTGTTGTGACTCAAGATTCCTCCCGTTGGTCGGAATGACACCGTTTGTGAAGTTTATCCACAAATGCAAAAATCGAGAGTAACCTATGATAGGTTAATAATTATTTACAAATATTATCAGTTGCTCCTCCTTTCCCATCCATAGAAATGAGGTGGTAGCGACAATCCCTAACATTTAACTAACATATCATTAGCTATTTAAGATCTGAAAATCAAAATTTCGAGAGTATGTATAAATTTAAAAAAAACATATCTTTTATTATTGATAAAACATATAATATCCGGTTACATATTTTTCACCTCCACCACAGCCCATTCCACAGGTATTTGAATGTCCGAAAACGATAATATATCGCTACCCTCCTTCCGTGATTTAGATTTAATAGAACCCGTACTAAAAGCCGTTGAAAATGCGGGTTATGAAACTCCATCACCTATTCAGGCTCAAATCATACCTTTTATGCTGGATGGTAGAGATGTTCTTGGACAAGCACAAACAGGCACAGGAAAAACAGCAGCTTTTGCATTGCCAATTTTATCTCGAATAGATCTTAAGCAAAAAAATCCACAAGTTCTAGTTTTAGCACCTACTCGTGAACTGGCCATTCAAGTTGCCGAGGCTTTTCAGGGTTATGCATCCAAACTAAACGGCTTTCATGTTCTACCTATATACGGTGGTCAGGATTACAGCACCCAATTACGCCAACTTAGACGCGGTGTTCATGTCATAGTCGGCACACCAGGCCGGGTTATGGACCATATGCGCAAAGGCACGCTGAAACTGGGTCAGTTAAACACGCTAGTACTTGATGAAGCCGATGAAATGCTACGCATGGGCTTTATAGATGACGTGGAATGGATTCTTGAACAAATTCCAGAAAAAAGACAAATTGCTCTTTTTTCTGCAACCATGCCCACTGTTATCCGAAAAATTGCACAAAAGTATCTGCATAGCCCTGAGCAAATAACAATCAAGGTCAAAACAGCTACAGCGGAGAATATACGCCAACGCTACTGGTTTGTTAGTGGTGTACATAAATTAGATGCCTTGACTCGTATTCTGGAAGCCGAAGAATATGACGGCATGATTATTTTCGTGCGTACCAAAACTGCAACCATAGAATTAGCAGAAAAGCTGGAAGCCCGAGGCCATTCAGCCTCTGCAATTAATGGTGACATGTCACAACAATTACGTGAAAGAGCCATTAATAATCTGAAGCACGGAAAATTGGATATTCTGATTGCCACCGATGTTGCTGCCAGAGGGCTGGATGTAGACCGTATCACTCATGTGGTTAACTATGATATCCCATACGATACAGAATCTTATATTCATCGTATTGGAAGAACTGGCCGTGCCGGACGCACGGGTGATGCTATTTTATTTGTATCCCCTAGAGAAAAACGTTTATTAAGCAATATAGAACGGGCAACAAAGAAAAAAGTTGAAGAAATGCAACTACCTTCAACAGAATTTATTAATAACGCACGTATCTCTCGTTTTAAACAACGCATTACCGATACACTTGCTGGTGAAGAGCTTAGTTTCTTTACCCAGTTGATCGAACAATATCAAACTGAACATGATGTTCCCGCTGCTGAAATAGCAGCCGCTCTGGCTAAAATAGCTCAGGGAAATACTCCTCTGTTAATCAAAGACATCCCCAAAAGAGCACGTAAAGAGCGCAATGATAGACAAGGCGAACGCAATGAACGTGGCAGCAGCCGCAGAGATCGTAGTGAGCGCAAACCCAGACGTAACAGAGAGAGTAATTCCAATATCAAAATGGAATTATTCCGTATTGAAGTAGGAAATAGCCATGGTGTTAAACCCGGCAATATTGTAGGCGCTATTGCTAACGAAACCGGCATTGACGGCGATCATATTGCTCGTATTAATATTGAAGAAAATTACAGTACCGTTGAATTACCTGCCGGCATGCCTAAGGAACTATTTCAGGAATTGAAAAAAGTAAGGGTTGCTGGACAGCAATTAAACATTTCATTAATGGATAAAGCATTAATCAAAAAAGCAAAAAGCAAAAAGCGCGTAGGATCATCGTCCAGACGTTCAAAAAACAATCCAGGTAAATAAACTTACCCCCTAAGCACTGATAGCTCATAGACCGTTTAAGTATTATTCACCATGAAGTTTATTTTCTTTGTGGTGACTATTATTTTTTTGTTCAGCAACATCTCAAAATATCTTTGTACGGTAGAGCCGGTGACATACTGTCCTACTGTTTCAGCAGTGTAAATAGAGAGTCCAGTACCTTATTTATTCCAAAGACACTCACCACTGGCTTTTTCTATTGCTTCCAGTCGTTGCTGATGGGCTTGCAACTCTTCATCAGAACAATTAATCACTTTTAATTTTGGTCTATCTGCGGACAGACGAACTATTTGTTGTTTTTGCTCTTTACTTCCCTCGTCAAAATCAAGCAAGGAAAACTGTCCTCCCGTCATGGACAGATATACCTCAGCTAAAATCTCAGCATCTAACAATGCTCCATGCAATTCTCTATGACTATTATCTATCCCAAGACGTTTACATAACGCATCTAAACTGGCTCTCGCTCCAGGGTATTTTTTTCTGGCAAAAGGTAAGGTATCAAAAATAGTACTTTTATCTTCAACCGTTAATTTTGCTCCTTTTAGCAAAGCCAGTTCATGATTTAAGAATCCTACATCAAACGGCGCATTGTGAATTATTAATTCGGCCCCTTCTGTAAAAGCCAAATAATCATCGACTATATCTTCAAATCGAGGTTTATCCTGCAGAAATTCATTGGTAATACCATGAACTTCAATAGCCCCCTGGTCTATTACACGATCAGGATTTATATAGACGTGAAAGGTGTTACGCGTTAACCGTCGATTGACCAGTTCAACACAGCCTATTTCTATAATTCGATGCCCTTCTTGTGGATTCAGACCGGTTGTTTCAGTATCTAATACCACCTGTCTAACTGTAGATTTACTCATAACCATATGACCTGTAACCGCTTTCCATCTTTCTTTAGTTTATTTTGTATACATAGATGTAGATTAAAAATTATACTGCCTTATAACAAACAACCACTAGCTTTATGCTGGTGGCTGTGTAGTCATCGTACAAATGTTTATCGGTACCCTGTATTTTCTTATTCCCCCACTTTTCTAGTATATCTACCTATACAGCTGAGCAATGTAATGAGTTTAATAGCTATCCTCTGTTGTTTGTTTAATGGACTGATCTGAGTCAAGAGCCAACTTGACTGATGATTCTCTGAATTCAGGTGTATTAGTTTGTAACTTTTCCATTTTAGTTAATCGATACTCAACTGGGGGTTAAGATATCATAAATTATGCGTCCGGTTTAGTACAGCCACTGCTACTTCATTCTAAGTTGCTAGGGTAATATATTTATATATCTTGGCTGCACTGATGGGCTGTTTGGTCGCAATCCATTATACAACCAAGACTTCACTAGTTTTCATTCGCTCTAAATGGGAATTGAGACCTTTTGTTACCTTAAAATTAAATATTTTGTACTATTCTTTTAATTAGTTTTGCTATTATCTTAGTATGAAAAAACAAATCTGGGTACATTCTCTCTATCTAAAAAAGAATACTGTTAACTATTCAACGGCATTAGGCATAATTTTTAGCATATTACTTTTAATTTTTATTATTTTATATGCAGCGAATGACCCCTTAACATTTTTTAATTTACCCGGGTTCGTCATTGTTATAGCCGGAACAGTTGCAGCAGTATTTCTAAGCTACCCTTTAAGAGATATTAAACAGGGAATAAGATCAGTCAAACTCATCTTCTATTATGAAAGTTTAAACCCGAAAAAAGAAGCCGATGAGATCATTGCTGTAGCAAAAATGTGGTTTCAACGAGACTCTATTGCTATAGAAAATGTCATTGAGTCAATTAACAACCCCTATCTTAAAACTGGATTCCAATTAATAGTTGATAAAACACCTATAGATGACATTCTTGCTTTATTGAAATGGAGAATTGCTCGCCTGCGAGCCAAAGAAAAAGCTGAATCTAATATTTTTTATAGTCTCGCTTCCTACGCCCCTGCATTTGGTATGCTTGGTACCTTAGTCGGACTAATTAACATGCTGGAAATCATAGAAATGAAAGACATCAGTGCCATCACTTCTAACATGGCAGTTGCATTGATCACAACATTTTACGGTTTGCTGCTTGCAAATCTGGTTTTTAACCCAATCGCAGTTAAATTAGAAAGAAGAACCGAGCAACGTATTATGATTATGAGCATGGTCATGGAAGGAATTACACTGATTGCTGATCGTCGCACACCTTCTTTTGTTAGGGAAACACTCAATTCATTCATTGCCAATTTTGATAATGAACTGGAAACTCTGGAAATAAAATGAGCAGCTCCTCATACAATAAACATGAAGCCTCATTATCCATTGAAGAAATCTATCAGCAGTCCAATAACCAGCAACAAAATTGGTTATTAACTTATATAGATGTTTTTGTTTTAATTATTATGCTTGTTATTACATTAATGGCGCTTAGTGATTTTGAAACCGAACAAAAAAACACAAAAAAACAAATTATTCAGCAGCAACCAAAGACCCCGGCTGCGGTAATGAAAAGTCGTTCAAGCATAGCTGACATCATAATACCTACCACGCATCCTGACCCCAGCAATTCATCAGCTAAAAACCAACAAAAACAGCCCCTCCTTCCACCCCCATTCATAGCACCAAAGCCATCACAAGTTATTCAGCCTAAAAAGCAGACACCAACGCCTAAAGAAGAAATAATTGAAGCCAAAAACATCGACAAACCTGAAGTCAAACCCAGTCAAACTGATCAACAACAAAATCATCCGCTCAGCGAAGAAAAAATTCAAAACCAACTCAGCAAAACAATAGAGGAACTGGGGCTTATAGACGCAGTTAACATGAAAGTCACTCATGGTTATGCTCAACTTGAAATTCAGGACAAAATTCTTTTTAAATCGTCTGCCGCCACCTTGTTAGATAAAGGTGCAGCCCTGTTAAAAAAACTTATTCCTTTATTAGCTAAGTCTTCGGGTTTGATTTATATAGAAGGACACACCGATAACCGGCCTATAAAAACAACTACATTCCCTTCAAACTGGGAACTGGGTGCTGCAAGAGCAACAAGTGTTTTACATTTTCTTGCATCACAAAAACTGAATGTTTCACGTTTGAGAGCGATAACCTATGGTGATACCAAACCTATTGCAGATAATTCAACTGAAGAAGGTAGAGAACAAAACCGTCGAGTCAGTCTTGTTATTAAAGTATCAGATAAAATCGATTAAATAATTCAACAATGTTTTCATTTCTACATCATGAACAGATTCGCTGATTTTGTCAGTTTAGACTCATTTCATAGTGGAGAAGACAGTTTCTTGCTAAATTATATAGACTAGCGTATAAGATAACTCGATCTAGACAACAACTTGTTGTGCCAAATAGAATAATTGGTAAAATTTAAAATGGTAGGTACATCATTATTAATTTGGGGAATGCTATTCGGAGCAATTGGTCTTGGATATTTTACGTATGGTAAAAAACAAAGGGCAGTAGTTCCACTCTTTGTCGGTATTGCTCTATTTGTATTTCCGTATTTTATTACGAACATCTACCTACTTGTAGCTACTGGTGTAGGTTTGGCAGTTCTACCATATTTTGTAAAAATATAAGTTAGTTGTTGTGCTGAAAAAAAAGCTGGGGATCCTGAATGAAGCTCTATAAACAAATTTGTCATTAGCACATAATCGAGTAAGGGCTGGTTTCTCTCCAGCCCTCCCCATGCGGCGCTTTCTTTGCGTAATAAAATCAATTGCGGCCTCGTAATTAATCCCAAAGCTGGCTACGATATCTTACCGTCCCCCATATCTAGGATGAGAAAGGCAAGCTCGGCTTTTCTTTGACAAAGGTTCAGGTCTTGACCGCCTCGGATGGTGGAAATGCAGATATTGCAGGAGCGATATATCTGTCACCCTGTCCCAACCATTTCAATGGGCATTTGAATACTATGCCTGTATAATCACCTGAAAGGTTGCCCAAACAAGCACTATGCTCAATTGTTGTGTTGCTATCATAGTTCTCTCGATCACTAACGGATAACCATTAGGTCACCTGGACATTTAACGCAGTTTCCCACTGGTACTAAGGTACGCATACTTAGCACTTGAACATCTTGCTAAACATGCTGGAAACATTGGCACATTATTGACACACTCAAACGACAGGCATAAAAAAAGCCGCCAAGAACTAGTACTCTGTCAACTTTGGTTTGATGGATAGAGTGATTTTAATTTAATGCGTGCATCTTCTGTTGTAAACCGCCAGTTTACACAAACAGCATCTTGATTCCGCTGTTTTTGCCATGCATTTATTTCAGCTCGCAA
>JAKIUK010000109.1 GCA_021647585.1 Methylococcaceae bacterium
GGTACGCTTCTTCATAGTGGGAACACCTCCAACGATAAGGGTTGTTTGTTTACAAACAAAAACCCTATTCTGAGGGTTCCCACTTCTTTTTGCTGGTTCTTACTATAGCTGACTAGAAAAATCAGTTGGATCACGGATTCTAGCACAACCCATTGATTTCACAGAACGAAACAGATAATTGCTCCTGCATGATCTGCATTCAGTACATCCTTGTACTTCAAAAAAATACCCACCTAACCTAATGGGTGAGGCTAAGATTTTTTCAAAGTACTGTGAAACCAATGGATTGCACTATAATCTCGCGCCCAACTGATCTTTCTAGGTTTAAACAAGGACTTTCTTGCCATTTTTTTAAGGTTAAATTTCCACGTGCCTGTAAGGATATCAAAATGGTGCATGATTGATTAATATTGTGTGGGTTGTGCGCGCTGTTTTGGTGCAAATAAGGCAGAGGTTTTGATTCTGTAAGCGTAAATGGTCATCTTTATACATGGCATATGTTTTGCTTTTCTAAATATAATGACTGTTTTTAATACGAAATAAATATGACTTCAAACAAGCTTAACCTATTATCCTTTTCAGGAAATATTCGAATTCTACACCTTACCTGGTTTGCTTTTTTCATCAGTTTTATGGTCTGGTTTGCTCATGCGCCATTAATGGTAATTATTCGTGATGCCATGCATTTGACAGAGCAAGAAGTCAAAATACTTTTGATTCTTAATGTTGCTTTAACTATTCCTGCACGAATTGTTGTCGGTATGCTGGTCGATAAATATGGCCCCAGGCAGATGTTTTCTTCAATTCTGATATTAGGGGGGCTAATCAGTATTGGTTTTGCTTTTACTCAAACCTATCAGCAGTTGGCGATTGTACGGTTTTTGTCAGGGTTTGTGGGTGCCGGTTTTGTAGTGGGGATACGGATGATTTCAGAATGGTTTCCAGCACGTCAAACAGGCATTGCACAGGGGATATATGGAGGTTGGGGTAACTTTGGTTCTGCAGGTGCTGCAATTATTTTACCTTCAGTGGCATTGTATTTCGGGGAAGAAAATGGCTGGCGTTATGCCATAGGTGCTATTGGCGTTATTGCCATCATTTATGGTTGCATTTACTATTTTAGTGTTTCCAATACACCTAAAGGATCAACCTATTTCAAGCCAAAAAAAATGGGTGCTATGGAAGTCACTAGTAAAAGTGATTTATTGTTGTATATAGTTATGAATGCACCCATGTATCTTGCCTTGGGAATTTTGACATGGAAATTATCAGCAATAATGCAGTGGATTGAGTTACCGGTTGCTTATGCTATTTATGTCATGCTGCTATTAATATATTTGTTTCAGGTCTGGAAAATCATCCAGGTTAATAAATCAATTTTTCACACAGAAGTACCTGAAATGCAGCGATATGCCTTTAAACAGGTTGCTATTCTTGATATCGCCTATTCATTGACATTTGGAGCAGAACTGGCTGTAGTCTCCATGTTACCACTTTATTATGTCGATACATTTAATGTCGAGCCAATCTTGGCCGGTGTTCTTGCGGGTATTTATCCGGTGATTAATCTTTTTGCCAGGCCTGGTGGTGGCTGGCTGAGTGATAAAATCGGCCGTAAACTCACCTTAGGAATAGTGTCTGCTGGTGCCGCCGTAAGCTTTTTTATCCTGGGTAATGTAACCTCAGAATGGGCATTGGGGCTGGTAGTATTTTCTACAATTCTGGCCGGTATTTTTTCAAAAGCGGGTTCTGGAGCTGTCTATGCTATGGTCCCTTTGATTCAACGTCGTATGACCGGTCAGTTTGCAGGAATGGTCGGGGCTTTTGGCAATGTCGGTGGATTAATATTTCTTACAGTATTATCTTTTGTTTCATCCGATATTTTCTTCATGACCATATCGGCTACAGCCGTTTTTGTTTTTATCTGTGTTGTTGTTTTTCTGGATGAACCTAAAGGGCAAATGGTTGAAGTATTAGATGACGGTACTGTCGAGTTGATAGATGTTAAATAGTTTTTGTTACTGATTAGGGTAGCAGCTTTGAACCTAGAAAGATCAGTTGGGCGCGAGATTATAGTGCAATCCATTGGTTTCACAGTGCTTTGAAAAAATCTTAGCCTCACCCATTCGGTTAGGTGGGCATTTTTTTGAAGTGCTGTGGAATCAATGGGTTGTGCTAGAATCCGTGATCCAACTGATTTTTCTAGGTTGAACTATTCAGTGCCTTTTCAAGAGGCGGATTGAGTGTACTGTTATTTAAAGTTTGATCAGCGCTTTGTTAATAACCATAACAAGTAATGTCCAGAAAACATTAATATCAGCGTGGGCAACTACCAGGAAGCAGGTAGTTTACGTTCAATCCTAAGCGTTTTTTCTTTGATGACTATATAGCCACCTTTGGTCAGTTCCTTCATGATTTTATTAATCATTTCCCGTGAAGACCCCACCATATTGGCTAGTTCCTGCTGAGTAGGACGGCTATTAATGATCAAAATACCATCCTCTTTTATAGCCATGTCCTGAAGAGCCTGGATAGTTCTTTCGTAAACATTTGATAAGGCTAATTGTTTCACTTTTTCTGTCAGTCGTCTGACTGTTCCCGCCAGATCCTGGATCAAACTAAATGCCACGTCAGGATGACCAGAAAGCCATTTTTTAAAATCTGATTGTGCAATAATTGCACAGCTGGTTTTTTCAAGGGTAATAATCGAAGCAGATCTAGGTTGGTTACTGAGTAATGCTAACTCACCAAAATAGGAAACCGGGGTTTGAATTAACAGAGTGACTTCCTTGCCTTGTGCATCACTGGAAAAAGCACGGATTTTGCCTGATAGTAATATATATAGTGAATTTGTTTCATCGCCCTCAGTAATAATAAAAGAATTTTTGGGAAATGTATTTTGTTTAGCAAGTGATGCTAGCCCGAGTAATGTTTGATCTGGTAAATCAGATAGAAAAGGAATTTCTTTAAGACCTGAGAAAACTTCTTGCTGCATGCTGTGATCCATTAATACAGTTGGATGGTAAGAAAAATTATATACCCATTTTTGTATGACAGAAAGAATTGTTTTATTGCCAGGTGTATGATCTTGTATATGTGGCTAAGCTCTTACTATGGTATATATAGCAAATGTGGTGCAAAAAGGTTTAAACTGAGTATTCTGAATTTCAGTTTTTGACATTATTCAATCAATATAACAGGGGTTTCCATCTCCCTAAAACTTAAAAAACACAATTTTTACAATAAATTACTAATGCTAAAATATATTTTCATAGTTTTAACCTTGTTAGTGTGTTTGTTTATAGGTTGGTATTTTTCTTTGGTATTTAATGAGTCTTTGTACTTTCAAAAGAACTCTTTGAAATACTATATGCTTATCCCTGATGAATTACGGGAGATACCATTATTTAATAACAAGGAAGAAGCTTATTATTATAGTTCTGGAGATGGCGCAACAACGGGTAGAACGGCCGTTAGTTACAACTCTATTTTAGAGAAAGATAAAATAATAGAAAAATACAGTTTGTATTTCAAAAAACAAAAAGGCACCTTGAATATGACTGAAAATGGTAGTATTAAGTTTAAGTTTCCAGAAAAAAAAGGAATTATGAAAATAGAAATCAAAAAAGATGCACCTGGAAACAAGGTTACAATTGAAAATTTTAGTGAATAAAAGTGTCTAGCAGAGAAGATATTCTAAATGATAGACTTATTTACACCTGCAATTGCGGGTGGGTCGATAAAAACCATATGGAAGATCCATCCACTCGTCCACATGTTGGTGCTAAAAACTTATGGAAACAGCTTAATGATAATGAACCATCAGCAATGATGTCTAGAACATGCTTAGCTACAAATGGCTTGATGGGGGCGTATGCATACACGATTGAACAGCAAGCTACTTTTCCTGATGGTAGCAAGGGTTATAAAGTAACCTATAAGCAGGATATGGGGAATAAATATTTTAAAACAGGTGTAAGTCGTTCATATTTAGTTAGATATCATTTAACAAATGAGCAAAAAAAATCAGTTGCGCTAGCTATTTTTATGGAAGTATCACGGCTATTTGAAAGTCACCAGGATAGTTTTCCTTGGACAGTCATCACAAATAGTGGATATAGTGCAGAAGATTTAGTTTCAAATTTATTAGGGTTTTACATCGCAATTGGAGAATATTCAAAGGAAAAGGTGCTTAAAATGTGCCATCCAGTATCGAAAGATACATCATTAAAAATTTGGGATAGGGATGGCTCTGTCGAGAATATAAAAAATAAGAAATTTAATCCGGCATTTAGTAAAAACACAACCAATTCAGATGAAGTTGTTGATACAGGTAATTCATGTAGTACTGATGCGTGTCATTCAGAACAAAAAAAGTTCCCCCCAGGGTTTAAGAAAATAACCCCCTCAAAGAAAGGAAAATATCATATGGACTTTCCTAAATTAGGTGGTAGTTCTTGTTACAGGGCAGGAAGAAGCTATAAAAATCCAGTTTTTTAATGGTAATCATTTCTAAGTACAGAGCCTTGGTTATGGTCTGTGGATGTAGCTCTGAAAAGCTTGCGTGCTTTAATCCTAGATAAATCAGTTGATCGCTTAATATGACTTAAACTATTGAATAGAGTATAAAACTAAGATTATTAGCACTTACCGGTTGGGTGAGAGATATCTGCATCACAGTTTTGTGAAGAAATCTGGACGAAAAACTCTGCAGAATAACTCTCGATAAGCACTATGGCCATTATCTTCGAGCGATTCTATGTCTTTAAAATACAGGGAAGTATTGAATGTCGAAAATGCAGGAGCAATTTTCTACCACGCCCAGATTTTCCACAAAATCCGTGCTCAACTGATTTTTCTAGGTTAATTCTTCGCACCAGCATTAGCTAATTGTATCAATCGATTATCAATATTATCTAACATTCCATCCAGTCCTTGTAAGTTGTGGCGTTTACCCAAAAATTTTGGATTATTATAAGAAATATGTACTTGATCTTCGTGATCATTCCATACCAGAAACTTTAGTGGTAAATCCAGGCCGATTGATTGCTGATTTTGCATTAATCGTGTACCAATGGTGGGGTTACCAAAAATCAATAATTGAGAAGAGCCACTATCAGAGAGTTTTGTGTAATCAAAGATAAAGGGAATGGAAAAGCCATTATACTGCAAAATAGTCTTCAGTTTTTCGACGGTTACTTCTACTGAATGTTCAGATTCTATAGTTATTAACCCATGATCCAATTGGCCAAACTGACTTAGCCTTTTGTTCAAGCGGGAAAGTAACTGATCTCTGGCCCTAATGCCATGACGATCAGAAATATAACCCGCTGAGTTATATATTAATTGGGTGCTACCTGTTTCGGGTTCTTCATAGACCAAAATTTTTAATGGTAAATCTATTGAAACTGTAGCGCTTCTGTGTAATAGTTTTTTTTCAAGCTGATGATCACGAAACAAAATTAATTGTGAGGGGGCTAACTCCAGTCCAACTTTTGTGGCATTGGCAGCATGGTCAATAACACCTAAGATCTCCAGGCCCTGGTCTTTTAAGGTGTTTTTGATCAAATCAACTGTTTCTGGTACTGAGGCAAAAGTGGTAATTGAAAAATCATTTTCGTCAAGATAGAACGAGTCAGCAGTAGCGATTGATCCCCAACTGAGTGAAAATGTAAATAATAACGCTTGTAATCTAATCATTGTGTAGCTCTTTAATAAAAAGGATAAAGGGGAGAGAAGAGTCTGTTTATTCGACATTCTAAGTAAGCTGGGTCAGTAGCATATTACGTAATCAAATGAAGAGTTACGGCTCATCCCTTTTAAAATTATATTGTTCATAATTTGCCTAATCATCAGCATAAGCAGCCATATTTAAAATGGCCGGTTATCAATATAAGATTGACAGTAAAAGCAACACTCATCAGATATAGAACGGTGAATCGTGTTCGCATAAGCAAAGTATATGTCAAATTCAGAATTTTGCACTGCAATCGTAATAAAAAATATTTTTAACCTAGAAAATTCAGTTGGACATGGAATTTGTGGAAAATCTGGGCGTGGTAGAAAATTGCTCCTGCATTTTCGACATTCAATACTTCCCTGTATTTTAAAGACAAATAATCACTCGCAGATAATGGCCATAGTCCTTATCAAGAGTGATTCTGAAGAATTTTTCGTCCAAAAATAGGAAAAATAGGGGGCAGACCACGATTATTTTACTTTTTCTGAATTAAACTTAATGCTTCTTTTTCAGCGGATAGAAAGAAATCGACATGTTAGAATCTGATGGCAATTGAAAACATTCGCTATCATATCTTTATTAATCGAGGTCTGTCCCCCTATTGTTCCCTATTGTTCTAGATCTCTTTCAGTAAATACCTACCAAGATAACGAAGAAACTGGGATTATTTTTTTTAGAGACTATTGGCGAAGAGGAAAATCAGAATCTTCCAGAACAGGCGATCATATCGATCTTTGGAATGGTTCGCGCTTAACGACAGTTTTTAGTTATTTTAGGGCACAATTTGGTTTTTCATGGGAAGGTTGTTAGCGCCGACGTAAACCCGCAGGTATTTGCCGCAGAATAAAATTCAAAAAAAACACTTTATTTTGCCTGTTATTTTGAAAATCAGTATTTAAAACAAAGGGTCATCATTAAATACATTCCCTTC
>JAKIUK010000002.1 GCA_021647585.1 Methylococcaceae bacterium
CGCTGCATCTTGCTTAAACTCTAATGTATATTTGGGTTTTGTCGGTTTGTTTTCGTTACTCATATTCACCTCTAATGACATTATAAATCGGTCTTTAGAAGTGTCCTGCTTTATTAAACCATTTCATTACTGCCTGCTTTGGGTTCTTGAGCTTCTGCACGATAAGAAAGCGTTTTATCTTCCAGCAAAATACGCGGTTCCAGACGAGGGCGTTTTTCCTTGCCTATCCATGTGAGTTCAAGTTTTTGTTTTTTCTTTGCCATTATATTCCTGACTATATTATCGTTCCCTCGCTCCAGCGTGGGAATGCAGAAGATGATGCTCCTGCGTCACGGAACGCAGGAGCGTTCTGGTATGGATTCCCACGGAGACCGTGGGAATCATGAGGATACTGATAGGTTACCCTTTTATTTATTCCCCCAAGGGTTAAAGATCTCTACATCTATACCTAAAAAATCACCAACATTTCGAGTGACTACTGTTAGATCATGTGCCTTGGCTGTTCCGGCAATTAGAGAGTCTGCAAGATGAATTATTCGTCCCTTCTGTTTTGCCTGCACTCGAAATAAAGCCGCCTGATAAGCTTCTGATTGATCAATAGGAATAACTAGGTCACTGTATTCAAGTAACAGTTGCTGTAATTTTTTATCCAGCACATAGCGACGTTCCCCTTGGGGTAATAACTGTAAACCATAAGTAAGCTCATGCAAGCTAATGATTGACAGCCAGGTATTATCTACTGCCGATAGAAATTTAATGACATCTTCATTAGGCTCAGGTTTTACCAATTCAGAAATAACATTGGTATCTAGCAAAAAGCCTTTCATGATTGAAAAGGAACCTCACGCTCAGGCTCATTTCTATCAGGCAATTCTAGTTCATCAACTGTTGGCATATTATCTATCAGCCAAAGTCCTAGTGGTTTTTTGGGTTGTGTTAATGACAGCCATTCCTGTTTTGTAATCACAACGAATGATTTTTTAGCCCCTATAAATTGCGGGCCTTCTTCCTTAACTAAGCGAAGCACTTCTGAGAGCCGTGCCTTTGCTTCTGTAATTGTCCATGTTTTATGGTCTGCTTTTAATGTAGCTGGCATAGTTCCTCCTATCTTCAAAAGTATAGACTAGGTTAGACTAGTATAATTTTAAATATCAATCTTTCATACTACTTGTTATCAAACTGTGCAACCAATCCATTTACTTCACGACTGGCAGCATATATCGTCAACTTCAATTCAGCCTGTAGTTCATCCGCTTGTTGATACAGCGGACGACGTGTCGATAATTTCTCACTGGCTGTCAATATTTTTGGAACCCCTTCACCGCGTCGTTCTATGATATTTTGACGCTTAGTAATAGGATCAGCTGGGTAATAACGGCTTAATAAATTTACCAGTGTTTCATTTCTGGCAATACTGTTGCTGTCTATGGTGTCAACAGACAGGCTGTTGGCTAAACCACCTGGGGACATAATCTCTAATCGGTCACTAAAAAGGTGGATACGGATTTTAGAACCATGTACCGCGTAATCTCTGTGAGCAACTGCATTAACAATCGCCTCATAAACTGCGCCTAAATCATATTGTGGAATATCTATTCTGCCAGGTCGTTTTACGGCTGAAACCTGCATATTGCGTTCAACAAACTGAAAGGCGGATTGAATTTGCTGGTCTAGAGATTGATGAAATTCTTGTGCATCTTGCTGAAATTCTGCATTGCGCTCTGAGCCACTATATGCCACACACTGAATCCAGGCGGAAGCTAAATAATCACTGGGTTGAGAGGTAAGCAATAACACACCGGAAACGGTCAAAAATGTTTGCTTGTCTTCATCTTCTCCTGTCAAATAGAGTTTTTTAAGCTGCATTTTTTCGCTTAAATCGGTGTGACAAATAAAGCGTTGTTTTAAAGAGGAATCAATGACATCAAGAGTCGCGTTGGGCACAAGCTGTTCATCAAAACGAATCAGTCGTACCATACTGCGTTGCTGAAATAGTCGAGCCAGTAGATCAGGTGGCATTTTTCGCTTACTGGAACCTACACGATGGTAATATCCATTGGGGCTTTGATGAATAAACAGGCTTTTGGGAATACGAAGCCAGATAATGGGTTTTAAACTCCCATGGCTATCAGGAATCTCTAATAATCGTGTTTGAATCAGGGGTGAGGGTTCAATATTAGTAGTCACAATATTAGTTAGCCAAAGTTCTGTGTTATCCAGCTGGCTTTGTTCAATACCCGTGACTTCTAAAGTTTTATCGTTAATCCCTAATACCAGAATACCACCTGCTGTATTGGCAAATGCGGCAATTTCGTTTGCTATGCTATCTTTATGAGGAGATTGTATTTTATGTTTGTCATAGACAACTTCTTTAAATTCATAAGCTGAATCTTCGCCCAAACGTATTTGGTAGAGCAGTTCCCTCACTAATTCAGTGGAATCAATCATACCTCCCCCTTAAGAATCCAGCACATATTAAATATTGGCTCTGTGTGTACTGTCATTTCTAACGCAAGTGCTACTTCTTCCAGTAATTCATCTTCCTTGGCTTCAATTTTTTTCTTTTCTTCATGGTAATTAAGCATGGTGTTATCTCTTTCTCGTTCCAGCTTTTTTAACACACGCCGGGCATTCATCTTTTCTTGCAGTGTGGGTAATTGTCTTGCCGTTCGGCGGGCATCCGCTATATCCTTATCCAACTGTCTAATACGAATATCCAGTGCAACTCTTCGATCTTCACTCCAGTGTTCCAGCTTTTCTGTTTCCTCTTCAAAATACTGTTCGTTGTTTTTTTCAGCTTCTTTAAAATACTTATCTTGCTGAGACTGTGAAGCTGATTGCAAAAGTTGCTTTTGACAAAGTTCTTTTATTGTTGCATAGCTTTTTCCTGGCACTAATAACAAGCGTTGCGCTGTTTTTTGTTCTAATAACTTGCCATTATCTGTACAGGCAGACACCAGTATATATTCCAGCGTTTGTTTACTGGTTTGTATGATATATTTTTCAACACATAACTCGCCGCTTTGTCCTATGTAGTTTCTTACATCACTGTGTTGCGTTTCTAATAAAGCATAATTTAATTCTAATTGCATGGCTGGCAAATTCTCATGTTTTTTTGCCTGAGCTATCAACTGTTTCCCCAATCCTTCATAGGGGCGAAAAAACTGGGCATCATTAGCTTCTGCTTGAGGCCAGTTTAAATCATATGCAATATTTTCAAAATAAAACCGATCTTTGTAAAAACGTGCAGTGGGTAATTCGGCTTGAGCTAATCGCAACATCATATGTTGGTATTCGCTTAATTTCTGAGCCGTTGTTTCACCTTGCATATTTAATCGTTTGACTACATCAGTATCAAAATATTCAAAGATTGAACGTGAGGTTTCTTGTACCTGATTTTCCAGTTCGTCTTTAAAGGTCTGTTGCAAGGTATTAAATTGGTCATCAATCTCTTTTTCTGTACGGCATTGCTGATAGATTTTATGAATACGGCGTTCAATATCCACACCTGACTCAATGGAACCCAATATTTCATCAGATGCGCCAAATACGCCTTCAAATAATTGGAATTTCTCACTCAGTAGTTCATAGACCCGCTCATCAGCACGATTACCCTTATTAATAAAATTCACTACGACGACATCATATTTTTGACCATAACGATGTACCCTGCCAATACGCTGTTCTACTCGTTGAGGGTTCCACGGTAAATCATAATTTATCAGCAGGGAACAAAATTGCAAGTTAATACCTTCAGCCCCTGCTTCTGTGCTAATCATAATGGTCGCTTGATCGCGAAATCTATCCACTAAAGCGGCTTTCATATCGGCTGATTTAGCACCTGAAATTCGTACAGATCCATGATGCTTTTTTAACCATTCTTTATATATCTGTTTTGAATGAATATCATTATTACTGCCATTTAGTAGAACTACTTCATCTTGAAATCCATGCTGATTAAGTAATTCAAACAACCAAGACTGTGTACGTATTGATTCAGTAAATATAACAGCTTTACGTGCCCCGCCCAGCCGTTGAGTCATTTCAAATGCACGTTGCAAGACCCGTTGTAAGGCATCAGCTTTGGCATTTTTAGAAATGTTTTGCGCTTTATTTTGAAATTGCTCAAGCAGGTTTATTTCTTCCTGCAAGGCTTTGGGATCTATGGTATCGGCATCATCAATATTGTCACTATCAGCCAATTCTTGCAGAGTTTCAAAATCCTCTTGTAGCCCATCAAGCAGTGGCATTTTTTTTTGCAAATGTTGGATCATGGTAGCTAATGTCCCTTGTATAGCATAACTGGATGAAGCAAGAATCTTACGTATAACCAGTGTAACAAGATGCCTTGCTTCGGGTTTAATTGCTAGTAAATCATCACGTTGTAAGTAGTCAGAAACCTGATGATATAATTCCAGTTCTTCTGCCGAAGGCGTAAAATCTTCTGTTAAGGAATAGCGGCGGGTAAAATTGAAACTCCCGGTTTCTTGTACTTGTTTGCGTAGCGTGCGATTAACAAGTCTGCTTAGGCGTTTGCTTAATAGGCTTAATTCGGATGGATCTACTTTTGAATGCGCATAACGTGCTTTAAATGACACAAGGTCTCCAAAAAAATAGGGGTCAATGACGGAGACTAAACCGTATAATTCCAATAAACTATTTTGTAAAGGTGTCGCCGTCATCAATATTTTAGGACGATTAAATAAAGCGGATGCTAATGCCTTGGCTGTTTTTGCACCCTCTTTTTTGTAAATATTACGCAGTATATGTGCTTCATCTAGCACCACCATATCCCAAGGAATAGCACCTAGTTCCTGTTGTTTTCTGGCTGCAAATTCATAGGAAGCAATCACTATGGCTGGCGTTTGCCTGCTTTGGCAGTCAAAAGGATTTTCTATCCCCTGCTTTTGTGCTTGATTAAAGTTTTTTGCTTCCAAAATAATGGAGGGCAACTCAAACTTATCTAAAAGCTCCTGACTCCATTGTTTGCGCAATGTAGCCGGTACAATCAAAAGTAATCTGCATTTTTGTTCAGCCCATTTTTGAGCTAACACCAAACTGGCCTCTATGGTTTTTCCCATTCCTACTTCATCCGCTAATATAACGCCCTTTGATAAAGGGGAGCGCAGAGCAAACAAGGCTGCTTGAATCTGGTGCGGATTCATATCCACTTTTGCACTGGCTATGGTTTTAGTCAGTGATTCTTCAAAATTTCCCTTTAAAGAAAGCCAGTGAGAAAAATAGAGACTTTGCTGTATTGAATACATTTAGTCTCTGCCTTCATTGTTTTGTTTTGACAAAGGACTAAAAGCTTGTACGTCACCGTTCTTTTCAAGAAAGTGACTAACAGCTTGTCGTACTACCCAAGCGACAGAAAGATTATTTTCTTCAGCCAATTGCTGTATTTGTTTATGCTGTGGTTCGGGAATAGAGACTGTGATTCTAACGGATTTCATAGCACTTCAATATGTTGCATCAACCTGCATCAGTATACAGTGAATCAAGCTCTATTTGAATATAGTTTCCATTTTTTCATGTGAGCATAATTACAGTATTTTAAGACATACAATATATCTATTTTTATGTGTTAAAAAAGTCCTGAAGCCACATTTATAAACAGAAATATTTTACTTAGGTTATGATTAAAATATTGACACATTATAATTACGTCATTTATTTTTACAGGATAAGTAATGCTTAATAAAGTAACATTAATTGGAAGATTAGGTGCCGATCCAGAAGTACGGTATATGCCTAGCGGAGGAGCAGTAACCAATATCGGCATAGCGACAACACGCCGTTGGAAAGACAGGCAGTCAGGCGAACGCCGTGATGAAACAGAGTGGCATAGAGTCGCCTTTTTTAACCGTTTAGCAGAAATTGCAGGCGAGTATCTAAGAAAAGGCAGTCTGGTTTATATCGAAGGACGTATACGTACCCGTAAATGGCAGGATCAAAGTGGCCAGGACAGATACACCACGGAAATTATCGCAGAACAAATGCAAATGCTGGACAGTAAAAGTGGTGGAACTGGAAATTTCAATGACAACCAGCCTAACACGGGGCAAGCAGCACAGCAACAACCTATGTCACCACCTTCCCCTCAAGCACCTGCAAATCAGCAACAACCACCGGAAACTCCTCCACCCGCTTCATACGAAGACTTTGATGATGATATTCCTTTTTAGAGGACACCTTATACAACTTATGTAAAGTTTAATAATAAGCCTCAATTTATAGAGGCTTATGTTAATATTCAAAAGAGTATTATCGTTAGAAACACAACTCACATCCCTATATAAAAAGTATCAACAAACCCAGTAAACCGCTTTCTATATGCTGATAAACCTCTTCCTTTTCTTAGTAGTTTTGTATTTATCTCCAGGATACCAATAATGTTATCAGTTATGTAATCACTTGATATTAATATGTATCCTTTGCTTCTAACAAAGAAAAAACAGCATATCTAAGAAGACTGACCAGTAAATTTTTTCATGCTGATACCCTTTTAGTTTTTTATTTATGTTTTTGTGGGATGATCGTAAGTTATTACAATGTCCACGCATTAACACGCATCAGCACGTTTTGCGGTAAATCGACTGTCAAGGTCGTAGATGCGGGATTGCCGGTACTCATGTCAATTTGGCCATCTACTGTGACGGGTACACCGGAATCTGGAGTGAAGACCACCCGGATCGGGACAATGCCGGTAAAATCGCTGGCCTGAATAGTGACCGACTGGGTCGGCGGAGAGTTGAAAGGCAATGTCACGCTTATTGGTAAGGGGGCACCCACTGCGATTATTTGCCCAGCAACATCGGTAATGTCAAGTTGGGGAATAACCGGCGGAAAAACCTGCATGAAAGTGCCGTATGTGATAATTATGTTGTTCCCCGCTGTGAGCGAGGCCTGCGAACGATCAATTGCGTCTACCCGAATCCTTCCAGACGCAATCGACCCAGCACCGACATTTAAACTGACTCCCCCCGTGATAACCGGTGCAACTAGACGAATCGCACCTCCACTGCCTGCACCTGCCAAGGGGTTAAGCGATATGCCACAACTGGCTGGAAAGCCTGCACCAGCACTAATTATTGTAAAACCTCTGATTCCCCCAAAAACAATACGTGTGTTTGAAGAAATCACGATTGCACCGCCGCCGCCGCCGCCGCCACAAAAGACTATATTACCAAAAGAATCAATCGCCCTGATAGCTCCCCCTCCTGACCCACCAATGATGGGAATTAAAAGGTCACTCCCGTAGGCTTTTCCATCGTAGGTATTGAGACCCCCATTCGTTTTATGGCCGGCGTTACCTGCAATATTGAGCGAAGAGGAGTCTCCGCCCAAGCCTGCCCCTGGACCAAAGCCGGCTCCGGGAGGATCACTCGGTAGCCCGCCATCAAATCCACCTGGGCCTCCTTGTCCGCGGTTAGTTGTATTTCCATGGGTGCCGCTGATATTAATGGATCCATTGATGACTATATCTCCGGTTGCTAGCAGATAAACCGGTGTATTAAGTGCGTTGTGATTAAATTTTAGGGTATTACCTCGTGCAATATTGATTGTAGTAGCATGTATAATACCGTCCGGGGGAAGATCTATTGTCGTTATGCCGCCCAAACTCGCATCCACAGGACCAAAACTGCCATCGCTACCTGAGTTAAAAGCCAATGCTGGGCGTTGCAGCATGAAGAGTAGGTAAATCAGTAAAATATGTTGATACCAGCGCATAGTGTGTCTCCTCGTAATTATTTGTTTTTCTGTTGAAATAGCGGCGACGCTGCAAGGCATTGCTGCTGATTCCATAGGGTAAATTGATTGAAATAGCGATTCATGGATACGGTTACGGGCCAATGATTAGGGTAACTGGCGGTTTCGCCACTGTGGGATTCATCTGCAGGCCTCCGGCATCGCCGGTCCCAGGTAATACCACGGTAATCGATGGCGGTGCTGCTATGGTAGTGTTAAAAGGCAGACCGCCAGCATCACCCGTTCCCGGTCGAACGATAATCACGTTGGGTGGATTGGCTACAACCAATTGTTTGGGTACCGATGCAGGGTTGAGCGGATCGCTGCCGACCTGTACTTCGACACCATCTGGCCAGCCGTCACCGTCGGTGTCCGGGTTGCTGGGATTGGTGCCTAGTGCAATCTCATTGGCATTACTCAAGCCATCAAGATCCAGATCGCCGCCTCCGGCCACGACTTGTACGGTATTGCCGGTACCGGCAACAGCAGAGGAGCTGCCAGCCAGGTTATTGGCAACCAGCACAAAAGAGGTGCCCACGACCGTCGCATCGGCGATAACCGAAAGGCTGGCACCCGCACCACCTGGGTTGACATTAAAATTGATGATCGGTAGAGTCGGCAACGCCGGTTGAAATTTAAAACCGGTGCCGGTCAGGTTTACACCCTGCACTTGTAGCGTAACAGTTGAACCCACCAGCATGACATTGGGGCTGATAGATGTAATCAGCGGTTGCCCGATGACGGTAAAAGGGGCGGTCGAAAACGCTGATTGCGTACCGACCGTTATGCCTATGGGCCCTGTAGTGGCTCCAATAGGCACGGTCACATTGAGCTTTTTAGGGCTGGCACTGTTCACTTGTGCCGACGCTCCATTGAAGGTGACTGTATTATCCCCTGGCAATGTACCGAATCCCTGGCCCTGAATGTCTACATTAATACCTTCTGGTCCCAATGTCGGGGTAAAGCCAAATATAGCTAGCCCATTAACCAGAGTACGCTTGACCTCCAGCATATTACCGACTTCATCATAGATATATTCGATCATCACGCCGCTGGAATCAATGGCTTTCACCAACTGCCCCCGGCTGTCATAGATATACTGATAGTCCGTAGGCTGGGCTTGCGATGAGTTAACCAAGGCCAAAGCCAGTACCAAAATAGTGAGCAAGCTAAGGCTGTTTGTTTTTAGTTTATACATGGTAACTGCCTTCGGTTATTTGAAATCTTATTATTTATTGTTATTGTTAGGGTTTTGGTGGGCATGAAAAGAATGCCCACCCTACTTACCCACATGACATTCATTATTTGGGGTTGATATTCCCCAATCGGCCGGATAGAGGCCTTGTTTAACATAACGATGAAAGGTGGAATAGGGCCAATCGCTCACCGTGTTTACCAGTCCGTGTTTAACCGGGTTGTAATGAATATAATGGACATGGTTCTGGTAGTCGTTATTATCACGGATTTGATGCTCCCAAAAACGCCGTTGCCAAATCGTGCCTTCTCGGTGTTTTTGTTTTGAAGCATTAACCCATTCCGGTTTGTGCAGTTTATGTTTTGCCAAAGTGGTAAAGCGTTTTTTGATGCCGTTCCAGCGCACCGAAAAATTGTTGTCATGTTCCGGTAAAGTCCAAATGCAGTGCAAATGATCCGGCAGCAACACCCAAGCATCAATGGTAAACGGATGGCGTTTTCGGGTTTTCAACACCGCATCACGCAGCCAGACAAGACAGTCGTCATCGGTTAATATATTGCGTCGCCGAAAGGTCACCACGGTAAAGAAATAGGAGGCCCCCGGCATATTGGCACGGCGATAATTCGACATATCAATGCACGTTTATTTATGGCTGGGAATCATGTAGGGTGGGCAGGTTTTTTTGCCCACCGTTTTGGTTGTTTGGTTTCGTCATTGTTTTTCAGTTTTGGTTTTTGTTATGTTTTGTTTGTGTTAATTCGTGAGTTTTGGTGTGAATGAAAAGAATGCCCATCCAACCTGGCTCATTTTATTCACACCTATTCTTATTTTTCTTTTTATTCTTAATTTTCTTACGCAACAGTTCACCCCCCCGCTTTGAAGTTTCAGACTTCAGAACCTCTATAATTGTTTTTGTTGGGTCAGGAACTCCAGTTTGTTCATCAAGCAACCCTTCAAGAAAATCCGAGGTGATTTCCGGAAGACGTTGGCATGCAACTGGTTTCATCGCGCAGAAAGTCATAACAGAAGAATAAACTTCCGGCCCAGCGGTAATTAAAGCAACGGTAGCAACCCCACCGATAGAAATTACAGATGCCACAATTGCACCTTTAACTGCTAGTTCTGTAACAGCCTGGGTTTCCTTAAAAACTTGGGTTTCTACATATCCAGGCCCAGGGAAAGGAGCTCCAAAGAACCAGCTTAGACCTGTCGGATCAATATATGTTGTGGGTCGATTTGCTACATAACCATAAAGATTTGCGTTGCCCCCTCTGAGCCCAATAGGATCCTCACTCAAAAACCTCCCAGCTTTCGGATCATAAAACCGCGCCCGGTAATAATAAAGATTCTCTACCACCGGCACCCGCCCGGTATACTGAAACAAAAAGTCCTCATTCGGTGCCGTCGTAGTCTCGCCAAACGGCTCATAGCCAAATTGCCGCTTCAGCGCACCATTTTCATCCGTCGTGGCTAGAGTACTATTGATCGCATCACCAAACACAAAATCACTTTGCCCGCTGGCATCGATCACTGCCAGGTGCGAGTCGATACTGCGCCCGGTCAATACAGATGCTTGCCGACCTGCGCTGTCACTGATCTGCACCACATTACTCAGATCGTCTACTAAAAATTCCTGACTAGCGACCACAACTGCTGTAGGGTCAGTAACCTCTCGCGTTACCAGGTTGCCCAGGGCATCATAAACGAAAAGAGTAACCTTTCCATTCGGAGCGGTAACCGCCTTAAGTCGATTACGAGCATCCCAGGTATACAGCGTAGTCCCACCCGGGCCCGTTTCCGACATTCGGTTACCGTTGGCGTCATAGCTGTAAGTAATACCATCTAGACTCAACAGGCGGTTGGCACCATCAACAGTGCGTAGCGAAGGTTGGGTAATCAGATTCTGACCCAGCTCGGTATGAAAGTCCGTGCGGTTTCCTGCCGGATCATAGGTGTAGGTCTGTGCATCCAAAACGGTAGCACCCTGATTATGCTTCAAGGCGGTCAGACGGCTTAACACGTCATAGCTGTAAGCCGAAGTGACACCATTAGAGCGGTTCTGGCTAATCACCCGGTTAATCGCATCATAGGCAAAATCGATCCCATCCTGAGCCGTGCCCAAGGTGGTCATATTCCCTGCGCTGTCGTAGCTGTAGTTCACCGCCGCATCGCCTGCCGCCTGACGTGAGATCACCCGGTTCAGGGCATCGTATTGATAGTCGATGGTGCCGGTTGGGCTGATGGTTTGTAATAACCGTCCGGATATATCATAGGATAATGCCGTAATACCCCCTTCCGAATCATCAATTTCGATCAGGCGGCCTGCTGCATCATAGCTTCGGCGTACCGTGGCACCATCGGCATAGGTTTCGCTGATGAGACGATCCACTTCATCGTAGCTGAAGCTGCTAATCTGACCCTTGCGGTCAGTATGCTGGGTCAGGTTGCCATTGAAATCATAAGCGAACGTTTCCACCTGCCCCAGTGGATCGGTACGTGAAATAACGCGGTTCATGCTGTCATAGGCAAATCTTGTCGTCTGAGCTTTTGCGTCGGTCAGGCTGGTCAGGTTGCCCACCGCATCATAAGTCATTCGTGTGACACCACCACTGGGATCGGTGGTACTGATGATACGGTTAAGTTTATCGTATGCTATACGGCTAATCTGTCCATTGGCATCAGTCGTCTGAATCAACCGGGAGACAGGATCATAGAGAAAACTGGTAACTTGCCCCAAAGAATCGGTGACTTTGCTGAGATTACCCGCCGCATCATATTCCAGTAAGGTACTTTGACCTAATGCATCGGTGATAGTGCTTACCTGACCAAAACTATTGTAGGTTAATGTCGTTACGTTACCCTTGGGATCAGTCACGTTCAACAGATTGCCATTGACGTCATAATTAAATTGAGTCACATTACCGAGAGCATCTGTAGTCGTGGCTACCTTATTGAAAGCCGGTTCGTAAGTGAAGCTTGTAGTATCTCCAACTCCCCTGTCAGTTCTAATCTCTTTTCGGGTCAACTGATTGCCATTGGCATCATAGGTTTGCCGAATAAAACCCTCGGCAGGATTACCACAGGCAACACAAACCCCGTTGCCCCTGACGGATATGACTTGCTGGCTGCTCGGGTCACGTTCGAAAACGCGCTTGCGTCCAAGGAAGTCGGTGGCATCGAGTAAAAAGCCCTGGGGATCGAAACGATAGCTGGTGACATGATTCATAGCATCGGTCAATGTGTTTCTTATCACAGGACTAAGCGGTGTAAAGATATTAGCTAAAGTATAATCAAACAGCAAGCGACCACCGTCGGGCATTCTTTGCTCAATGACCCGTTCGTTACTGTCATAGATATTCTCCTCTGTAATCACGCCGCGCGCATCCGTGGCTCTCACTACACTAACTGCCTGGTTAAGCATTATTGGGTTAGCCTTATATTCATATCGGGAGATATTACCATCAGGATCAGTCACAGTTTCAACTGCGCCCAATAAGTTATAGGTATATTGAACCGTCCGGCCGATCGGGTCGGTTACGGTGGTAACGCGGTTAGCCGTATCATAGGCCAGACGCAGCTTTCTGCCCACCGGATCGGTAATTTCGATCAGCCGTGAGGCGTTATCGTAGCTTAGATTGGTCTGATTGCCATTAAGATCCGTACTTGAGAGAAACTGGCCGGTACTGCTGAAATGGAAGACTGTTTTGTCTTTCCAGACTATATCAACAGTCGTGTCCCGATTATAACGAGCGATCACGCCTTGATCCGCAGGTGCCGCTCCAATCATGGGAATGTCTATACTATCTCGGAAAACAGTCGCGCTTCCAGCCGGATTAGGAAGGAGAAACAAATCAGCTGATGGATGGTCGTAGCCAAAACTGAATACGATTGGGGTATTACTATCCGGCGTTCTAAGAGCCAGATTAAGATTACTGAAATCGCAGGGGATTGCTGCTCCGCCAGGTGTTCGAGAACATATCCTTAAAATATCCCTCCTCGTCGTAATAGTCAAGTTTGTTGAGTAACTGTAGTTATCTCTGGTACTGCGGCCAAAACGACCTAATGCGGTCGAAAAATTGTTATAATTTCTCTGAATACCGATCACGCCGCGAGGCCCCTTTATCTGGATATCGATATTACTCATCGAATTCATGCAGCTAGATAACTGAATCGGCCGATCTGTTCCAGTGCAAAGCTTATCTCTCGGTTCTTCTGGTGGCTCGGTGGGTGTCTGGTTTTGCTGCCCGCCCCAATCAAAATTCACAATCCCATAACGTTGGCCAGTGAACGGGTCGATATCGGGTACCACCTGAGTGCCATTCAAAGATACCGTACCCGTACCGTATTTCAGCATAACCCCTTTGGTCGGGTCCAGACTGATCAATGGCATGGTGGTGCCAGGTGCTGTTCCCATAATATTTGGATAACTGATCGCTACCGGCTGGCTGGCTTTGGTGTCGGATGGCTGGAAGGATACGAAGAAGGGCTCGATAAAATTGGGATCCTGCGGCATCGCATCCGGGAGCCGGTCTACCGGAATCTGGGTGGCATTCATCGGAAACGGATTGGGCTGAGTACCATCCGGCATGGTTAGTACAGTACCTGCATAAACGGTGATTTCCAGGTTGGGAATAGTCTGGAAGCTGAAGCTTTGATCGGTCGCCGCGTTTTGCTGAATCATTACGGTTTCCGCATTATCAATGCGCGGCAGATTGATCAATACCGGGGATTCGGTCACCTGGTTCGGGACAATATTATAAGACAGGAAGACACTGGCGTATTGACCCGGTAAGGTAGCCGTCAAACCGTCGTAGCGAATCAACTGGCCGCCGGTACACGCGGCAGGAAGATTGGTAAACATAAAATTACCCGCTGCATCGGCAACGGTCTGCCCTGTGCAGCCGGTTGCATTGCCATTGCCGTCCTGACCCAGCAAAGTCACGGTCACGCCTGGCAAAGGTGTCTGTTGCGCATCGTTGATGACGGTACGACCGAGGAAAGAAGTGGTGACAGGAACAACATCCACATTCAAAGCAACCGTATCAGCCTGGTTGATACCCTGAACTGTGGCGCTAACAGAAACATTGAAATTTACCAGACCCAATGGTTGTGCAGGATCTGCGATCAAAGTGAGCAACGCCTGCTCACCTGCGGTAATCTGCTGGGGATTTAAACTGGCAGTGATGCCGAGCGGCAATCCTGTTACGTTAAGAACGGCCAATTGACTGAACTTGTTTAAGCTGCTGAGTCTCAGGCTGTAAGTTGTGGTTTTACCCTGAATCAACTGACTTGTCGCTGGTGCTGCCTGCAAGCTAAATGTTGATACTGGAGTGACTGTAAACGGTTGCTGTGTTGCGACACTTTGTTTCCCTACAGTGACAGTAAATGACCCGGTAGTCGCACCTGGAGGCACTGTAAATGTTAATTGGGTATTGCTAAAACCACTACTCGGGGCTTTAATAGTACCACCGCCGCGATTTGCCATGGTTACGACAGGATTAGACCCGGCAACCGGTGCAAAATTGGATCCTGTCAGCGTGACCAAGGTTCCAATGCTACCTGAAGGCGGTGAGAATGATGCTATCACCGGTGGTGGTATAACGGCAAACGAAGCCACGATATTAAAGGCTTGCGTAGTGCTGCCTCCGCGCGCATCGGTGACTTGCACAACGATGGCTTCATTACCGGCCAGGGATGGCGTCCAGTTTATTTGCCCGGTTAATGAATCAATTGACATACCGGCAGGAAATGTAGTTAAGGCATAACTTAAGGCATCACCATCCGCATCGGTTGCTATTACGGTATATTGATAAGGCTGACCGACCGTTGCGATTAAGATGGGATTGGACGTAATGACAGGTAGACTATTCGCATTAGCTGTAATCATTACGGTTGCTGGCGCACTATCCAGTATTCCGTCATTGACAATTAATTGGGCAATGTAATCACCCACCAGATCGGAACTAAAAGATGGATTAAAAATAGTTGGATCAGATAATGCAGACAGACTGCCCGTTGGCCGGGTGGTTAATGCCCAATTAAAGACCAGGGTATCTCCATCCGCGTCAGAAGAAGCGCTACCATCCAAGGTTACTGTATCGCCTGCAATTATCGTTGCTGGAACGCCTGCATCAGCCACCGGTCTTGAGTTTTGGGTCGTTAGGGTGACGTTAACGGGTGAACTATTGATAGTGCCATCATTGACGATTAATTGCACGATGTACATGCCCGGCAAATCCACTGTAAAACTCGGATTTGCCGTATTCTGTCCAGTTAAACTGGCTATACTTCCTGTTGGTTTGGAACTCATTGACCAGCTGTAAGTCAGTGGATCTCCATCCGCATCGTTTGACTGGCTGCCATCTAGCAATACGGTTTGATTCAACAATACTGTTTGTCCGGTGCCTGGGTTTGCGATCGGCGGTGAATTTTTTGTTACAATGGATACGGTACTTGCTGTGCTATCCAGCAGTCCATCATTGACCATAAGTTGAGCAAGATAAGTTCCCGGTATATCGATAACAAAAGTTGGATTAACGGCTGTTATTGGGGAAAGAATGGCAGTACTTCCGGTTGGTAATGTTGTCAGCGACCAGGCAAAGCTGAGTGGGTCGCCATCAACATCACTGGAACCACTACCATCAAGCTGTACCTGATCACCAACAAATACGGTTTGTTTAGGGCCTGCATTTGCCACTGGTGGGGAGTTTTTAGTGGTAATCGTGGTAAAAACGGCTGCGCTGTCTATTTTTCCATCGTTGACTATCAGCCGGGCAACATAATCACCGGGTTTATCAATAGTAAATGTTGGCATTGCTATGGATGGGTCTGATAGTACTGCCAGACTTCCTGCTGGTATGGATGTTAATAACCAGCTATAGTTAATTAAATCCCCATCCACATCGTTTGAAGCACTACCATCCAATGTGACTTGTTGGCCTACCAGCACCGTTTGATCTGGACCGGCAATGGCAACAGGTGCTGAATTAGCGGTTGTGACCAGTATATGATCAGGATTGCTATTCAATACACCATCATTGACTATCAAACTAAAATCATAAGTTCCTGCTTTGTCTATCAGTACCAGTGGGTTGATGAGCGTGACATCTGATAGTGCAGCAGTACTACCCGGTGGTAAGTTGAAAATAGACCATTGATAACTGATCGGATTGCCTTCTGGATCGGTTGAAGCACTGGCATCAAGTTGCACATTTGATCCTAATGGCACTGTTTGATCAGGACCCGCATTAGCCAGCGGTTTTCGGTTGGCTGGCGGGGAAATCGTTTCGTCGATTAGTTGTACAATCAAGGCAAGAAGTTTATTTGCTCTGTCATGTAAGGGCTGAGCTATAGTAGACAAAAGACATTGAGAATCTGTATCAACTTCACAAACCCTATCAATCACTTTGTCTCGGTAATCTTGTAATGCTTCTTTAGCTTCGGTAAATCGATAGAGAGCTAACGGCGAGTCATTCTCTGATAATGCAATTTCTCCTTTTTGGATTTCTTGATGGGATTTTGTTAAGGCTTCTTTCAGGTCGTCGATATTAATTGATGAGATAGTTGCAATGGTGTCTGATAAAAGCGCATTGATACGGCTTTTAATCTGTAAAGTGAGGGCTGAAGGTTCATTTGCCAACACATTAATGGCTAACATTATGAATAAAATTGAAAACAAGTATTTTTGTTTGTTTATGCATTTTTTTTCAAAAAAACTCATAGTATTCTCCTTGTTACTCATCTTTAATTATTTTTATTTTAGATTTATTCAATCATAGGAATAGAATTATAGAAATAGTGCAATTGCATCATTTTGTTAAAATTAGGAGCCAGTCAAACGGATAATATCAGTTATATTATTAGTTACTAAGACTATATGCTACTGTTTATTAAGTACATTTAATTAACCAACTTGGATTTACAAATATTATGTGTTAGGGTGTAATTAAAGATCATTCATCGCCTAAATAGAGCCAAATGCAATTCTGGCTGCTGGCAAATAACAATAATAAACTAGTTATGAATGCTGATTTCTCCTCTACTTTAATAGAACAAGATTACCTTGATGTTCTTACTTTTATTAAAGAACTAAGCCTATGCAGAACGCATATTGATCTCCACCATCTTTTAAACACTTCACTACTTAATGTGCTTGATGCCTCCTCATGTTTCTACTGTTTTACCGATCCTGATTTTGCTCATGTTCAAGTTCTAGATGCAATAAATATCCCTGAGTCGACCTTTTCCTGCTTACAAGATCTCATTAAGTATGATCCCTTGGGCCAGAGAATCATTGAACTTCAGCGTCCAGTCATGGCTTATGATGTAGATTTTCCCAGGCAAAACGCTACAGACACCTTAAAACTTTTTTTTCAAGAACACCCTGAGCATGAAGCGTCCCGTCAGTTATACTGGCAACATTTTGCTTGTTCTATGGGTGCTTTGAACCTTCCAGATGCAACAGTAGGTGTAGGTGTGCACCGTTTACTACCTTTAGATCATCCATTCACTTTTCGAGAGATAAGAATTTTGGAATTGATTCGCCCTTCTTTAATGCAAACCATTCGATCTTTAATTTTAAGTGACGAATTAAAACGTTATCATGCTTTTGCAGACTGCCTTGCAACGATTGATTCACCTTTAGCATTGATCCAACAAGATTGGCGAATTATTTATAATAATCGTTCATTTGACGCTTTATGGCCAGAAACAGATCAACATTGGTTACCTGAAGGTCTAATTCAAGTTCTTATTCGTGAAATATACCGCTGTTCACCTCAGGATCTGAATGGCAGTCCACTAGAAATCCCTTTTTATCGTTTTAACAAACGCATCTACAGACCGGTTCTTGCGAGAATTGAGGTCGAAGCGGATGGTGATTGGCTTTGGCTACTACGTATGAATCGTGTGGTGGATGGTTATTCTAAAATGCTGCGCAGATTACAAGAAATGGGTCTAAGTTCTCGCGAAATAGAAGTATGTATTCTTGTCAGGGACAGTCTCGATACTCGTAAAATCGCCGAACGACTTTGTATCAGCTACAACACTGTCAGAAACCATATTGGAAAAATCTATCTAAAAACTGATGTAAACACAAGAACACAACTGATAGAATTAATGAATCAGTAAAGTTTTGTAGAGTGAACTTCAGTTAGCTAAAGTGATACTGGTATTTCAGACTAAAGTACCGCTCGACAGTAATCACTATTACAACATTGGAATACCACTAGCGTAGCCTCCTAGAACAGTAATTTCAGAAAATACAACTATGAAATACCCAGTAGTCTGGTATTTTTCTCAATCATTTATCTTTTTTGATATATCAACATCATATATTTCAGCATAATATTTCCGCCGAAAATCTTCTACAATCTTTTCCTGTTCCTTTTCATTGCCATCCACTTTTATCAGTGCCATAAGCACCAATTCTAGACTTGCTTCTACATATTCTGATACCACGCCTGTGGCGCCCAGTTTTCGTAATTCACAACACTGGGTCAGACTGTGACCGCGTACATAAATATTAACCTCAGGATGTTTTATTCTTAATGACGAAACCAGTTGCTCAGCGGCTTCGGAATCATTTAGCGTTACAATGATCACGGTTGCATTACTGGCACCCGCAGATTTTAAAACTTCTGTATTTCGCACATCACCGTAAAAGACAGGATACCCCTTTGCACGCTCTCTTTCCACAATATAGGCATCCGAATCTAAAGCCACAAAAGGTTTACCCGCAATTGTCAATATTTCCCCGATTCTATGCCCTACTCGTCCAAACCCGGCAAGCACAATAGGCGCTTTTACTGGTTTTTCAATATTTGTTAATTGTTTTTGTCCTTGTGTTTTACTAAGCGTTTGAGCTATATGGGCAAGAAATGGAGTAATAATCATACTTAGTAGAACTACCAGTAACAGCTGCTGAAATAATACATCAGACAAAAGATCAGATTGATTTGCCAGTGAAAATAGCACCAGGGCAAATTCACCACTCTGCGCTAATAACAACCCCACAGCCAAACTTTTTTTTGCCTTGATCCCAAACAAATAGACTAATGGTACTAATAAAATTATTTTAATAGTGATTAGTAAGCCCAAAGCCTGCAATATTATTTGGGGAGTTTCAAGCAATAGACTCAGGTTAAACGACATCCCCATTGACATAAAAAACAGACCCAGCAATAAGCCGCGAAAGGGGTGAATTTCTGCCATTATTTGATGTTTGTAGGAAGAGTCAGAAATAAACAATCCAGCTATAAAAGCCCCCATAGCCATAGAAAGTCCAATATGTTCAAGCACTAAAGAGGTCCCAAGAACCAATAAAACAGCCGATGCAGTAAAAACTTCTGAGTTACCTGATAAAGCAACTCGATGTAATAAAGGATGCAAAAAGAATCGACCAATCACAATTACCAGAGTTAGAATGAATAACGACTCAAATAATGCAAAACCTATTTCTTTACCAGTACCTGGGTCTGACATCGACAGTAATGGTACCAAAGCTAAGAGGGGTACGACAGCAAGGTCCTGGAGTAACAGTACCGAAAAAGAGGTACGCCCATAGACAGATCGGAGTAACTTTTGTTCTGTCAATATCTGAAGTACAAATGCTGTTGAAGAAAGAGCCAAAGCCGGCCCTACCAATATAGCTACCCGTAAAGAAATATCAAAGAAATAGTAACTAACGGCCGCTAAAACAAACCCTGTGAGTATCACTTGAAGTGTTCCTAGGCCAAACACCAGTCGCCTCATCAACCAAAGTCGTGAGGGTTTTAGCTCTATTCCAATGATAAATAAAAGAAGAACCACACCTATTTCTGCGAGATGTCCTATTTCACTTATATTGGAAATTAATCCTAATCCAGATGGCCCAACAATAACACCGGCAATTAGAAACCCAGGTACAGCACCTAGTTTAACAGCCTGAAAAAAAGGCACAGCGATAACTGCTGCGATTAACAAAATAATAATGTCAACTAGGTAGGGGGATATCATTAGCTACAATAATTAATAGAAATGGGATAAAAATCAATCATTATTTAATGATTCTTAAGGCGTTTATTTTTATTCAAAGTAATAGTATAGCTGCTATTGTACTTTCACTTGGCTATGAACATACTCTCAATATTGACTTTAAATTGGATCAACTTCACAAACAATGTCATTCCGACCAGCGGGAGGAATCTTCAGTTACAACACAATTTGAGTAACCAGATTTCTCCCGCTGGTCGAAATGACAACCCTCATCAGGGAACTCCCCGAATGGTTAAACCTAGAAAAATCAGTTGGCTCACGGTTTCTAGCGCAAGCTCTTGATTCCACAGCACTTAAAAAAAACGCCCACTTAACCTAATGGGTGAAGCTAAGATTTTTGACCTACATGGAAGTAGGAAATACAGGTTTTGCAGGAGCAAAAACCTGTTAAATCACTGTGAAACCAATATCTTGCACTATAATTCCGCGCCCAACTGATCTTTCTAGGTTAAAGACATCTCTAATATTAATCAAAAGAAACCCAGCGGATTGGTATCATAACTAACCAATACATTTTTGGTTTGTTGATAATGTTCCAGCATCATTTTATGAGTTTCACGGCCTACACCCGATTTTTTATACCCACCAAATGCAGCATGCGCAGGGTATTGGTGATAACAGTTCACCCATACCCTGCCCGCTTTTATGCCGCGTCCCATGCGATGAATACGGTTATTGTCCCGGGTCCATAGACCAGCGCCTAATCCAAACTCAGTATCATTAGCAATTTGTAGCGCTTCGGCTTCATCTTTAAAGGTGGTCACTGATACTACGGGCCCAAATATTTCTTCCTGGAAAATGCGCATACTATTGTCACCTTTCAGTAAGGTTGGTTGTATATAGAACCCCCCACTAAAATCACTTGCTAATGATTCAACTTCTCCCCCTATCAATAGCTCTGCTCCTTCATCTTTACCAATTTGCAGATAACCAAGAATTTTATCAAACTGTTGCTTTGATGCTTGTGCACCTACCATGGTTTCAATATCCAGAGGATTTCCACGCTTGATTTGTTTTGTTCTTGCAATGACTTTGGCAATGAATTCATCATAGATCGATTCTTGAATTAACAGTCTTGAGGGGCAGGTACACACTTCACCTTGATTTAAGAAAGCTAATACAGCACCTTCGACGCATTTGCTGATATATTCTTCTTCCTGGTCCAAAATATCTGCAAAATAAATATTGGGGGATTTACCCCCCAATTCCACTGTCGAAGGAATAATGTTTTCAGCCGCACATTTCATGATTTGCGACCCTATCGGTGTAGAGCCGGTAAAAGCTATTTTAGCAATCCGTGTACTACTGGCTAATGCCTGCCCGGCCTCTTTACCATAACCATTGACTATATTAAGAACACCGGCTGGTAGCAGATCTTCTATTAATTCCACTAATACTAAAATCGAAGCCGGGGTTTGTTCTGCCGGTTTTAATATCACGCAATTCCCTGTAACCAAAGCGGGTGCTATTTTCCACACAGCCATTAAAATGGGAAAATTCCACGGAATAATTTGCCCAACCACACCGAGTGGCTCATGGTAATGATAGGCGATGGTATTTTCATCTATATCACTGAGTGTACCTTCCTGAGCACGTATACATGCTGCATAATAGCGAAAGTGATCAACTGCTAAAGGAATATCTGCCGCCAGTGTTTCACGAATGGATTTACCATTATCCCAGGTTTCAGCTACCGCTAATGCCTCAAGGTTTTGTTCTAATCGATCAGCGATTTTTAATAGAATATTGGATCGTTCTGTAACTGAAGTTTTGCCCCAGGCATCTTTTGCAGCATGTGCTGCATCTAATGCTAATTCAATATCTTCTGAGGTTGAACGAGGTATTTCACAGAATGTTTTACCGTTGATAGGACTTATATTGTCAAAATACTCGCCTTTGACCGGTGCTATCCATTCACCACCAATAAAATTAGCGTAACGGGATTTAAAATTAACTTTACTATCTGTTTGATTCGGGGCTGCGTAACTCATTCGGTTAACTCCTGGTGAGTGGGTGGATAACTAAGCATGTCGTAAATGACGACGCGCCAACAACTAAATTACTTTTGAAAATTGTTGCTGTTTTTGAGCTAAATATTTATCAAATACCATACAAATATTTCGGATCAACAATCGGCCTGCAGTTTGAACCTGTATACCTTGATCTGTAACTATTAGTAAACCATCTGCTTGCATAATTTGCAGGTTTTTTAATTCTGAAGCAAAATAATTAGCAAAAACTATGTCAAATTGTAGTTCTATTTTATTAAATTCCAGTTCAAAATGACAAATCAACTGAGTAATAACAGCTCGTCTTAATTTGTCATCTTCATCAAGATCCACGCCTTTGGAAACAGGCAATAGTCCTTGTGAAATCAAGCCGTCATAATCATCCAGTGTCTTAACATTTTGAATATAAGCATCCCCAACTCTTCCAATGGAGGTAATGCCCAAGCCTACCAAATCACAATCCGAGTGTGTAGAATAGCCCTGAAAGTTTCTATATAACTTGCCTTCACGCTGGGCTATGGCAAGCTCATCATCGGGCTTGGCGAAATGATCCATACCAATGTACACATAACCTGCTTCAATTAACTTATTACCCATCATCTGTAAGATATTCAGCTTAACTTCTGGGCTAGGTATATCTGCATCATTAATTTGCCGTTGAGTTTTAAACCTTGTTGGCATATGTGCATAATTAAATATGGAGAAGCGGTCAGGAGTTACAGCTAACACCTTATCCAGTGTTTCTGAAAAAGTATCGACTGTTTGTAAAGGTAGGCCGTAAATCAAATCTATACTGGTCGACCTAAAACCTTCTCTTCGAGCTGCATCTAATACAGCAAAGGTCTGTTCTTCAGTTTGAATACGGTTAACGGCTTTTTGTACCTCAGGATTAAAGTCCTGTAACCCTAGACTAATACGATTAAATCCAAGTTGTCTTAATTGTGAAATGGTTTGATCATTCGTTTCTCTTGGATCAACTTCTATAGAGTATTCACCTTTATCATCATCCCTTAAATTAAAATGTTGACGGGTTGTATCCATCAAACCTTTCATTTGTTCAAAACTTAAAAAAGTCGGAGTTCCACCGCCCCAGTGCAATTGATTTACAACTCTGTTTTTATCAAAGAGTAAACCCTGGGTAGCAATTTCTTTAAATAAATTTTTTAAATAAGGTTCAGCATGCTTCCTGTTTTTGGTAATGATTTTATTACAAGCACAATAAAAACAAACTGTATCACAAAAAGGGATATGAAAATAAAGGGACAGAGGCCCACCTGCTGCATTTGATTTACAAATATGCTCACGATATTCCTTGTCTGCAAAACCTTCGTGTAATTCTAATGCCGTTGGATATGAGGTATATCGAGGCCCAGCCTTGTCATACCGATTAATTAAATCTAAATCAAATTTTATTGATTGGTCCATTGCTCTACTTATTGTATTTCTTGATTAATGATAATAACAACAGATGGCTTTGCGGTTAAATCAGATAATTCAACTGAGCCGATAAAATCTCCCTTTTGCTGTTTTGCTGCACCCGATTTTGAAATTCGTGCCATGACCTTTACTTGTTTAAAATTCGATAGCTTCATTGCAGGCATCATTGCCATTGCATCATCTAAAGTAACAGAAACTGGCAAATCAGCCACTTGTTTTCGAACTATAGCCAATGGCATAGGCGGACCAGATAATGCTTTTGCATAGATAAATACGGTATTCGTTGGTCCGGTTTTACTTTTAATTGAGTCATCTATGCTGACTTGAACATTGATACTGACTGCCAATCCAGCATCTAAAGCTTTGTTATTTTTTTCTTCTAGATCAGGGTTCTGAGCTCGTACTGTAGCCATAAGGGCTTGTAACTGGCGATAAGAATTAGAATCAGCAGGCAATAAGGTTTCAAGTTTAAGCCAATATTGCATCGCCTGTGAAATTTCCTTCTGCTCTGTTTTAACCATTCCAGCTAACCACAAACCGACTTCATTATTAGGTGAAATTTCCAGCGCTTTAAAAACCAGCTCTGATGCTTTGTCTGAAAACTGGCCACCATTTACCATAGCAAGAGAATCTGCCAGGTACAACATAACCTCTGGCTGATCTCCCATTAAAACGTGTGCTTTTTCAAAACAATTGACAGCCTGTTGATATTTTTTTATGTATTTATAAGACCGTCCAAGCTTAACCCAACCTTTGGCATTATCAGGTTGTTGTTTTAACTGTTGGATTAAGCCGGATATCATGCCATTTATATCTGTACCCGTGTTCATGGTTTGTTGTGCTGGTTGTTCCTGAGCTTTAAGCAAAGCATCTGGTTCACCTAAAACAAGATAACCCGATATTGATAATAGAGGAACTAATAGCAAAATAACAGGGGCGACCCATCGACCTTGTGTAGAACTTTCCTCACCCTTCTGTTTAATACTTAGATCATCATTCAGAGATAATTCCAGTTCATCATATTGTTCTTCAAATTGCTCTGGTGTTAAAGATCCTGCTTCCAGCTGGTTATTTAAGTCCTGAACCCGCTGTTGGGCAATATGAATGTTTCGCTGGTCAAAATCGCCAGGTTGGATTTTTCTAATTTTCCATAACGGTGGAATAATGATGAAAAAAGCAATCATCAGTAAAACAAAGATGATTAACCAATAAGTGATGTTCAAGATTGCTCTCCATTTCCTAGTACTACAGCAATTTTGGTTTGATGAATGGATAGATTTATTTGTAGAGCGAACTTCAATCCGCTATCAACAACAATAGTAAGGCAATTGGCAAAAATAACCCACCCAAATTGCACAGGATTTTTATTTGTATTCAAGGCGTGGGAACAAGCCCATAGACAGCTAGGTAATTGTTTCCACAACGCTTAAGACAAATAAAAAAGACCAGTAAGATGGGTGGGTTATTTGTTGCTAGTTGCCTAATTCGTCATATCGTAAATTGCGGACTGAAGTCTACTCTACATAATTCATCAAATCAAAGTTGTTGGAGTACTAGCATATTTTGATATTTGCTTTATAACGATATATTCATTATAAAAATTAATTTTAATAAGGTTTTTTTATTACTACAAAGAATTAAACCTCAAGCTTCAATTTATCAATTAGTGGTATAAGTATTTCTTGTACATCTTGCATTGTTACAGGTCCTGTATGCTTATAACGAACGACCCCTTTTTTATCAATAACAAATGTTTCAGGCACACCATAAACACCATAATCAATACCCGTACGTCCCTCTTGATCCATAATGCTAACTTTATATGGATTACCTAATTGTGCCAGCCACTGTTTAGCGGCACGAGGATCGTCTTTATAGTTTAAGCCTACAATGGTTACTGAATTTTTACGTGCAAACTGAACAAATACAGGATGCTCTTGTCGACATGAAACACACCACGAAGCCCAAACATTTAATAACCAGACTTTCCCCGCAAAGTCTTCTTTACTCAATATTTTAACGGGTTCATTCAAAGCCGGTAATGAAAATTCAGGTGCTGGTTTATCAATTAATGGAGAAGGGATATCTCTCGGGTTTAAACTTAACCCCATCGTCAAAAAAACAGCCATAACCACAAATAAAGCTAAAGGAATAAGAAACTTAACCATTGGCATGTTCCCCACTCTCCTTGCGATATCGTTTGTCACACGCTGCGACTAAACCACCTACACCCATAAAAACAGCTCCAAACCAAATCCAGCGAATAAAAGATTTATAATAAACTCTTAAACTCCATGCACCTTGATTGCCTAATGGCTCACCTATAGCTACAAACAGATCTCTAAACAGCCCTGCATCAATTGCAGCTTCGGTCATAGGCATTTTCTGAACACGATATTCTCTTTTTTGAGGCTCAAGTTCTGCTACCTGCTCTCCATCGAATGTAACTGTTAAAGCCCCTTCCTGAGCATCATAATTAGGACCTTCGGTAACTTTCACGCCATGAAATTTAAAAACATATCCCGCCATATCCAAGGTATCATCGGGTTCCATCTTGACATCTTTCTCGATGCTATAGGTAGAAGTGTAAGTAATTCCAATCACAAAAACAGCAATACCTATATGTGCAATAGTCATCCCGTAAAAACTGGCAGGAATACTACGTAAACGTTGCCAACTTAGGCCTTGTATACCTAACCGATCTTTAAATGATAAACCAACTGTTGCGAGAGTCCAGAATGCCAATGAAGTACCTAGTCCGGCTGCCCAAGAATAAAAAGGCATCATTAAAGGAATTAAAAAACCTCCGCCTAAACAAAAAGCAAGCATGCCTTTTAATCGCAAGCTTAGCGATTTTATATCATCCCTTTTCCAGCGTATTAGCATGCCTATACCAACAAAAAAAGCTAATGGTGCCATTAAAGGAATAAACACTGCATTAAAATACGGAGGACCAACGGATATTTTACCTAGTCCTAAAGCATCAACAACTAATGGGTAAAGAGTACCTAATAAAATAGTAGCTGCGGTAACAACTAGTAAAACATTATTCATTAGTAAAGCTGATTCTTTGGAAATCAACTCAAAAGTCACACTATTTTTTACCTGTGGAGCCCTAATGGCATAAAGCAACAACGAGCCACCAACAACAATAGCCAGAAAAACAAGAATAAATAAACCACGTGTTGGATCACTGGCAAACGCATGTACAGAGGTTAAAACACCAGAGCGAACCAGAAATGTACCTAATAGACTTAAAGAAAAAGCAAAAATAGCAAGTAACACTGTCCAGGTTTTAAAAACGCCTCTTTTTTCGCTGGCAGCTAAAGAATGAATCAATGCTGTACCGACTAGCCAAGGCATAAAGGATGCATTTTCTACTGGATCCCAAAACCACCAGCCACCCCAACCTAATTCGTAATAAGCCCACCAACTACCTAAGGCAATGCCGAAAGTTAAAAACATCCAGGCTAAATTAGTCCAAGGTCTCGACCACCTTGCCCAGGCAGAATCAAGTCGACCTTCCAATAATGCAGCAATGGAAAAAGCAAAAGCCACAGAAAACCCGACATAGCCCATATATAACATCGGAGGATGAATTGCTAATCCTGGGTCTTGTAACAATGGGTTTAAATCTTTGCCTTCAAATGGTGTAGGAAATAGTCGTTCAAAAGGGTTGGATGTTAATAATATAAAAAGCAAAAAACCAATGCTAATCAAGCCCATCACCCCTAAAACACGAGCAATTGTAGTTTCCGGAATGTTTTTGCTAAAAGTAGCAAGTAACATTGTCCATATTGACAAAACTAATGCCCACAATAGTAAAGAACCCTCATGAGCCCCCCAAACTCCCGAAATCAAATAAATAGTGGGTAATGCAGTATTTGAATTTTGTGCTACATACATGACTGAAAAGTCATGTACTAAAAAAGAATAAGTTAAACAACAATAAGAAAGAAATATAAAAAAAAACTGAGCATATGCGGATGGCCTGGCAACAGCGATCCAGCCTTCTATATTACGGTGAGCACCTATAATAGGAAGCAGACTTTGAGTAACAGCCATAAATAATGCAATGATCAAACAAAAATGACCTAATTCGGCAATCATAATTATTTCCCCATTTTAGCTTGTTGTGCTGGTTTTTTTAAACTATCCGCAACTTCTGGTGGCATATAGTTTTCATCGTGTTTCGCCAATACTTCTTCAGCCACAAAAACACCTCCTTTATTCAATCGCCCATTTGCTACGATACCCTGGCCTTCTCTGAACAAATCAGGCAAAATTCCTGTGTATTCCACTGTCACAACTTTACTGAAATCGGTTAAATCAAAACGTACCATGATGCCGTCATTTGGTCTGGATATACTGCCTTCAACAACCATGCCTCCCAAACGGAATTTGGCCTCTTTAGGTGCTTGTCCCTCTGCAACTTCTGTCGTTGAAAAAAAGTACATTAAATTATCATTAAAAGAATTTAATGCAAATGTTGCGGCAGTTCCTACGCCAGCAACCATTAATAAAATCAGAATCAATCGTTGTCGTCTTACCGGTGTCATTTCTTAACTCGCTTTTGTTTTAATGCTAATTCACGTAAAAATTGTTTTCTTTGTATCAGTGGTAATACAACATTCATTACCAAGACAACAAAACCTATTCCATAAGCAGTCCAGACATAAAACCCGTAACCACCCATTGCCAGGAATTCATCAAAGCTATTCATGTTTTTGCCTCCAATAACTTTTTCACCCATTGGGTATTTTGTTCGCGTTTCAATATCTCTACTTTAGCCGTCTGTAGCATAGCAATGGCATAATAAAATTTAAATGCAACAGCCATAACTAACAGAGGAATTAACATATCCACATGAATGGATGGTTTATCCATTTTTGAGACAGTTGGCCCTTGATGCAAGGTATTCCACCATTGCACTGAGTAATGAATAATAGGGATATTAACAACGCCAACCAATGCTAGAATTGCCACTGCTCGCGCTGCAGTTCTTTTATCCTCAATAGCACCATACAAGCTGATGACACCCAGATACAAAAATAATAAAATAAGTTCAGAGGTTAATCTGGCATCCCACACCCACCATGTTCCCCACATGGGTTTACCCCATAAAGAACCCGTCACTAATGCAACAAAAGTAAAACTGGCGCCAATAGGCGCACTGCTTATCATCACAACTTCAGCTATTTTCATCCGCCAAATCAAACTAATTGCTCCCGCCATTGCCATGATCACGTAAATAAATAATGACATCCAGGCGGCAGGCACATGGAGATAGATAATTCTATAACTATCACCTTGTTGGTAATCAGTAGGGGCTAAATATAATCCCGCATATAAACCATAAGCCAGTAATAAAAGAAAAATAGCAATTAACCAGGGTAATAATTTATCGGTAAAACTGTAAAAATGTGGCGGAGATGCCATTCTGTGATAAAAACGAAGTATTGGAGCAGGAACGATGGACATAAATTAGTTTTGTTTTTAAGAAAAATAAAAATTAACTCACACTCATCTTTAAAGCCGATGCAGCCGGTAAAGGCGCTAAAACAACGGACATTAATAGAATTGCAATGAGTATATTGATTTGTGCATCAACAGTCTGGCCATTACCTGCCATTTCAACTGCATTACTAGCAAAAATTAAAACCGGTACATAAAGTGGTAAAACAAGTAATGATAAAATCATGCCTCCCCTACGAAGTCCAACCGTTAATGAAACACCAATCGAACCAATTAAACTTAAAACCGGTGTAGCTAAGACCAATGTTATCAATAAAGTTCCCAAAGCCTGTTCTGGTAATCCCAAAAAAACAGCTAATAAAGGTGCAATAATTAACAAAGGCAAGCCAGTAACTAACCAGTGGGCAATGATTTTACCCAACACCAAAATTGTTAAAGGATGGGAGCTCAATAACATTTGCTCTAAAGAACCATCATCAAAATCCGAGCGGAATAGGCTATCCAGTGAAAGCATCACGGCAAGTAATGCCGACACCCAGATAACACCCGGTGCCATTGCTTGCAATAATTTGGTGTTCGCACCCACTCCTAGAGGAAATAGAGTAACAACCAATATAAAGAAAAAAACCGGGTTTGCTATTTCTGCCCGTCGACGAAACGCCAAAATCAAATCACGCCGAACAACGGCAAAAAAAGCAGTAATCAATGACATAAAGATAAATTTATTTTCTGTACTTCGGTTTCGTGTAAATATAAATCATGATGCGAGGTTAAAATAATCATGCCACCCGCGCATATATGTTCGTGCATTAAGGATTCTATTAATTTAATGCCTTCTTTATCTATAGACGTAAAGGGTTCATCAAGAACCCATAGACTATTTCTGGTAATCAACAGCCGGGCAAGTGACAAACGACGTTTTTGACCCGCTGACAAAGATTGCACAATTGAATCGTCATACCCCGCAAGATGAACCTTATCTAAAGCCTGTTCGATAGAATAGTTACCTGCCACGCTGAGCGCTAAAGACATTTTTAGATTTTCAACCACAGTTAACTCTTTTTTTACACCATCAAGGTGCCCAACATAAGCCATTTCTGCAAAAAAATCACTATCCTTTATTGGCGTATTGCACCAAATTATATCTCCGGCATCTTGCTCCCTGAAACCACAAATAATACGCAACAAAGAGGTTTTGCCACTGCCATTTTTACCTTCTAAAAGCAAAACCTGATTATTGTTAAGCGTGAAGTCCAGTCCTTCAAACAATATTCGATCATCTCGAATACAACTTAAGTTTCTCACTTCGAATGATCTGTTTTCCAGGGTAAGGGAATCCATAATTGTGTTAATTTACTTGCTCAAACGAACTGAGCATAATATCAGCAACACAGATATTTTCCCAGTCACTCTAGTTAATAATTATATAAAATGACTATTAAGCTATCGCAGGTTACTCTCAATTTTAACGTTTATAGGATAACTTCACAAACGGTGTCATTCCGACCAGAAGGAGCAACCTTGAGTCGAAATGAGGTGTTCACGATGGTAATAATGACTGTTCATGAGAATACGCACCACCTTAATACAACAAGAGATACAACATGGGATTATACAACTGTGACTTAAGATGCCTTTAAAGATCTCGCAACTGCGTCATAAACAAGGTCTCCATTCGAGACCCTGTCCCTGCCATTTTTCTTGGCTAAATATAAAGCAGAATCTGCAGAATGAATTAAATGAGTTGCAATCTCGGCTGAACTTATAGAAGGTGATCTACTCGGTTGGTAGGTAGCCAAACCAATGGAAATAGTTACATTAAAATCTTGCTCATTATTCATTAACGGGAGATCTTTAATGCTCTGTCTAATCCTTTCAGCTATATCACAAGCCATGATTTCAGGTATATTTGATAACAATGCAACGAATTCTTCACCGCCATAACGTGCCAATATATCATTACTCCTTAACTGTTCTTTAATAGCACCAGCAACCAAAGCCAAAACATAATCTCCCACCTGATGTCCATAGCTGTCATTTATAGATTTAAAATGATCAATATCCAGAAACAGACAACTTAACGGCTCATCAAGTCGTTGACTTCTGTCGAGTTCTTCACCAATTCGCTGTTCTAAAAAACGTCTGTTATTTACGCCAGTTAAGGTATCAATAAGACTGGTACGCCGCATCATCTCAAAATTCAAATTATTTTCAAGACAAATACTGACTACAGACGCTAAATGTTCGATAAAGTCGGTGGCCATCGCATTGACAAACCTATTCGGTGTATAACTACCAAAATTTAACGAGCCAAGAAATTTACGCCGACGAGATAACGGAATAATAGCAACTGAAACGGGTTTTCTATCTAAATTCTGAAAAAAACCAGCACAATTGGACTGTTTATATGCCCCAAGAAATGGACATGGAGACTGACCAAATTTACTTTTTAATAACTCTTGATCTTCTAGCAATATAAAACCATCATTACTTTGATAATCATAGTCATCATCATTTAGAAAACCAGAAATCTCACCTTTCTCATCAACTAAACAAAAACTGATCACATCCAGATCAAAAAATGTTTTGGCATCTTCCAATAGCTGATCAATCATTTCAGATAACGAATTAAGATTCAGTAATTTCATTTCAAAAACCTGGAATCGCTTTAGCGTCAGACTATTTTGTTGCACCCGATCCAACATGGAATCCAAATGACTTTGTAAGACACATAAGTCTGTTGTAATATCTTCTTCCAAGCTAATTTCTCATGATCTGATCCACCGCGTTAAATAGTAGCAGTTAAATACAAATTTACAAAACCTTTAACAACTAAGATAAAGTTCTTCATGCTAGAATTAACAGATATTTTGTATTGAGTTGAATTCACATTAAATGCTTGCAAAACAAAGCTATTAATTCTACTTTGTTAGATTATAAATGTAGAGTGCGTTGCACGCACCAATATTATTTTTTATCCTTCCTTTGCCAAAATGGTGCGTATAACACACTCTACGAAGATACTTTTGTATAGTATCCCTTCAAATGTGGCAAAGTAGAATTAAATAGTTTTTTCAGTTTTCCACAATGCTAAGGAGCGAGGATTTAATAACTGCTACAAATAAACATGTTAACCACACTACTAACAAACTTTTATTAATGACAGCCTCTGTAGAAGACCAAATATCAAAATTACGAGAGCAAATCATGCTTCATAATTCTTCTTATTATACCCATGATAACCCTATTATTACAGATGCTGAATACGACAGGCTAATACAAAAATTACAAAAATTAGAGTCTAAACACCCAGAGCTTATTAGCCCGGATTCGCCGACCCAAAAAGTAGGTGGCACTGTTTTAGATGGTTTTAGTAAAATCAACCACGAAGTACCGATGTTGTCATTGGATAATGTGTTTTCCAGTGAAGAATTATCTGATTTTATTACTCGCATAAATAATCGATTAAACGTCTCCGAAGAACCCGTGTTTTGCGCTGAACCAAAACTTGATGGACTTGCCATTAGTTTGCTTTATCAAAATGGACAATTAGTCAGAGCAGCGACCAGAGGCGATGGAAATGTTGGCGAAGATGTGACTCATAATGTAAAAACCATTAAAAATATCCCCCATATACTAAAGGGTAAAGAAATACCTGAAACTATTGAAATAAGGGGTGAAGTGGTTATGCCATTAGCTGCTTTTAATGCCTATAACCAACAAGCAAAAGACCAGGGCGAAAAAGGCTTTGTAAATCCCCGAAATGCAGCCGCTGGAAGCTTGCGACAGCTTGATTCTACAATAACAGCCAAAAGACCATTAGCTTTTTACAGTTATGGTATTGGTTTAATAAAAAATGGCGTGTTAGCTAACAGTCATTACCAAAGATTACTACAATTAAAGGAATGGGGGCTGCCTGTTACTGATGAAATAGAACTTAAATCAGGTTCGAAAGGCTGTATGGAATATTATCATTCTCTTTTAGAATTACGTGACTCACTTCCCTATGAAATAGATGGAATTGTTTATAAAATTGATGACATTAAATTACAACAACAATTAGGTTTTGTCTCACGTGCACCACGTTGGGCTATAGCACATAAATTTCCTGCCCAGGAACAGCAAACAACTTTACTTGATGTGGAATTTCAAGTTGGACGCACTGGGGCAATCACACCTGTAGCCATCCTGGAACCCATCTTTGTTGGCGGAGTAACCATTAGTAGAGCCAGTTTGCATAATCAAGATGAAATTGAACGTTTGGGGGTAAAAATTGGTGATACTGTTGTGGTAAGACGTGCTGCAGATGTAATCCCTCAAATCACCCGTTCTCTCGCTGATACACACACTACCTCTAAAGATATTGTATTTCCCAGTCATTGCCCTGTCTGTCAATCTGAAATTGAAAGGATTGAAGGTGAAGCAGTTGCACGTTGTAGTGGTGGCCTATACTGTGTAGCACAACGTAAAGAGGCCATTCAATATTTTGCTTCCCGTAAAGCACTGAATATTGATGGTTTAGGTGAAAAAGTAGCAGAACAATTGGTGGATGAAGGGTTAATACACAATCCAGCCGACCTGTTTGCATTAACAACAGAGCAATTAATCGATTTAGAAAGGATGGGGCCTAAAAAAGCTGAAAATCTAATTCGAGCTCTAACAAAATCTAAACAAACCACATTAGCAAAATTTCTACTTGCTCTTGGTATTAGAGAAGTGGGGGAAGCTACTGCAAAAAATTTAGCAGAATACTTTTTAACACTAGACGCTTTAAAACAGGCTGATGTAGAAACTTTGCAAGAAGTGGATGATGTTGGGGAAATAGTAGCTAAACATGTGGAATATTTTTTCCGTCAACCACATAATCTTGAAGTCATTGATGCATTGATTAATGCAGGAATTCATTGGCCTGCTATTCTCCCCAAAGAACAAAAAGCATTACCTTTAGCGGGGAAAACCTATGTCCTGACTGGTACCTTAAATCAGATGAAGAGAAATGAGGCCAAGGCATCACTGCAAACACTGGGTGCCAAAGTATCAGGAAGCGTATCAGCAAAAACCGACTGTGTGGTGGTAGGTGAATCAGCTGGCTCAAAATTAACCAAAGCTCAGGAATTAAATATTCCAGTCATAGATGAAAATGAATTAATACTTTTATTTCAAACTCATAATATTGAGTGACTCAAATATATTCGCGTCATCACCAATCAATATTTCGATTTCGCAAGATACCCTTCTGCACTAACTGGCACACCTTCTGGTAGTAAAATAACACCCAGCTCAGCCATTGCTTTTTTATAGACCTTGCGTTTAAAGTAAATCACATCTTGGAGTGGGTGCCAATAATCCACCCATTTCCAACCATCAAACTCTTGTTTTTCACCACAGTCAAAACGAACAACAGTTTCATCGCTAACTAAACGCAAAATATACCAAATTTGCTTCTGACCTATACATAAGGGCAAAGAGTTTTTCCTTATGTATTTTTCAGGTAATTTATACCGTAACCAGTAACGTGTCCGGCCCAATAACTGAACATGTTCAGCCTGTAGCCCTGTTTCTTCCCATAACTCACGGTACATCGCAGCCTCCGGGTCTTCATTACAATCAATACCACCTTGTGGAAATTGCCAGGAATTAACACCTTTCCTTTTTGCCCAGAACACACGCCCCTCGTCATTGCAAAGGATAATTCCGACATTGGGCCGATATCCTTTAAAGTCAATCATTTAAAATAAAACCTGTATTAGCTTCCCTCTTTATTTAATTTTCTCAGGCATTACAGTCTTCATTCGCTTAGTTTTATTTCGTTTTAACACCCATGAATTATAACTAGTAGCAAAAATAAGATTCGTCCCTTGCAGGAACAAAATAAAATACTGTAAATTTCAGAGATTTTTTTATCCCTGCTTTGCCTCGATGGTAAAATTATCTAAATAGGTCAGTATTAAAATTAATAGCATCATTGTTCCATAAAAGAACTACTGATGCTATAGGCCTTTAAATTTATTTTCCAAATAGGATTTAACTGTGAGTTTAGTGATTTTCGACTTAGACAATACCCTTATATCAGATGATAGTGATTATTTATGGGGACAATTTCTCGTAGACCAAGGCATTGTCGATAAAGATCAGTACGAAGAAGCAAATGCAAAATTTTATCAAGACTACAAATTAGGAAACCTCGATATTGTTGAGTTTCTACATTTTTCGCTGTCACCTCTCGCTAACAATGAATCAGAAAAACTGTACAAGTGGCGAGAGCAATTTATTGAAGAAATAATTAAACCCATTCAGCTAAAACCAGCTATCAGACTGGTTAACAAACATCGGTTTAAGGGTGACACAGTAATGGTTATTACTGCAACAAACCGTTTTGTAACCGAACCAATTGTAAAACTTTTTGGAATAGATAACCTACTGGCAACAACACCTGAATTTGTTGAGGGCCGTTTTACCGGTAAATTTGGAGGAACACCCTGCTTTCAAGAAGGAAAAGTAAAGTTACTGGAAGAATGGCTAAAAAATTCCAAAGAAACACTGAAAAATAGCTGGTTTTACAGTGATTCCCATAATGACCTTCCTTTACTCAAACTTGTTGATAATCCTGTTGCTGTTGATCCTGATGAAAAACTGCGTGAATATGCACAACAACAGAACTGGTCAATAATTAGTTTGCGTCTATAAAATTAAAAATTCAACTAATCTAAAAATAAAATAAAGAATCTACTTTTTTTATTAACAAACCATTTTTTATCTTTAATATAGAAAATACCTTCTTCTATGGGAGTGACTGGTTTTACTTTGGTAGTGGTACCAAACACTGCAAGTTTGCTTTTAATTTCCTGGGCACAAAGAGTTACAATTTTTGGATCCGTTGCAGAATCATTAAAACGGGTTATTTTATAAAGTCGATAGTCATTGCCAATTTTTCGGCCACTATTGCCCTTAACTACATTGACTCTGTAATCAATATTTTCAATTTTCGTTATCTTTAAAAATTCTTTAATTCCATATGTCTCACAAAACTTATACTGAGTTCCATCACGCTCAATATTTTCTTTGAAGCTGGTGCGTACAATCTCTTCTAAAGGAATAAAGTCATTTTTGTTTGATTGTACATAATAACCATCAAACCCTGGTTCCATTTGGACTGAAAAAGGAGGCTCTGTTGAACTACAGGCTGAAATTATTACCACAAAAAACAATACAGTTAATCGGCCAATCATGTTTATTTTCATTCTGGTTTTTGTCCTAACGTTATAGTTAAATATGACTTTTAACAAGCGACCAGTGTTTCCACCCTGATTTTCAAAACTGTTGACAGCAAGACAGATACAAAGCGCCTTACATTATCTGTATTTCCGCACTCCTTGGCGATCAGATTCAGTCGCCAAGGATGTATTCATGCTGTGTATTAAGAGTCAAAAGAGAACAACTTGTGGCATGTTCAAACCACTTAAATAAATTAAAGCTTGTAAACAGAGCAGTAATAAAATCACTGTCTCAGATTTTCTCAAAAACCCATATAATTAAAGTACTGAAACAAAAAAAGGAGCGTTTCTTACAAAACGCTCCCTCCTCTATAAAGACTATAAACTAACCCTTCACACTTTCTGCTATTTTATTAAATGCTTCAACACGTTCTTTTCCAGTAGTCACTAAATCAAGACCGGTATCAACAATCATTTTAACCAATCCTGGAGTTTTATAGACTATCAATCCCAGATAAGCGACTACTGGTACGGCAACAACTGCAGCAATAAGTCCACCAATACCAACTACACCCAGAATATTAATAATTAAAACGACTAAATCAAGTGGCACCAGTATCATCGCGCCAAAATAGACTAAAACCATGAATGTAAAAAGAACAAAAACTACAAACTGAAGTAGTCTTACCAGAGCGACATTAACTTTATTCATAATATGTGAATTTCCTGCAGTGATATAAAAGTCTCATTTAAAACGAATTGATTTAAAGCAGACTGTTCTTAAATTTTTTTGATCCAGATATTATAGCCTATTCTCCCTAGGTTTTTAACATTTACTACGAACAAAATTACATTCACTCTTGCTTTTTATCAGATATAAACAAAGGATGCAACATTGCTCCCGCTATAAAACCACCTAGATGGGCCCACCAGGCAACATCTGCTGTAACGCTGTCAAACATCATTGCAGTTGTTGCTTTTTGTATCTGTATGATGACCCAAAACCCTAGAAATGCAATAGCAGGAAGTTCAAAAAAAATGGGTAAAAGAAACAGGGGGAACCAGATAACAACCTTGGCATAAGGGTAAATGAAAAAATATGCGCCTAATACACCGGCTATCGCACCTGAAGCACCAACAACAGGAATCATTAAGTCAGGATCAAAATACCATTGCACAACCGTAGCAAACAAGCCGCATATCAAATAGAAAATCAAAAATTTCCCATGCCCCATGCTGTCTTCAATATTTTTAGAGAATATCCAGATAAACCACATATTGATAATAATATGTATCCATCCGCCATGTATAAACAAACTGGTAATAAAAGATAAATAGTAATCAGGTGGCAAACCAAAGGCAGTTGCCCATTCAGGATTTGAATAGCGAATAGGCACCATACCATATAAATAAGTTAATTGACGCACGGTTTCATCCGGCATCATTTTCATTAAAAAGAAAATGCCAATACAAATCGCCATAATTGCCCAACTTACATACGGAGTCGTCCTACAGTGTATGTTATCTCTGATTGGAATCATGCATTATCCCTTTCATTGGCTGTGTCATAGTTTCTAGTTCTGATAAATAAATTGTCCATAAATATAATTGTAGCAAAACAGTCATCATTTCAAGTAAAGCCTCTCCCCTTTAGTTGTATCTGACCCGAAAACCAACAGAATAATTCATCATAAAATTCAAAACCGTTCATCCCATGCTTTATCAAGTCTTTTGGGTGAAATGGGATAAGCTGTTTTAAGTTGTTGGGCAAATAATGATACCCTTAATTCTTCCAGATCCCAGCGAAATTTATCTTGCTCAGGAACAACCACTTCTTTTTTTACCTTATTTTCAACTTCACTCCAATAGCGTTTCCAATACCGATGTAACTGTTGCATTTGTTGCTTATCGTCTTTTTTCTTATCCAGACGATATACAATGGCTTTTAAATAACGCGGAAAAGCTTTTAGTTGATTATAGGGTGTATGTCGAATAAAACCTGAATATATGAGTAGATTCAGCTGTTCATTAATATCATCTGCCACTTCCTTTTGTGTGCTTGCCTGGTTCAACATTTTTTTTATTGTCCTGACTCTTTCCATAACATCCACAATAATCATTCCAATTTCGCTGGCAAAACTCATCATGTAACTTTTATTGTTTTTTAAACTGTCCTCAAATGCTGAATGCGTCCTTATCTCACTCTCTTCCAAAAAAGCAGTAGCTAAAACAGTGAATAACATATCATCTTTGTATGAACCCCCTGTTCTGTTTTTCAGTAAAGGATGTCTTGCTAAATTATTATAATTTAATTCGGTTGCCGGCGATTTTGGCAAATTCTTGATCACATATTGGCATTGTTTACGTGTCTGTAATTGAAAAATTCTAACTAGGCCTTCTTTATGTGCGAGTTCTGCTTTTTCCCGGGTATCAAAAATACGTACTCCTACTGTATCACCTTCATCAATAAGAGCGGGAAACCCAACGAAAGATTGTCCTTTTTGCATAAATGCATAGGTCTCGGGAAGATCATCAAAAGCCCATTCTATATAACCTGTAAAATTCAGTTCGTTAGCCGCTATTTGATCAAAACTTTCGCCTGCTGTTTCGGTATATTTGTTTTGTAAAGCCTTTAAATTACGTCCATAACCGATGGAACTTCCTTTTTCATCCACCACTCTGAAATTCATTTTCAAATGATCGCTAAGCTGATCAGAACTCCATTCTGTTAATGGAATTGCTTCACCTGTCAATTTACGTAATCGCATGCCTATCCACTCGTATAAAGAACCCTTAAAATCAGGTTCAATTTCCAGACAGGCTTTCGCTGTTTGTGGCACAGGTACAAAATATTTACGTTTTTGTTTAGGCAGTGATTTGATCAATGCTATGATTTTTTCTTCAAGCAAACCGGGTACAACCCACTCAAATGGCTGATTTGATATTTGATTAAGCTGATGCACTGGAATAATTGCGGTTACGCCATCTTCATCATGCCCAGGCTCAAACCGGTATTGTAATTCAATATTTAAATCTCCCACTTTTTTATGATCGGGGTAATCCCAATCACTAATACGTTCATCCTCTTCACGGGTTAAATCTGCCTTAGTCAAAAACAATAGCTTTGGCGTGTCTTTCTCAATGGTTTTACGCCATTTATCCAGGGTAATTCCATTGACTACGTGTTCTGGCAATTTAGTATCATAAAACTGATACAACCATTCTTCATCTTCAATTAAATCTACACGTCGACCTTTATGTTGAATATATCCAACTTCTTCCAATAGTTTTTTATTGGCTTTAAAAAAAGCTGCATTGCTATGGTAATCCTGTGCTACCAATCCACAACGCATAAAAATTTCTCTAGCTCCTTTGGGGTCAACTCTTTCATAAGGAATCTTTTTTTTCGGTTGTATGGTCAAACCATACAATAAGACTCGCTCATAAACAGCACTACGCCCTGCTTTCTTTTCCCAATGAGGTTCATAATAGCTGGATTTTATTAAATGGCTGGCACATTGCTCTATCCATTCCGGTTCAATTTTTGCCACAGTCCTTGCATATACCTTTGATGTCTCCACTTGCTCAAAAGCCATAATCCACTTGGGCTTGGCTTTATATTGCCCTGAACCGGGAAAAATAAAAAACTTAAGGTTTCTGGCGCCTACATATTCATATTGTTCATGTCTAAAACCGATATTCGATAATAACCCTGGTAATAATGCACAATGGATAGCTTCATATCCAGCATTACTGGTATTGGGTTTTAATTTTAATTCACCCTTAACCACTTGCATAATTTGCGCGTGTATATCAAACCATTCACGCATACGTATATATGATAGAAAATACTCTTTACAATATTTTCTTAACTTATTATTTGATAGATTTTTCTTTTGTATTTCGAATACATTCCAGATATTTAAAATGGTTAAAAAGTCCGAATCATCTACCTTAAATTCCGCATGTTTACTATCGGCTTGCTGCATTTTATCAGCCGGTTTTTCACGTGGATCTTGTATACTCAATGCTGAAACAATAATGGCAACTTCCGCAAGACAATTCAACTTATCAGCAGCTAATATCATTCGGGCTAATTTAGGGTCCGTTGGTATTTTTGCCAACTGACGACCCATAGATGTAATTTTACCGTCTTTATCTAAGGCATTGACCTCATGCAAAGAATTTTTACCATCCCGAATCATTTTATCTTCGGGAGGTTCCAAGAAAGGAAAGTCTTCGATATCGCCCAGTTTTAATGATGACATCTGCAAAATAACTGACGACAGGTTAGTTCGCAAAATTTCCGGTTCAGTGAATTCAGGACGTGCTAAATAGTCTTCTTCAGAATAAAGTCTTATGCAAATACCTTCTGCTACACGTCCACAACGTCCTGCCCTTTGATTAGCACTGGCTTGTGATATTTTTTCTATGGGTAATCGCTGGATTTTACTGCGATGACTGTATCGACTGATACGCGCATGACCGGTATCAATCACACTTCTAATACCGGGGACCGTAAGTGATGTTTCAGCAACATTAGTCGCCAAAACTATGCGGGATTTTCCTTTGGGTTTAAATACTCGTTCCTGCTCACTGACACTGAGCTTTGAATATAACGGCAGTATTTCACAATGAGCAGGGTTATGTTTTTTTAACGACTCTGTGGTTTCTCTTATTTCTCGCTCACCATTTAGAAAGATAAGAATATCACCCGGCAAATCCCTATGTAGTTCATCCACAGCATCAACAATCGCCTGTTGCAAATCAGCCGAAGTTTCATCATCCTCTTCAATTAACTCAAGAGGTCTGTAGCGCATTTCCACGGGGTAAGTTCTGCCTGATACGTTGATAATAGGTGCATCACTAAAATGCCTGGAAAAACGTTCTGGATCGATGGTTGCTGAGGTAATAATAAGTTTTAAGTCAGGTCGCTTAGGTAACAACCAGCGCATATATCCCAATAAAAAATCGATATTTAAACTACGTTCATGCGCCTCATCAATAATGATAGTGTCATATTGGTTTAAATAGGGATCATTTTGTGACTCTGCCAATAAAATACCATCTGTCATTAATTTTATCAGAGACTGATCATGGGTTTTATCATGAAAACGAACCTTATAACCAACTGACTGACCTATTTTCTGACCCAGTTCTTCGGCAATCCTGTCGGCCACTGTACGTGCAGCGATTCGTCTGGGTTGAGTGTGGCCAATAAATCCGCTAACACCTCTACCGATTTGCAAACAAATTTTGGGTATTTGGGTAGTTTTACCTGAGCCCGTTTCCCCGCAAAGAATCAACACCTGATTTTGATCAATTAGCTTGGCGATTTCTTGGGTTTTTTCAGTGACCGGCAGATCAGGATATTTAATGACAGGAATACTGGCTTTACGTTGATTTCGTTTGGCAATAGATTGCTCTATTTGACCTGTTAACGCTACTAGTTTTGATTCTGATGTATTGCCTTTCTTTACTTCACTACGACAACGATCTAATTGACGTTTAAAACGGTGTCTATCACCGTTCATGCATGACTGTAATTGTTTTGAAAGTTGTTTGATTAAGTCGTGACTGGACATTCAAGAAACTGGAAAAAATTTTATTATTATACCGATTGCTTGTCCACAAGGTTGATTAAAATATTAATAGCATTCACTATACTGACTCAAGTTCGATCTGGCATATTTAAATATATGGGGATATTGAGGTCAGTAAAAAAAGGGAGTTATGATAAGCTTCATAACTCCCTTTACCTTTTATTGCACGCTAAATTGTATTGCCGTTAGTAGGGTTGATTTGTGATTAGATTCTGTATACATTTTCTTGAAATCATTTACTTCTGCGGAATCATCCTCAAACAAATCACGAGCAAAACCAAACGATACTGTTTGATAAACCAACTCAGCACGCACCTTATAAGAGCCTGCGGACAAACCATTAATACGGTAACTAATACGATCACTCCCTCCTGTGAAATTATTGTCCTGGTATGCTGCTCCCATTACAGCAACATCATCAGGTACCGTTACTTTATTGAATCCAAGCGGTAACAAACGATTATCTTTCAGATACTGCATACCACGTAAAAGTGTATATGTTACCTGGTCATTACTATCACCCATGATCGCCTCATAAACCTGTACCTGTTGAGGTGAAGTAATCAATTCGTAATGAGGTTCAAAAGCCAATGCATCAGTATCAGCATCAACGCCTAAAACACTACCGTCTGAACTTATTTTACCTGATTCAAAAACCACCCTATTCTGTGCATCAGTCACAGTCACATGCAGAATCACACGACGTGATGGATAAGCACTGGGAAGTTTATGGCCTGTTTTACTGTTAATTTGTAGCGTAAAATTCAATTGACCTCGACGTAAATACTGCTGAAGCAATTTAATATTAGCTGCACTTTTCAATATCTCATCAGTTGCAGCAATAGTATCTGCAAAGTTATTAGAAGTAACGCCTAACTGTTGCTTATTATCGTTAAACATATTCAGCACCAGCTTATTTGCACCAACAAATTCATGTATTGCAAACTTGTTTCGTTCTGGCAACCACATGGGTTTATTAGAAATAGCAACACCATTTGCTCTTGCCATATGGCAGTCCTGACAGCTATCAGTCGCTGTGTAATCACTATTTAGCCATTCTGAATAAGGCATTTGTTCTGGAAATTCAGATTCTGGAGTAGTGCTTAATACAGTTCCAAATTCATCGACATAAGGAGTTTTTAGGTTATGACAAGTAGCGCATATTTCTGACTCCTGTATATGCATACTATAAATTGGAGTATAACCCGTCTTCATCATCATGGGGTATGGAAACAAATTATCAAAAGGGCCAAAAATCTGCCGCTTATCACCAATTTCATATTTACCGGTAAAACTTGCCAATGTTCCCAGTTTTGGCGAGTCCTGAATCTGGTGACACAAAGTACAACTAACACCATTCATAGCCTGGTCATGACGTGGATGGTTTGGGTTTAGAAAGCCATTGTCATCAGCAAGTATGACAACTTTTTCATGCTTTTTCTTAGCTTCAAAATTTGCCATGGGGGCATGACAACGACTACATTTATCATTGATTAAATCTGTCAAATGCGGGTTACGATTCAGTTCAGTTCGAACTTTCGCTTTCCAGAATGGATCTCTGGCTGCATTTGCCATCATCGTTGCAGACCAGTCCGTTTCAATGGACACATTCTGACCATGATCATCTTTCAGATTATTATGGCACCAGGTACAATTCCCCGAACCGGAAAAATGTTCGCTACGGAATTGAGCGTTACCGGCTGTTTGAGGTGCTAATTGAAACCCGTTTGTGGTACTACCACCGCCTGATGATGCTATTGTTGTAATATCAAAACTGTCACTGACCCCATTCAAGTTAAGTCTGGCATGGGCGGTTGTCTGATATTGTGCAGAAGAAACTAGGCGAACACTGATTCGATCACCATTATAAACGTAGCGTGCCGACCGAGTATAAGCTCTCCCGTTTATAGAATATTCACCACCGGAAATGGACGCAACTATCGCAGTATTGATTCCAGAAACAGTAATTAGGTTCGAATTAACTGTTGTCGCTAGTGCAATATTTGTCTGATCAACTAAGCGGAAGGTGTTTGGTGTTTTATCAGTTCTCCCCATGTATCTGGAGCCACCGCTCCCCATCATTCTGGCTGAAGATGCTGTTGCGAACATCGTCAGTACCAATAAAAAAACCAGTTTTAAAAAACCGTTGCGCATAAATTTCCCCATCAAATTCTTATAACTAAAGTTTCGGAGTTTGTTTTTTTAAGTAAGCAATTGAATTAAAATAGCTATTTGGCATATATCAGGCTAAAGTTGAATGTATTGACTTTTTTAAACTGGCTTAAGTTCACTCTTAACCCATTGATTTTACGGTGTTTCACATGAACTTTCGAATGTTCCAATATGTTGATTTTCTTTTAAAATTAGAAAGTCAAACATCCAATATTAAGCTATTATTGAATATTTATCCTGTTAATAATCAAGGGCTTGATTTCTATTTATTACTCAAAATGAACTCCGAAACTTTAGTTATAAAAAAAATAATATATCTATATTCTTAAAGTCAATTTAAAAGGCCTTTGAAGACAATCTTAACGACTCATAATCAAACAAACGCCTAAAACCAAAAACCCACATCTAAAGCCCTAAAATATCAATATATTATGGCTATTTTTTTGAACTATTTGTTGATCCTAAGATCAATTTTAATTATCAAAAAAGTCATATCTTGGTAAGGCACAAACTATGCCATAAGGTATAAATATTAATATTTTCTAATGTTTCTTAATCCAAGCAAATAAAATAGCTTTAATTCTGCCATTTTGTTTAAAAAACCGTCGCCTTATCCCGACAAATAAACTGTTGACAAATGCTGCTATAACCCTTTCTATTGACAGCCAGCAATACTATTACCTTAAAATATGTCATTAATTACTTACCCAACAACATGTTATAACTTAGTTATATTGTTATTTTGTTACTTTGTTACTTTGTTACATATTCACGACAACATCTTTATCTCTGTCCATTACTCTTCACTATCCTGTTGAAAATATTATGAAAATTGAATCTGAGCAAATAACGACAACTGGCAGCTAAAAAAACAATATTTTAAAAAAACTTAATCTCCAGCCATGCAACCAAGCACAGATTCTTTGAAAGATGTGGATGGACTGAATACGGATCACACTGCATTCATTTCTTATAAACCAGTGTGGAATAGATACACAGGTAACCCTCCTTCATCGGTAATCCGTGTTAATTGGATTAATTCTGTTTAACACTGAGATATTGCATTTTACTAACTTAGATTGGCACATCCCTTGCTCTTATCATTAAAGTCAGTATAACTTGCTGCCATTTCCGGCCAAGAAAATTGACAAGAGGCAAGCAATTCAATTTATTGGTAATTTATTGTTTCGCCAATCCATATATCAACAATTCCCCCCAGTCACTTCAGGAGTTAACTAAATATGTTAAAAGAAAACCGAAAAACACTCATTTTTTACTTGGCCTGCAGCTCATTTCTATTTAGCTCACTTGCTGCTGCAGATGAAGAACTACCGCTTGCCCCTCAAAATACAGATTTTTATGACAATGGAATGCCTGCGGAAAACAAAGTCCAACTTGGAAAACTTCTTTTTTTCGATAAAATTTTAAGTGGCAATCAAAATACCTCTTGCGCTACATGCCATCACACGCTAGCTGATACAGGAGATGGTCTATCTTTACCGGTTGGTGAAGGCGGACGCGGTCTTGGCATTATTCGTGATACCGGTGTTGGAGCTGATGCTATTCATGCCAGAGTTCCTCGACACGCCCCGCCTGTTTTCAACTTGGGAGCTACTGAATATACAGATATGTTTTATGATGGACGTGTTGCTGTTGATAGCGACCAACCATCCGGTTTTGCAACGCCGGCAGGAGATGATTTACCTGACAATCTGGACAATGTTTTAGCGGCTCAAGCAATGTTTCCTGTTACCTCTGCAGAAGAGATGGCTGGCCAAGCTGGTGAAAACCCCCAGGCTAACGCTGCCGCCGCAGGTGACCTACCCGCTGTATGGCAGATTATTGCTGAAAAACTAGGGAATATTCCAGAATATGTTGAGTTATTCACAGCAGTCTATCCTAACGAAATCACCCAAGCATCTGATATAACCTATGTTCATGCTGCAAATGCAATAGCCGCCTATGAAGCCAAACTTTTTCGATTTGATAATAGTCCTTTCCACCGCTATTTAAATGGCGATGAAAAAGCATTGAGTCCTCTCGCAAAAAAGGGCATGAAAATATTTTTCAAAAAAGAAAAAGCAAATTGTGTCAGTTGTCACAGCGGTACTTTTCTGACAGATCAGGATTACCATGCTATTGCTATGCCACAAATAGGGCCAGGAAAAGGCGACAATTCAGATGGTCATGGTGATTTTGGTCGAGAACGGGTAACGGGTAATATTGAGGATCAATTTGCCTTTAAAACTCCGCCTTTAATTAATATTGCACTCACTGCTCCTTATGGCCATGATGGTGCCTATGACACATTGGAAGCAGTCGTGAAACATCACCTAAATCCAAAAAAATATCTATTTAACTATGACAGAACGCAAGCTGTGTTACCGTCAAGAAGTGATCTTGATGCGCTTGATTTCATCGTTATGGATGACACACAACGACTCAATGCAATTGCTGATGCCAATGAACTTGAAAAAGTCAATCTATCTGATAAAGAACTGAAACAATTACTTGAGTTTCTAAATGCTTTGACTGATCCTGCTGCTATTGATATACGTGGTAAAACACCGCGATCTGTTCCTAGTGGTATTCCGTTAAGGGAATAACTTTCTGGGTGCTGAATTAACGAGTTGCTATTGAGAGCAATAAAGATACCGTGCTCAGGCAGGTTACTGTTGCTTCTATAAGTAGGTGATCTAAAAAATCTAAAGAGCTTATAATCTCGTGTGGAGGGGTTTTAGCCGCGATTTGCTTCGGTCGCGGCTGAAGCCCCCTCTTACCCAGATAACACAATAGCTACCAATCATCCTGATTAGAAAAAGCGGTTACCAACTGATTTTTCTAGATGAAAGGAAAACGCTATCACACTAATTCTTGGGAGAGTGAAACAGAGTTGCCCAATGCCTTGAGATATCTATCATTACTGTACCCAATTAAAATACATCGAGGCGAATTTATTCGCCCCACTCAAATTAAGCATGCCATCGCTGCCAAGTTTCTATTAATTTTTGTAAATCATGGGGGGAAACTTCTTCATTACTAATTGCATCCCACCCTTGAGAAATCGCTTGCTTTTGTTTTTCACTGAGTTTCCATGAAAGAGGTGGCATATAATTTTTTTTACTACTAAAAAGAATCGCCACTTTTTTCAATATTTTCTTGGTTTGTGATGTACCATTCCTATGACTCTGGTCTTGCTCAACGAGGTTTGTTTCATAGAAGGCAATTTGATTCGGAAATTCCAAAATGTAATGTTTAAAATCAATATCATGGCTTTGGCATTCAGCCATCACATCAATATCGTATTCATTCCTAGCGTCTTGTGTCGCATTACGTACATTAGCTAAAGTAAGTAATGGTCCAAGAAAAGACATAACCCACCCATCCGCTTTTTTCTTTTTTACCTCCATATTAGGTGTTGCGGGAAAAGCCTTTATCTCAATAAACATAATGCGTTTGATACCTATGTCCTTAGCAATAGGTAAAACCTCTCTATCCAACCATTGGTTCGCAGTAAAAACACCATAATTATCAAAATAGCCTCCATCGGCAACATGAGAACTATGTATATTTTCACTATCTCTGGCAATGGGAGAAATATATGCAAAAGTTGCCGACAATCGAGCAGCTGTTGTTACCTCCAAATCAAACTTCTTATATAGTGAATTAAAGTCGACTTGATGATGGTTATTGCACTTAGAAAAACTAAGAGGACAAAGTAATAACCGTCGCCCCGTTTCAACTTGTGTTGAATTAAAAACAGTGATGGGTAAGTTGCCTGCTTGCATACTTGCTTGCCAATCACCTAAAGTCGCTTGTGGGTATTTCATCACTTTTTTCCAATCGGTTTCAATGGCTGTCCCTCGATCATTAAGCTTTGAGGGTAAATAAGGAGCACCCATTAACCGCCATAAGTCGGGATAAGCTAATCCCCAAGCCATCGCATCTAAACTATTTTTTGTAGAATTTTGAAAAATTAAATCAAGCTGCTTATCATCAAGCTTATCTGTTTCACTGCTTATATCAAGGTAATGCATTGCTCCCACTGAACCACCAGAAACAGAACTGATTAACCCAATGGCATTAGAAAATGACTGTCCAAGCTGTCGCTGTAATTGTATTAGTACCATGGTTGTCCACCCAGCCGCTTGAATACCACCACCACTTGAACAGACAACCACTAATGTACCGTCATTATTAATCGCTAACCGATTTTTCAGAGCATCTTTAACATGGGAATCCGGTTTTTCGCTAGGCAAAGGAATAAGTTTAAAAAAATGATCTGTTTTAAAAAACGCATAGGCAGACCAAGAAATAATGACAGCTATAAGTAATGTAGGAACTCGAAAATAATCAAAAACAAACGTCATCAGTCCTAACAAAAAGGTTATTGCCAAGACGAGTACCATTAAATGATAGAGTGCAGGTGCTTGCCATTTACCTTTAAAAAACTTCCCTTTCTCTACAGAGGGCTCGTATAAAAAGTAACCCACCACATAAAAAACAAACGTCACTAATGCAAAACTCAATACCAGAAGATGCCCTCCACTCAACCCACCTGTTGAGTTAATAAACCCGACTTGTGCCGCTTCCGACAAAACCAGTTTTATTCCCATAATGACGGTATTTTCTAAAAATATCAGTGCTGAACTTCCATTATCTTGACGTAAAGAATAAATAAAAAACATAAAAGCTAAAGCAATCAGCCCACCCATTACACTACCGATAACTTTTTCTCGTTTCGGAATATTAGATAGATGAACAGAGGCAAAAGAAATAGGCAAGCCAATAATTACTCCAGCTAAATACGGTCTCAGAGTATTTGGGTTCAGCCGAGTGGTTATATTTTGACAGTTCTCACCTATAAATCGACATCCAGCATTGATATCTATCACTAACCAAATAAACACTACGCCCAACCCAGCCAATGTTGAAACAACAATAACAACTGTAAGCCGCAGCCTATTTTCCAGAACAAAAAGGTTTTCTAAGATGTTCGGTAGAAGATAAAATGCTATAAAGGGCAAAGTAAGTAACAATAACCCACTCAGCAAAGGTACACGTAAAATAACTAGACGTTCAACAATATCTGCATCAATATGAAGCAAAATTAACGCAGTAACAAACAGAGTGACTAACCAAGTCAACACACGAGAAATTTTATTTCTAGATTGCAACATTTTAACCCCCACCAACAACTGAAATCACTTTCAGTTTTACGCCTGAGCTATTGATAATGCAAGGTAATATTGCCATGACTTTAAACTAGAAAACAGTAGTCATGCATTTTTAAGTTAAATAGACTCTAAACGATAGAGCCTGCTCAAAACCGTCATAAAAAATAATGACTAATAACCTATCGCAGGTTACTCTCAATTTTGACGTTTGTAGGTTAACTTCACAAGCGGTGTCATTCCGACCAACGGGAGGAATAATGAGGTAGGTTTTCAGCAAAATAACTGGCATGTTGACCTGTACCACTGCCTACTTCCCAAACAGTAGTAGACTGATGAAAAATAGTCTGTATTATCTGTAAAATAGGCTGTTTATTATTCTCACAAGCCTGTGAAAAAGGTTTATTCATGGTTATAAAGCAAATTAATAGTATGGCAGAAGTTAATACTGTCAGCTGGAACCAGCTTGTACACGATAAAGACCCTTTCCTACGCCATGAGTTTTTGCTGGCTCTGGAGCAAAGTGGATCAGTCTGTATTGAAACTGGCTGGCAACCCAATCACTTACTTGTTTTTGATCATCAAGCATTGATTGCAGCAATGCCGTTATATTTAAAAACCCATTCCCGTGGTGAATATGTTTTTGATCAACAGTGGGCTGATGCATTTTACCAATCTGGTATGGAATATTATCCAAAATGGGTCAATGCAATTCCTTTTACCCCTTGCCAGGGCCAACGCCTTTTAATTAAACCAGAGATTAACCAACAAACCGTCACCCTGTTATGTATGGATCACATCAAGCAACTTTCAGAACTGAATAATATTTCTAGCCTGCATACTCTTTTCCCAACACCTAGACAGATTGAATTACTGCAACAAACAATGCTTATTCGCGAAGGTGTGCAATTCCAGTGGTTTAACAATAACTATCGTGACTTTGATGATTATCTACAGGCTTTTACGTCCAGGCAACGTAAAAAAATCAACAAAGAACGTCGTAATATTACAGAACAAGGCATTAAGCTACAAAGACTGACCGGTAAAGAAATTACTGAGCAACAATGGCAGGTTTTCTTTAAGTTTTATGAAATAACCTATTTAAAAAGGGGGCAATCTGCTTATTTAAATGTTAATTTTTTTAAACAAACAGCACGAGTTATGCCAGAACAAATATTGTTAGTACTCGCTTATAAAGATCGATCATATGTCGGAGCGGCACTCAGTTTTATAGGAGACAAAACTTTATACGGACGTTATTGGGGATGTTACCAGGAATATAATAGCTTGCATTTTGAAACTTGTTATTACCAGGGTCTAGAATATTGCTTGGAGCATCAGCTACAAAAATTTGACTCCGGCGCACAAGGTGAACATAAAATTTCCCGTGGTTTTAAACCGGTCACAACTTACTCTGCACACTGGATTCAAAATGATCAATTTTCTAAATTAATCGCTAATTTTTTAGAACGTGAAAAAATTTTGATACGGCAATATAAAAAAGACTGTAGTCAATACCTGCCATTTAAAGCGACCCTGTCCTAAACGTAAAATAATTAGATAATCGCTCTGAATAGTTATAGGATGTTAGGCTCTATTTAGCCAAGTTATGTATGAATATTTAACTGGTTTTTCTGTATAAAAACGAGTACTTCATTTTCTAATAATAAGAAAAACCCCTGCAGTTATTGCTAAAATAGCAATGGTCGTATCAATATAGGGAAAAGTAAAATGTAACAAAAACTGACTACTACGTAATATCAACCAGATACTCAATAACAAAAGACCAATTTCACCTATTTTTGTTTTCATCACATATAGCAACAAAGAGAGTCCAGCACATAAAGCAACAGCAGCCAAGACTATTTTTTCATAGGGAAAATGCAGAGTGGTCAGAGTCAATATACTTTGAGTAATTAACCACAAAGCCAATAAAAAAAAACCTGAATTATTCATATCCTCTCCCTAGATGTCTTTAATTAAAACATTATCGACCATCACATTAAGCCTGGAAAATTGTTCATACCCCTTCATACCGGGAACAATATTAAGCCCGTTAATTTCCAAGGCGTTGATAACAGATTTCACTGTTAAATTATTAATATCTTGTGCAGGCTGATAAACAATATCCTCTTCTTCCAAAACCTTTAACTCTACAATTAGGCTGGAATCAATAAGTGCTGATAGTGAGTTTTGTACTACTGAAACAGGCAATGCAAGTTCTCTGGAAATTTGTTCAGCATTCGAAGCCTTTTCGCCTGCAGCAAAACGCATCACAATATTGTGGCATACTTGCAATGCTATATTTTTTTTCAGGGAAAAACTCAGATTTGAAAACTTTTCATTATGCCGGTAGCTTTCAAAATTATGTACAAAAAAAGAAATTTCACAACCAAACAACACGACAACCCAGCCAAGCTGTAACCAGACAAGAAACAATGGCAAGGCTGCAAAGCTACCATAAATAGCATTATAACTTGAAGCACCGATTTGCAGTGTCAAATAAGCCCACTGCACTATTTGATACATAATGCCCGTAGCAACCCCCGCTATAACTCCCGCTTTTATCGCTATTTTTTGATTAGGCATAAACAAAAAAATAAATGTAAATAGCAAAGACATAATCACTAAGGGTGAATAATTTAATGTATATAAAACGACTTTTGTACCAAATGTAGGCAAATGAATTACTTCAACCAACCAGGTAATTTGTGTTTTCACAAAAACAGTCAAGCTACTAGAAGCAATTAATAACACAGGCGCCAGCATCATTAATGATAAATAATCACTCAATTTTCTGGCCATAGGTCTATTTTTTTTTATTTTCCAGATATGGTTGAATGATTCTTCAATATTTCCTATTACTTTTATAACTGTCCAAAACAGAACAACGATACCAATTCCAGCTACCACCCCCCCTTTGGTACTCGATAACATATTTTGTGAAAATTCAATTAATTGCAGCATCATGCTGTCTTGTTCAGATGCCTGTTCCAATAATTGCTGTTCCAGTTTTTTTTCAAAACCAAATCCCTTGGCTATGCCAAATAACAAGGCAATCACAGGTACAATAGACAATAAAGTATAAAGAGTTAATGCAGATGCTCTCAGTTGACAAAGATCACTTTTAAAGCCTTGAACTGAAAGTAAAAGTATTTTTAAAGTCTTAACTACTATATGGTTTAAAGGCGATAGTTTGTTTTCCGATACTAACCAAACATCTTCTTTTATATATTTTGTAATACTTGAGGTCATAATGGGCTATTAATGTGATAATACAATCTAGGAGGCTGTCCGAAAATAGAGAGTCTACTGCGGAAAAGCTAATTTTGGCCAGATTTTCCGATTGTTTTCGTAGAAGAGCCTGCTATTCGCCTCAAAAAATCGAAAAACCTGACTCAAAATAGCTTTCCCTCGCTACGACTTCTATTTTCGGACAGCCTCTCATCAAACAAAAAATAAGCTGTTGAATTTAAAGAAACTTATTTTTATATTTTTCATGCTATTTATGAAAAATTGTTTGTTGCGCGACAACGCGCCGTTTACGGAGCGTATGCTCCTAGCTAAATCATAACTACAATCGTGAATAATACAAGTATGTCAGTAGATAAATCATCATCTATAACAGACACAGTAGCACATAATTATCTAACAACTGTTCTGTTAATCATTGTGATTGCTTTTGTTTATTTTATCTTTGGGTTGCTTGGTCTGGAACTTGCTGTACCACCCAGTAAAGCAGCTGCTATATGGCCCCCTGCCGGAATCGCTCTTGCTACGATGCTGTTATATGGCACCCGAGTCTGGCCAGGAATTTTTATAGGGAATTTTTGCATTAGTACCTGGGCTTTTGACTTTAATCTACAATTACTATTCGTTTGTTTTGCTATTGGGGCAGGTGGTACTCTATTTGCTTATACTGGCTGCTATTTAATAAAAAAATATTCCTGCTTCCCCAATGATCTTGTTGATGACAGGAAGATTTTATTGTTTTTACTTCTAGGTGGTCCTGTCAGCTGTTTAATTCCTGCAACGTTAGGCACTATCACACTGCTCTTAAACGGTGTTATTTCTGCTGATGAAATTGTGCTAAATTGGGTAAGCTGGTGGGTAGGTGATACTATCGGTGTTATTATTTTCACGCCTATTATACTCACTTTATTCACACCTAACAGTTTACTATGGAAGCATCGGAGACTTTCATTAGGCTTGCCTTTATTAATATCTTTTTCATTTGTGATATTATTTTTCTTTCATATCCTGAGATTGGAAGCCAGTCGTCTAGATCATACATTTCGAGATAATTCATTAGCAGTTACTCAAGCCTTAAAAAATCGTGTTGACAGTCATATTCGTTTTATTAATTCAATCCGTAATTTTTATCTTAGCTCTAATAAAGTTGAAGAACAAGAGTTTAAGCTGTTTACTCAATCATTTTTATATGACTTTGATGAGAACCTGTCTTTTAAATTTCTACAATATACACCTGGAGTAAACCATCTACCGTCAGATATTCTAACTGAAAAATATAATGTAAATAAAAAAGGGTTTAAAGCGCTATCCCCTTCTCTGCCTCCTTATTTTCTAAAGCAAATAATTAATACCTCACCAGCAAAAAACAAGACGTCTATTTACCAATGTTGTAAAAAAAAATCCTTTAATCTTTTCACCCCTGTATATTTAAACAACAAAAAAGAAATAAAGAATCTGAAAGGTATCATTTTAAGTATTATTTCCTTAACTAAATTAACTAATCATGTTCTGCAAAAATCTGACAATAAATACTTGGGATTGTCGATTAATAATGCTGATAACAATGTCACTTTATACAGCAATCAATACATTAACCCACAATTCTTAACATTCGAGCATTCAATTCATGTTGCCAATCAGAACTGGAAGTTAACTTTTTATCAGGATCCTAAACCATTATATTTTGAAATACATTGGTCAATGTGGTGGGTTATTTTTAGTAGTTTACTTTTTACTAGTTTGTTAAGTGTAGGCCTTCTTTTACTGACAGGACGTTATCTACGTACAGAACAACTGATTAAAAACAGAACAGCAGAGCTATTGACTGCAAAGAATAATGCTGAATCTGCAAATCATGCCAAGAATCAATTTTTATCCAACATAAGTCATGAATTACGTACACCTTTGAATGGTATTTTAGGATTTAGTCAGTTATTACAAAGAAAAACCTATTTATTAGAAGAAGATAAAAAACAAATTAATATTATCAGTCATTGCGGCAATCACCTTTTAACCATGATTAATGATATTCTTGACATTTCAAAAATTGAATCCAATAAAATTAGCATAAAATCACAGCCATTTGATTTTAATGAATTTATAGACAATATAATCTCTATTTTTACACTAAAAGCGAATGAAAAAGAAATAACATTTTCAGTTCTTAAGCCATCTATATTCCAGTTAGTTGAGGGTGATAAAAAACGATTAAACCAGGTGATTAGTAATTTACTTGGCAATGCCATTAAATTCACTGATATTGGTGGAATAACTATTAATATTGCTTATCAAAATGAAACTTTAAAAATCAGTATTTCTGATACGGGATGTGGAATTCCAATGGCGGACCAACAAAAGATATTTTCCCCATTTACTCAAATTGAAAATAATAATTATTCTGATGAAGGAATAGGACTGGGACTGGCTATTTGTCGTCAGTTAACACAACTTATGGGGGGAACTATTTCTGTAGAAAGCACCGTCAATCAAGGTAGCACTTTTAAACTATCTGTTCCACTACCTTATGCAAAAAAGGATAGTAAATCAGCAAATATTACAGCATACATTCCTGAACCAAACCACCATAAAATACATATACTTATTGCTGATGATAATGAAATTAATGTTATGCTTTTATGCTTCATGCTTGAAGGCATGGATTGTTCGTTTGACACGGCTGACAATGGTGCTGAGGCTCTATCATTGCTTGACAGTAAACATTATCATTTGGCCCTTATTGACTTAAACATGCCTTTCTTGAATGGATTTGAACTAATTCAGTCTATACGTCAACAAAATATCACTTTACCAACCATTGCCATCAGTGCATATGCTGATAAAAGCAAAATTGAAAAAGCATTAAACTATGGGTTTAACGATTATCTGACCAAACCTATAGATGAAAAACAATTGCTCAAACTGATTAATAAATATGTTTAATTTTATTATTTGCATCAATACATTTTAATAAATCTGCTTTTCCCGTAAAATTTCAGCTATTCAACTCTAATTAACGCCTATGCTAACGTTCCTAACTAATATGTATAATAGGCTGAGCGATTTACTACTCTCCCTAGAATACCCCTATTACTTATTGAAATAAAGTTAGCTCAGTTAGCAGCAGAACAACACTTACCTCTCCTCTAGCTTCAGCAGAAATTCATCTCATTATTTCCTTTCAAAAACCCTTTTCAAATACTTTCACAGCAACCCTATTAATCGGTAAAATACTGTCTTTTACTTTTCTATCTTAAAAACACATGCGTACTACTCAATTTCCCCTTAGCACTGTCAAAGAAATACCAGCAGATGCTGAAATTGCCAGCCATAAACTGATGATTCGAGCTGGTTTAATTCGTAAACTGGCTTCTGGCTTATATACCTGGTTGCCTTTAGGATTAAGAGTTTTACGTAAAGTAGAAAAGATTACCCGAGACGAAATGGAGAAGACAGAAGCATTGGAAGTATTAATGCCTACATTACAACCTGCAGAACTTTGGCAGGAAACCGGCCGTTGGGAGCAATATGGTCCAGAGCTTGCCCGCCTAAAAGACCGCCATGATAGAGACTTTTGTTTAGGTCCTACACATGAAGAAATTATTACTGATTTAGCCAGGAATGAATTAAAAAGCTATAAACAGTTACCGATCACTTATTTTCAGATACAGACAAAAATTCGTGATGAAATACGCCCACGTTTTGGCATTATGCGGTCGCGTGAATTCATTATGAAAGATGCATACTCTTTCCATTTAAATCAGGATTCATTACAGCAAACCTACGATGTTATGTATCAAGCATACTGCAATATTTTCGATCAATTTGGCCTAAAATATCGTGCTGTTATTGCTGACTCTGGGTCTATTGGTGGTACGATATCACATGAATTCCACGTTTTAGCAGATTCAGGTGAAGATGCCATCGCATTTTCAACCAACAGTGACTATGCTGCCAATATTGAAAAGGCTGAAGCAATGATGCCTTTGCAAACTCGTGCTACTGCCAAAAAAGCATTAACCTTATCTGACACGCCCAACCAACATACGATTACTGAAGTCAGTCAATTTTTTAATGTTTCAGCAAAACAATGCTTAAAAACATTAATTGTTAAAGGTGAAAATGATGATTTAATTGCTTTATTGTTACGTGGAGACCACGATCTTAATGAACTTAAAGCCGAAAAGATCGAAGGCGTTCTATCACCCCTGGAATTTGCCAGCGATGATGAAATTTTAGTAACCTGCCACTGTAAACCCGGTTCCATTGGTCCTATTGAGCTTGCTATCAAAGTTATTGTTGACCGTAGCGCCAGTATTTTATCAGACTTTATTTGTGGCGCTAATCAAGATGGAAAACATTACCAAGGAGTCAACTGGGAACGTGACCTGCCATTAGCACAAGTAGAAGATATTCGTCTTATTGTAGAAGGTGATGCCAGTCCTGATGGAAAAGGTACGATTACCCTGGCACGGGGTATTGAAGTTGGACATATATTTCAGCTAGGTACAAAATACAGCGAGGCGATGAAAGCCTCCGTCATCAATGAAGGAGGAAAAAGCCAAATAATGACCATGGGCTGTTATGGAATAGGTATTTCAAGAGTTGTTGCAGCGGCTATAGAACAAAGCCATGATGAAAAAGGAATTATCTGGCCCTACAAATTAGCACCTTTCCAGGTCGCATTATGTCCAATGAATATGCATAAATCCGAGCGATTACGAGCAGCAGTAGAAGAACTGTATCAACAATTATTAAATGCGGGTATTGATGTGCTATTGGATGACCGCAAAGTACGTGCTGGATTTATGTTTTCGGACATGGAGTTAATTGGCATTCCACATAGATTAGTTCTTGGTGACAGAGGACTTGATTCAGGCAATATTGAATACAAAGCACGAACGGATAAAGAAAGTCAGGATATTGCTTTAGATGCAGTTGTTGAGTTTATGAAGAACCAAACTCAAGGCTAAAGACGAAAGATCAGAGTTAACATTTCTCATTCCTATGCGCTCTGTGCAGGAATGAGAAAAGCTTGCCTGGGAATTAGGGCTTTAGCCTTTCGACAACTCCACCCATTCATAAAACTCTGTTAAAGTAGCATCACATTTACAACAACTGGTCCCGCAGCCAGCACCTACAGGCATTTGACGCACCTTGCCTTTACTTATCCACTTCCCTAGCATTCCTCTTAGCGCATCAGCATCCATATCAAAATGAATGACTAACTCATTCAAAGTGACTCTTTTTTTGTCTTTGAGATAGTCTCTAAGTTCAGATAAAATCATTGCTACTCTGACTCTGTTGATTCATATTATCAATTTGGAATGTTCTCCCATACAGTCGCAAACCTGCTAATACACAAATAAATACTGCAATAAGTCCAAAAATCCACTGTGATGAATACAGGGGATGTTGTGTATAAGTCGCTGATTGATAAAAAAGGGTAGCAGTCATATACGCTAAACCCGTAGTCCAAAATAATACGAACAAGGTCCATCCAACATTAGTTTCTCTATAAATAGCTGTTGTTGCAGCAACACAAGGTGCATATAACAAAATAAATAATAAATAAGCAAATGCGCCTACACGTCCATCAAAACTTGCCTGCATAGCATCGAACGTATCAGTTGACACATCTTGCGCTGCTGCGGCCATATCAAGCGTTGATACATCACCTATGTTTAACCCTAAAGGATCAAGTATATTATCTGCAACTGCAATCAGATTTTCTGGGATTGTGGATAATGCATCTAACAAGGCCTGTTGAAGATTAAATTCAGTTTCATAATCTTCACTATCAGCTTTTCCCATTTGGCTGTATAACGCATTCAAAGTACCAACAACAGCCTCTTTCGCTAACACGCCAGTAAAAATCCCTACAGTCGCAGGCCAATTATCTTGTTCAATACCCATCGGTTTAAATGCGGGAGTCAAAGAACGTCCAATTTCACTTAATACAGATTTTTGACTATTTTCTGCCCCAAAACTACCATCTGTTCCTAATGCATTCAGGAAGTTCAGAACCAGTACCATAGGTACTATAACCTTACCCGCATTGAATATGAAGGTCTTAAGTCTATCCCAAGTTTTAAGAGTAACCCCCCTAAGTGTCGGCATATGATAAGTTGGCAGTTCCATGATAAAGGGAGTTGCTTCCCCTTTAAACAATGTATGTCGCATGATTAACCCGGTTAATACAGCAACGACTATACCTAATAAATAAAGACCAAATACCAGGTTTTGTCCCCCAACAGGGAAAAATGCAGCTGCAAACAAAGCATAGACCGGTAATCTTGCACCACAAGACATAAAGGGATTCATTAAATTAGTCAGTATTCTATCACGCTGATTATCAAGTGTTCGTGTCGCCATAATTGCAGGAACATTACAGCCAAATCCTACGATCATAGGCACAAACGATTTTCCTGGCAACCCTATCATCAGCATAAAACGATCCATCACAAAAGCAGCTCTGGACATGTACCCAGAATCTTCCAATGCTGATAAAAACATGAATAAAAAGCCAACTATAGGAATGAATGTGGCTACAACCTGTACCCCTCCTCCTAATCCATTTGTAGTTAATACTACCAACCAAGCAGGCAGGTTCAAATCTGTCAACACAATAGCCAGGCCGTCGACTAAAAAAGCCCCCACAGCCTGATCAAAAAAATCAATAAAAGCACTACCTATATTAATGGTAAACATAAACATGGAATACATTACTAACAAAAATATTGGAATACCAAGAAATCTATTTAAAACAATTCGGTCTATTTTGTCCGAGGCATGACGAGAAACTTCATTTATTCTACAAACTGTATGCTGAATTAATTCATTAACAAATCCATAACGAGCATCTGCCGCTAGAATATCAATTTCATCATCAGTCTCAGTCTCAACCGCTTGTTGTAGTGATTTAACAATGCCATGTATTTCATCACCTGCAATTTTCTTTGCCAGGGTATCATCTTCCAACAATCGCAATGTAAGCCAACGTAGATCACAATGATTTTTGTTAGCCTGCTCTTCTAATAAAGGCGATAAAGTAGAAATAGCTTGTTCTAATGGGGATGAATATTGAATTTTGCTACAGGGTATCGGCCCATTCTGACAAGATTGATCTATAACACCATATAACGCGTCAATACCAGCACCTGTAGATGCAGATATAGGTACTACTGGACAAGCTAATGTTTCAGATAAAAATTTACAATTAATCTTAATTCCACGCTGTTTTACTGCATCCATCATATTGAGAACCAATATCATGGGCACACGCATTTCAACAAGTTGTGAAGTCAAGTACAGGTTTCTTTCAATATTGGATGCATCTATAATATTAATAATTAAATCAGCATCCTTCGAAGCTACATAATCACGTGCTACTTTTTCATCCAATGACACTTGATCATCGGCTGATTCTAAAGAATAGGTACCGGGTAAATCAACTACATTAATGGTTTTATTTGCATATCTATATTCCCCCGTTTTCTGTTCAACAGTTACACCAGGCCAATTTCCAACATGTTGCCTGGAACCGGTTAAAACATTAAACAGAGTAGTTTTTCCACAATTTGGATTACCCACTACACCAATAGTAAAGTCAAATTTCATAATTTTTCAATTAATAGTACATCCGCTTCATTTTTTCGTAAGGTCAACGAAAAACCACGTATTTTAATTTCAACAGGATCACCCAGTGGCGCAAATCGAGTCACTAAAAAATCAGTTCCAGGAGTAAGACCCATTGCTAACAATCGTTTACGATAAGACTTTCCTGAATTATCAAAACCAATAATTTTCCCACGATCACCAACAGCAAGCATTTTCATACTAATTGACATGAATAAACAATCATCCCCAGTAGAATTAAAAGAATAAGGTAAAGATTAACCATTGTTGCTAATCATTCTCATTTAGAATAACTATAGCAGATTAGTCTTGTTTTATAAAGATAAAAAGAATAAAGCTAGGCAAATAAGTTGATCGCTTATGAGTGAGGATTTAATAAGTTCCAGGAGTTTGGCTACACTGAATAGCATAAAATATGCATGAAACACAGGATGTACAAGTGTCTCTGGAAGCAGGATGCTGGGTACAACCATAATAGGTTACTATATATTAGTGTTTCTGTGGTATCAAAAGATAAGTCGAGAACCGGAAGTTATTAAATCTTCTTTCCTAATTCTACTTGATCAGATTATAAATGTAGATACTTTTGTATAGTATCCATTCAATTGTGACAAAACTTCGAAGTGACGGATGCAGCGAAGCAAGAAGCTGATGACTGACACACTTATACATACCTTTATAAATACTTAGTTGCGAACTAATACAAAGTATATCAATAGAACAAGAGGGAGTATAAGTTATGGAAACTTTTCAAGGGGGAAGTTATTTATTTTTTTCTAATTGCTTATTGAGGTGAGCATAGTCAGACTTTAATCTGAGGATTTGGATTAAAGCCGCTAATAACCCAATAACTATCCCTGCAAATAATTCTATAGTCAAAGCAACGGTGAGAGGCAAAGAGATAGAAGTGAATCCTAAGTTTATTTGTACTGAATGAAAATTCAATACTGAAAAAATCAGTGCAATAATAAAAACACAAAAAAATACAATTAAGAGAATTAATTTCATCAAAGTATGTCTAATTAATACATAAGATGGCTAGTCTATAATTTTACATTTTTCACGAGAAGCATCCACTCTATCTCGCAATTCCTTACCCGGTTTAAAATGAGGAACGTATTTTGCGGTCAATGATACAGCATCACCTGTTTTGGGATTTCGTCCCATTCTGGGTGCTCTATGATGTAATGAAAAACTGCCAAATCCTCTAATCTCGATTCTTTCACCCGCTGATAAGGTTTCGCTCATTTGTTCAATAACGCACTTAACAGCCAACTCAACATCTTTGGTTGCTAAATGTGGAAGTTGCCTTGCCAAGGCTTCAATTAATTCAGATTTTGTCACAATGAATCCCAATAAAAAGGGAAGTGCAATAACACTCCCCTTAGTGTTACATTATTTTTCTAATTGCTTGAAGAGATCACCTAAGGTAGCTGAACCCGCATTTGCTTGTTGACCGTAGTCTTTCATAGCACTCGCTTCGTCATCATTATCTTTAGCTTTAATTGATAATGAAATTGACTTAGTCTTCTTATCAACACCAATGAATTTGGCTTCAATTTCATCGCCTTCGTTCAGTAATGTACGTGCATCTTCAACACGATCGCGCTGAATTTCTGAAGCTCGCAAATAGCCCTCTATATTATCGGACAATTCAATAACAGCACCTTTGGCATCAACAGATTTAACTTTACCTTTAACCAGGCTGCCTTTTTCATGCAATGCAATGAAGTTTTGGAATGGATCTTGTTCCAGTTGTTTAATCCCTAATGAAATACGTTCACGCTCTGAATCAACCGCTAAAATAACAGTTTCAACTTCATCGCCTTTTTTGTAATTACGAATGGCTTCATCATCATTTTCATTCCAGGTGATATCAGAAGTATGAACCAGACCATCAATACCGCCATCCAGACCAATAAACACACCAAAATCAGTAATAGATTTGATTTTCCCTGATATTTTGTCACCTTTGTTATGCGTTGCAGCAAATTCATCCCAAGGGTTAGTTCGACATTGTTTCATACCTAAAGAAATTCGACGACGTTCTTCGTCAATCTCCAGCACCATAACCTCAACATCATCACCTAATTGAACAACTTTAGATGGATTAACGTTTTTATTAGTCCAATCCATTTCTGATACATGAACTAAACCTTCCACACCTTCTTCAATTTCGACAAAACAGCCGTAATCAGTCAGGTTGTTCACTTTACCATGTACACGAGTTGCTGCAGGATAACGGTTGGCAATTTCTTTCCATGGGTCTTCACCCATTTGTTTCATGCCTAATGAAACACGCGTTTTCTCTTTGTCAAATTTAAGTACTTTGACTTCGATTTCTTCACCAATTTCCACACATTCAGATGGATGGCGAACACGACGCCATGCCATATCTGTAATATGTAATAAACCGTCAATGCCGCCCAGATCGATAAATGCACCGTAGTCTGTCAAGTTTTTAACTATACCTTTAACTACAGCACCATCTTCCAGAGTTTTCATTAACTCTTCTCTTTCTGCGCTGTATTCTTTTTCTACTACTGCACGACGAGAAAGAACTACGTTATTACGTTTCTGGTCAATTTTTATAACTTTAAATTCAAGATCACGGCCTTCAAGGAAAGTAGTATCTCTAATTGGACGTACATCAACTAATGAACCTGGCAAGAAAGCACGTAATGCACCTACTGCAACAGTAAAACCGCCACGCACTTTACCATTAATACGTCCAACAATTGTCTCTTCACCTTCAAAGGCTTTTTCTAGCTCGCCCCAGGCTCTGTTTTTCTTGGCTTTGTCACGGGAAAGAAGCGTTGAACCTAGACCATCTTCAAATAAATCAAGAGCCACCTCGATTTCATCACCAACTTCAACTTCCAAGTCACCATCGGCATTTAAAAACTGCCATTTTGGAATAACACCCTCTGACTTGGCTTGGGCACTCACGATAACAAAATCATTATCGATATCAATAACAGTACCCATTAACATAGCACCAGGACGCATTTCAGTCCTGATTAGACTTTCTTCAAATAATTCAGCAAAGCTCTCGCTCATTTTTTCTTTCCCACACTTGTTTTAAAATATACTCTTTCTTCATCAACAAACCCCTTAAGGTTCGTAATTTTCATGGAGAGTAATCAACAAGCTAACATTTATCAAAGTTAAAAAACAAAGCCGTAAATAATCACGACTACCTAATAGGTTCTAACGAACCCAATTCAAAACCTCTTCAATTACCTGTATTATAGATAAATTAGAAGAATCAATATAAAGAGCATCCTCCGCAGCTATTAACGGAGCTATTGCACGTTGTTGATCTCTGTGATCCCGCAATTTTATCTCTTCAGTTATCTGTATAAGGTTAGCATCAATTCCTTTTTCAATCAACTGTTTGTACCGTCTTTCCGCCCTTTCTTTAGCACTGGCAGTCAAATAAACTTTATTAGCAGCATCAGGGAAAACAACGGTTCCCATATCTCGACCATCAGCGACCAATCCTGGTGCTTGCTGAAAATCTTTCTGTTTTTGTAGCAATACTGCACGTACTTCTGGGTAGGCAGCGATGATTGATGCTGTATTACCTGTGTTTTCAGTGGGCAGTTTATGGGTAATATCTATTCCATTCAAATTCACAATTAGCTCATCACCACAGTCAAACTCTAGCTGCATGGCTCCAGCTACCTTAACCACCGCCTTAACATCTGACAATTCAATATTGTTATTTAATGCTGCAATAGCTAAAGCGCGATAAATAGAGCCACTATCTAGATAATTCCAACCTAGCTGTTTTGCAACAGCTCTACTAACCGTCCCCTTTCCAGCACCACTGGGGCCATCAATAGTTAAAACAGGAACACTCATGTTAGCTGTAATCCTAGTTGAGTAGCCAAATCACGAAACTCAGGAAATGATGTATTTACATTTTCACAATCATGAATTGTTATAGGCGCTGTAGCACGCAAGCCAGCAATGGAAAATGACATGGCAATTCGATGATCTCCATGAGAAAAAACTTCACCCCCCCCTATTGAATCACTGGTCTTTCCTTGTACCACCATTCCATCTTCCGTAGACTGTGCATCTACGCCTAAAATCTGTAGGCCATCAGCCATTACCTGAATACGATCGCACTCTTTAACACGTAACTCTGCTGCTCCTGTTAATCTTGTCTGCCCTTCTGCACATGCAGCTGCAACAAATAAAACAGGAAATTCATCAATCGCTAACGGAACCAGTTCTTCAGGAATATCAATCCCTTTCAACTGACTGGACACAACCCTTAAATCAGCCACAGGTTCACCACCTACAGTTCGCTCATTAATAATCTCAATATTCGCGCCCATTAATCGTAAAATATCAATAATCCCAGTCCGCGTTGGATTGATCCCGACATGCTTTAATGTCACATCTGAATCGGGAGCAATAGAAGCACCAACCAAAAAGAATGCGGCTGATGAAATATCACTAGGAACATCAATATCTGCAGCTTGCAACGTACCATTTGAATTAATACTTGCCTTATCACCCTCACGATTTACCGGATATGAAAAACCGTTTAACATTCTTTCAGTGTGATCTCGCGTAGGAGCAGGTTCAGTTACCGTTGTTTCACCATCCGCATACATGCCTGCCAATAACAAACAGGATTTAACCTGTGCACTCGCCATAGGCATGGTGTAATCAATTCCTTTTAAATGACTATTCCCGATAATATGCAAAGGAGCAGTACCGCCTTCTTGTGTTTTTATTTTGGCACCCATTGTAGCCAAGGGATTTGTCACCCGCTTCATAGGTCGTGAAGATAAAGACTCATCTCCCGTTAAAACGGAGTTAAAAGTTTGTCCAGCCAACAACCCACTTAACAAACGCATAGAAGTACCAGAATTACCCAAATACAAAGGCTCCTTAGGTTCTTTCAAACCATGCTTACCTACACCATGAATGGTAACCTCGCCATTTACCGGCCCTTCAATTTCTACACCCATGGCTCGAAATGCTTGCAAAGTTGCCAAAGCATCTTCAGCATTTAGAAACCCCGTAACATGAGTAACACCTTCAGCCAGCGAACCCAGCATAATGGAGCGATGTGACATTGATTTATCCCCAGGCACACGAATTTCTCCACGCATGCTTCCACCGGGTTGGACATTAAATGTTATAGATTGTGACATATGATTATCAAATTGATTTAAAAAACGTTGCCTGGCTTGCTTGGCATATGTAAAAGTTTCAAAAAGCTGCTGACTTTCATTTCCCACCAGCATTTGTTCAATTTTTCCCAATTCAGTCTGCAATTGCTGAATTAAAGGAATAATTTCTTTTTTATTCGCCATACAGATATCCAACCACATGGTTGGATCACTCGATGCTATGCGTGTGAAGTCTTTAAAACCACTCGCAGCATATTTAAAAATTTCCACCTGCTCATCTCTCTTCCCTAACAAATCAACTAAAGAAAATGCAAGTATATGCGGTAAATGGCTGGTAGCAGCTAAAACGGCATCATGGTGCTCAACATCCATAGTAGAAACTTGAGAACCTATTCTTTTCCAGAATGCTATTATTTTATCTAAAGCCTGTGGTGATGTTAATTTAACAGGCGTTACAATCAAACGTTTATTATTGAATAACTCATCTTGCGCCGCCTCTACACCACTTTTTTCAGCACCGGCAATGGGATGGGCCGGTACAAAATTAGCTGGCACCTCAGAAAATACAGCTTGCGCAGCTGCAATAACACTGCCTTTGGTACTTCCCGCATCTGTATAGATTGCTTGTTCATTCCAGAACGGCTTAAGCTGTCTAAAAACGTGTTCTATAACGCCAACAGGAGTTGTAATAATGATGCAATCAGCATCTTTGACAGCCAACTCAATATCAACATAATATTCATCGACCACACCCAGGCTCTTGGCTAACTGTAAATTTTTTAAGCTTTTTTGCCGACCAAAAGCAACTATGTGATCACATAAGCCTTGTGCTCGTGCAGCCCGGGCTATAGAGCCGCCAATTAAACCGACCCCAATAATACAAATCTTATTAAACATTAGTAAGAATTTCTCTTAATGCATTAATAAAAAAAAGATTCTCTTTTTCCGTACCGATACTTATACGAAGAAACTCAGGCATCTCATAATTGGCAATGGGCCTTACGATGACACCTTTACTTAATAAAGCTTCATAAATGGGCATAGCGGGCTGCTTTAAATCAACCGAGACAAAATTTCCAGCCGAAGGAATCCATTGCAAACCCAATTCTAAAAACGTATCCGTTAGCTGCTGCATACCTTGATTATTGGTATTGATTGTTGCAGCCAGAAAATCCTTATCAGACAATGCAGCTTCAGCCGCAACCAAAGCCAACATATTATTATTAAAAGGTTGTCGCACTCGATTTAACAAATCAGCAATTTCGATTGACGACAAACTATACCCCACCCTCAAACCAGCTAATCCGTATGCTTTTGAAAAAGTTCGGGTGACAATCAGATTTGGATGTTTAGCTAACCAGCAAACTGAATGCGCCCTATCCTGTTCTTTAACAAATTCAAAATAAGCTTCATCCAATACACAGATAACTGTTTCAGGTAATGAATCAAGAAAACTTGCTAACGCAGCACTGGTTAATAATGTCCCCGTTGGATTATTTGGATTTGCAATAAATACCAACCGGGTGTTTTCATTAACCATCGCCAGCATAGCATTCAGATCATGACCATAATTTAATGCAGGGACCACTCGTGCAGTCGCTCCGACAGCTTGTGTAACCAAGGGATATACAGCAAAAGCATGTTGCGAAAAAATGACTTCCAACTCAGGTGTTAAAAAAGTGCGTGCGACCAACTCTAAAATTTCATTTGAACCATTACCTAAGGTGATTTGATTGCTTGATACCCCCGATTTCCGAGATAATACTTGTTTTAAAGCATAGCCATTGCCATCAGGGTATCGGGCTAAATCAGCAAGCGCATTTTGAATAGCAGACAAAACTTTGCTGCCTGTACCCAGTGGGTTTTCATTAGAAGCTAATTTAACAATTTCCTGCACCCCTAATTCCCGCTCTAACTCCCCTATGGGTTTGCCCGGTGCATACGGAATAAGCTGCTGAACACCTTGTACCGCAAGATCAAAAATTGAATTACTTTTATTCATAAAAAAATCTGCTTAAACCTTAAATAACTGCTTTAGGATATGAACCTAATATATTCAACAAGTTAACATTCTGTTCTAATGCGTCCAAAGCCTTGGCAACATTTTCGTCATCTTTATGGCCGTTAATATCTATAAAAAAAACATAGTCCCACAACCCCTGTTTGGATGGTCGAGATTCAATATGCGACATGCTTATGCCATATTCTGCGAAAGGCTGAAGAATTTCATGCAAGGAGCCTGCACGATTACCGGTAGAAACCAATAACGAGGTCTTATCCAGTTCGGTAGATGCAGGTTGCTGCTCTCCAATGATAATAAATCGTGTAGTATTGTTAGCTTCATCTTCAATATTCTTTTGCACAATATTAAGCTTGTATAAATCAGCAGCAACTGCCCCAGCAATCGCCATTTTATTTTTACTTTCAGATGCTAAACGAGCTGCTTCGGCATTACTGCTAACGGCAGTACGAATCACATGTGGTAAATGAATATCCAGCCATTGCCGACATTGAGCTAAAGACTGCTGATGTGAAAAAATCTCGGTAACATCACTCAGCCTCTCAACATGCCCCATCAAATTTTGATGCACTCTAATTTCAACTTCACCACAAATTTTTAATGGCGAAGTCAAAAAGCGATCCAGCGTATGTGTAATTACACCTTCGGTCGAATTTTCCACAGGTACCACACCAAATTGGCAATGATGATTTTCCACCTCAGTGAATATTTCATCTATGGTAACAACAGGAACAGTGATAACCGATTTCCCAAAGTGCTTATAACTTGCTTGTTGAGTAAAAGTACCTTCAGGCCCTAAAAAAGCAACTTCCAATGGCTTTTCTAGAGCAAGACAAGATGACATGAGCTCTCTAAAAAAACGTGCAGCTGTATCAGCCGATAAAGGACCCGGGTTTAATTCTTTTATTCGCCGTAAAACCAAAGCTTCCCGGTCTGGTCGGTAGAAGGTACCTGTTTCACCTTCAGAGATTTTAGTTCTGGCAACTTCCATTGCACAACTCGCACGCTGATTGATCAATTGAAGAATCTGACCATCAATTGCATCAATTTTATCTCTTAATTCTGAAAGTGGAATGATGTCTGCCATTACTGTGTCATATAAAGCGTCTGGATAGATGTATTTTTACTTTGTCACATTTGAATGAAATCTTCGTAGGGTGCGTTGCACGCACCAAAAAGTGTTGCTTTGCTATTCAATTCCCACAGAGGTGCGTATAACGCACCCTACATTTAATAATCTGACAAAGTAGTATTAACTACTAATTTCTGTAACCGTTTACTGGATGTACTGAACAAGATAAAACACATCCTTTATGTTGGATATGTTCAAAACTCTCAGCACACCCTATTGCAATCTTTAACCGTGGTTTTTTTCAAATTCAAGCATAAAATCAATTAAAGCATCGACACCAGCTTCAGGCATCGCATTATAAATGCTAGCGCGCATACCACCAACAGAACGATGACCTTTTAGTGAACTTAATCCTTGTTTGGCAGCAAGACTCAGAAACTCTTTATCCAATTCAGCATCCGCTAAAACAAATGGCACATTCATTCTAGAGCGGAACGCTTGTTTAACCGGGTTTGAATATAAAGACGATTGTTCAATTGCCTGATATAACCTGTCAGCCTTAGTTTTATTATGCTGTTCCATCGCACTAATACCACCTGACTCTTTAACCCACTTCAACACTAACCCCACTAAATACCAGTTATAAGTAGCCGGTGTATTAAGCATGGAATCAGTTTTGGCCTGTTGCGCATAATCTAATACTGAAGCAATTTTGTTGTCCGCATGCCCCACAAGGTCATCACGAACAATCACTACTGTTACACCTGCTGGCCCCATATTTTTTTGTGAGCCAGCATAGATGATGCCAAATTTACTGACATCGACGGCACGAGACAGGATATTAGATGACATGTCGCAAACCAAAGGCAAATCACCAAAATCAGGTATATCCTGAAACTCTACGCCGTGAATGGTTTCATTGTCTGTGTAGTGCAGATAGGCAGAGTCTTCATCAACATCCCAATCAGAATAATCAGCAATATCAGTAAAATTAGAAGATTTAGAATCAGCTGAAACAATAACTTCACAATGATTTTTAGCTTCCTTTATCGCTTTAGTCGACCATGCACCTGTATTCACATAACAAGCTCTATCTTTACCTTGTAAGATATTTTGTGGAATACCGGCAAATTGGCCTGTAGCTCCACCTTGTAAAAACAAGACTTTATAATTATCAGGAATACTAAGAAGATCAATTAAATCACTTTTTAATTCTTCAGCAATAGAGATAAATTCTTTGCCTCGGTGACTCATTTCCATCACCGACATACCAGTACCCCGCCAATCCAAAAGCTCTTCTTTAGCTTTTAATAAAACCGATTCGGGTAATGTTGACGGGCCTGCACTAAAATTAAAAATTCTGCTCATTTTTACTCTTCTTCTCCTGAATTATCTTGTTCTTGCTTGGTTTCATTTATTTCGTTGCCGACTTCTGAACTAACATTTGAATCCTCATTTTCAATTTGTTTATCTGATTCTTCTGTTTCGTCATCTAAACCATCGACACGATCCACACCGACTACTTTTTCTTTTTTATCAAGACGAATTACTCGTACGCCTTGAGTATTACGGCCTACAACTGAAATCTCACTCACCCGTGTTCTTACCAACACACCGCCACTGGTAATCAACATAATTTCATCGGTTTCATTAACCAATATTGCACCAATAACCCCACCATTACGAGCTGATGTCTGAATGGCTATCATGCCCTGTCCACCACGTTTATGACGGGTAAACTCCTCAAGCCTGGTTCTTTTACCAAAACCATTTTCAGTTATATTTAACACCATGCCATCCGCAGCTATAATCAATGAAATAACTTGCTGCCCTTCCTGTAATCTAATACCTCGTACCCCTGCTGCTGTCCTTCCCATAGACCTGACATCCGTTTCATTAAAACAATTAGCTTTACCTGCACTACTAAATAACAGTACATTTTGCTGGCCATCAGTAACGGCAACACCTACCAAGGTATCATTCTCTCGTAAATCAATAGCAATTTTGCCATTGGCACGCTGTCTTTCAAATTCCTTTAAAGGTGTTTTCTTAACCGTACCAGCCGCTGTTGCCATGAAGATAAATTTATCATCAGTGTATTCACGCACGGTCAGCATGGCATTAATTTTTTCGTCTTTATCCAAAGGTAATAAATTAACAAAGGGTTTTCCACGAGAACCACGACTGGCAACGGGTAAATGGAATACTTTTAACCAATACACTTTACCGGATGATGAAAAACATAAGATGGTATCGTGAGTATTGGCAATAATCAGCTTTTCAACAAAATCTTTCTCTTTAGTTGCAGTTGCCGATTTACCACGCCCGCCCCTACGCTGAGCTTTATAATCATCCAGCGGTTGTGACTTAACATAACCTTCATGTGACATGGTCACCACCATATCTTCTTCAGTAATTAAATCTTCAGCAGATAAATCAAGATGATCCTGCAATATTTCTGTACGGCGTTCGTCGCCAAACTGTTCTTTAATTTCGACTAATTCTTCATAAATCACTTCCATCAAACGAACATCACTCGCCAGAATTTCTAAATAGCCATCAATCAATTCAAGTAGCTCCTGATATTCCTTAACAATTTTCTCTTGCTCTAATCCTGTCAATCGATGTAAGCGTAAATCAAGAATTGCCTGAGCTTGTGCCTCTGATAACTTATACATGTCATCATGAGCACCAAATTCAACAGATAAAGTTTCCGGTCTGGTTCTATCGGCATCTGCATTTTCCAGCAATGCTGCCACCAGCCCTAACTCCCACTGTCTAGCCAATAAACCTTGCTTTGCTTCCGCAGGATTTTTTGATGCTTTGATTAAGTTAATCATTTCATCAATATTAGCCAGAGCAATCGCCAAACCTTCCAGGACATGTGCTCTTTCACGTGCCTTGCGTAACAAGTAGATCGTTCTGCGAGTAACAATTTCACGTCGGTGATTTACAAAAGCTGAAAGAATCTCTTTAAGATTCATACAATAGGGACGGCCTTCACGAATCGCCACCATATTGATACCAAACACCGTCTGCAACTGAGTCTGTTTATATAGATTATTTAACACGACTTCAGCTACTTCTCCCCGGCGTAATTCAATCACCATGCGCATGCCGTCTTTATCCGACTCGTCTCGTAAACCGCTGATACCTTCCAGCTTAGCGTCCTTAACCATCTCGGCTATTTTTTCCAGTAACCGGGCTTTATTCACCTGATAAGGCAATTCAGTGACAATAATTGACTGGCGCCCACCATCACCTCTGTCTTCAAAATGACAACGTGAACGTAAATGAACTCTACCTCTGCCTGTCATATAGGCATCATAGATACCCGAAGCACCGTTAATAAAACCAGCGGTAGGAAAATCAGGTCCCGGTATATGCTGCATTAGTTCAAGAATTGTACTCTCAGGATTGTCTATTAAGGCCAGACAAGCACCAATGACTTCTGTCAAATTGTGTGGTGGTATATTTGTCGCCATCCCCACCGCGATACCGGAAGAACCGTTAACTAACAGAGTAGGGACTCGTGTCGGCATTACTGATGGTTCAGACTCGGACTCATCGTAATTGGCAACAAAATCAACAGTTTCCTTATCCAGATCCGCAAGAATTTGGTGTGAAATCTTAGCCATACGCACTTCTGTATAACGCATAGCAGCAGGTGAATCACCATCAACCGAACCGAAATTACCCTGCCCATCAACTAACATGTAGCGCATGGAAAAAGGCTGAGCCATACGAACAATGGTGTCATAAACAGCAGTATCACCATGGGGATGATATTTACCGATCACATCACCCACCACACGGGCGGACTTTTTATAAGGCTTGTTCCAGTCATTACCCAAAACGCTCATCGCATAAAGCACACGTCGGTGCACTGGCTTAAGCCCGTCTCTAACATCGGGAAGTGCTCGACCTACAATGACACTCATTGCATAATCAAGATATGATTGTTTCATCTCGTCTTCGAGATTAACGGGAATAATTTCTTTAGCGAATTCTGACATAGATCCGTTTGTTTGAGTTTATGCTTATTAACAGCATGATTCCTTCATAATACCCCTACATATGAAGATCCATTTTTACTAGAGGCATAACTAAATTAAAAAACTCTACAATTATAACAAAAATATCAAGACAAAAGGAGAAAGGTTCAATACAAAACAAAACCAACAAAAAGTAACAGACATACTTTAAAAATGACTTGACATATAAACCCTAATAGAATAACGTTTTTTTATGCTATATGTGCATGCATACAAATGGAAGTTAAAAGCACACAAAACACACTATAACTTCGAAAAGAAGTGGGAGGTTTCTATGAATAAAATCACTCCGCATTTGCTGAGAGACCTAGACGCCACAATACCGGCAGGCACAGAATGCTATCTTTGCGCAGCCGCCAGAAAAGCCCTAAGCAAATACCGCAGAGGCCATGAAGCAAACGTATTTTTAGATAAAAACAAAGCATTAACCGCTCTAGGTCAAAGACTGGGGCGTGGTCTAAGACGCTTTCTCAAAAAGGATATGCAGCTAGCTGTGTATGCATATCGGAAAGGTAAAACAGAGAAAACAGCTTAACATTAACTCGAAAACATTACATAATTAAAAACAGGATACCCTCTTGTTACCCCTCCCTACTGGGAGGGGCTATCAACCCCGCCTAACCAAAAATCTCTGCCAAAAAGTTCTTCATACTTAGCCATGAACGTTTGTCAGCATCTGCCTGATAGACGGTTCCAAATGCCGGGTCATTAGCCACCGGATTGGTAAATGCATGCATTGTATTACCATAGCTGTGAACCTGCCAATCAGCGCCAGATTCAGTCAACTCCTTCTGCAATGCAATAACCTGATCAATTGCAGCCATAGGATCATCGCTTCCATGTAAAACCAAAACCTTAGTTTTGATATTGTTAGGCTTTAGAAACTCTGGCGCAGCTAATAACCCATGAAAAGATACCACACCCTTGATATCCACTCCTGACCTTGCCAAATCAAGCACACATAAGCCACCAAAACAAAAGCCTATAGATGCAATTTTTTTATCATCAACCCAGGGCATGCGTTTTACTGCATATAAAGCCGCTTGCATTCGCCTTAAAACCAAACTACGCTCATCCATAAAAGGCTGCATTAACGAGGCATTTTCTTCATTACTCTGGCCTAAAACGCCTTTGCCATACATATCGACTGCAAAGGCAAAATAACCCAGCTCAGCCAGTTTTAAAGCCTTATTCTCAACAAAATCATTTCGACCTGCCCAGGCATGATTGACCATCACTGCCGGTCTACGGCTGTCAATGGCATCATCATAAGCAAAAAAACCTTCAAGTAAAACATCTCCATCAAGATACCCTACGGTATTTGAAATAATCGCCATACCACTAAACCTTATTGACTCATAAAATCGTAAACAACCACCCTGTTAGTTAGAGGCTTTATTTTTTCTTGCAAGATTTTTTTATGCTTAGGATGATTCAGGTAATTTTTCAAAGCCATTGGACTCTCCATGGTCACAGTCACAGCAACATCAAAGGTATCATCAACAATACTTCTGTCGCTGGGAACAACTACACCTACATGGCGATTAACTATACCTGGCAAACTATTTAATTGTTCACTGGCCTTGATAAAAGCAGTTCGCTGCTGCTCATTTCCCGGCTGCTTTAACCATACCATAACCACATGGGTTACCTGTTGATTCTCTTCTGCAAACGCATAACCCACATTTGTAGACAACAAACCAAACAATATAACGTACACTAAAAGAGACATTTTTTTCATACTATTTCTCCAGATTTTTTTAATGAATTGACAAACCCGACTGATGCATCTTCTACCATATCCAACACCCTTTCAAAACCGTATTTTCCACCATAATAAGGGTCAGGCACTTCACGTGAATCCAGATTCGGTGCATATTCTAAAAAATATTTTACCTTATATTTAAACTGCTCAGGACTTGCCTGCATCAAAATTTCATAATTATCATCATCCATTGCCAATAAATAATCAAAATCTTCAAAGTCACCAAAAACCACCTTTCTAGCTCTGATATGTGATAATTGAATCCCCCTATCTTTCGCCGCTTTTTGTGCACGCAAGTCAGGTGCTTCGCCTATATGATAAGCATGAGTTCCAGCTGAATCAATCTCAAATTGATCTGCGATATTCTGCGCCTTAATCATAGTAGCAAACACCCCCTCTGCCGTAGGAGAACGACATATATTCCCCATGCAAACAAACAAAACAGACACTTTTCTATTATTATTCATAATACTATAAAACTATTCAGTGTTTTAAAAATGGTCCAATATTAACACTTTTTAGCAAAAGAAACAAACACTTACACTTGTTTTTACAGAATATTTTAACAATCTAATATTTAACAAAGGCGTTAACGAAGTGAAAATTATGCAGGCATATTGAATGCTGCCAAGAAAAGCTCAATGCCATTGCATACTCTCAAGGCGATAACAGACTGGTCGAAAAAACAACTGGGTTCTGACTGTACGGTACTTTCTGATGGACTAGCCTGTTTCAACCTAGAAAAATCAGTTGGATCACGGATTCTAGCACAACCCATTGATTCCACAGAACTTCACAGAAAAGTGCTCCTGGCTTTTTCTGCATTCACCACCTCCATGTGGTTCAAAAAAATGCCCACCTAACCGAATGGGTGAGGCTAAGATTTTTTCAAAGCACTGTAAAACCAATGGATTGCACTATAATCTCGCGCCCAACTGATCTTTCTAGGTTCAACGGTGTCAGCGATACTGAATATCAGAATATGGCTGTGATCACCGGAGGTTGAAAACCCAACGAGTTACCTGAATTTAATTGGATGAACACTGTGTTGGGCAATGTCAAAACCAGTCTCAACGGTGCCTATCATGCTTTTGATTTTAGCAAGTATGCCCACCGCTATTTGGCGGCTGTTGCCTATCGGTTTAATCGGCGGTTTATTCTCAAGACATTGCCTGAGCGTTTGCTGATCGCTACAGTTAGTACGAAACCCAGAACTGAAGCTTGGTTGCGGTTGGTGGAAGATTCTTGCTAATCAGGTAAATTTTTATATTTAAGTTCGAGTAAGACATTGTTGGGCAAAAAAACAAAAAATCAGCAACTTATGCCTAACGCGAGGGATCGTGGGTATGATTACCATTAGCTACTCAAGTATTAGGTTGAAATTAAGCTTGCAGACAAATAAAACTCTAACTTTTTTCCATTCTTAAACTTAAAGTTTGTAATAAAACGACCGATACAATCGGTACAAGTATTAATTCCATATATGTCTATACTACATGTAATTAAACGATAAATATTATTCAGCAGACTTTTCTGGCTGCTTTAAGGAGAACACTAACATGTTAATGATGAACTGGCACTCAGTTGGGACGAAGGTTGTTGCAATAACCATGTCAACATTATCTGTGATGGCGATAGGCGTTTTATTTCTCTATGCCTCTGATCAAAAGCAGAAAGTAATCAACCATAATATCCACACAGCAAAACAATTATTACTTGTTTCAGAGTCTATCCGTAAGGATACGATTAAAAAATGGAACCTAGGTTTATTTACTACAGACCGCCTTAAACAGTTGGTAGCAAACAAGAGTCCTTCTGAAGCTAAAAAAATCATCATTGCTACCGTTCCCGTAGCCACAGCTTGGAATGTAGTTCAAGAAAAAGCAATAGAAGGAAGATTTCGTTTCAAAGCGCCCCGTTTAGGTGCAAGAAACCCGAACAATGAACCTGATGCCATAGAGCGAAAAGTATTAACTTATTTCCAAAACAATCCAACGGCAAATGAATACAGCTATTTTGATGAAGAAAAAGAGGAAGCGCGTTATTTTAGACCTGTTAGATTAGACAAACAATGTGAAATTTGTCATGGCGATCCTAATACTTCCGCACAGCTTTGGGGAAACAATAGAGGTGAAGATATCTTGGGTCACCCTATGGAAAACAAACGTGAAGGCGATTTGCATGGTGCCTTTGAAATTATTACCCCTCTTGCCGAAGACTTTGTGACGTTACAAAAAGACATTTGGATAGCTATAGGTTTTTTTATCCTCGCATTAGCCATTATTGGTGGCACTGGCTATTTTGTTATGAATCGAATAATTATTTCACCCTTAACTGATTTGGCTTTAAGGCTCCAAGGCATTTGCAGTGGTGATGGTGACTTAACCGCTCGCCTTAAATCGAAAGGAAAATCAGAATTTGCATGGGTAGCCGGTAGTTTCAATACATTTGTTAAAAAAATAGCAAAAACTATTGATAGTATAAGCTATACCAGCGATAAATTAGCCACTGCATCGCAAAACTTAGCTCAAATCACTCAGCAAACAGAACAAGGTGTTGAAAGACAGCTTGCAGAAACCACCCAAGTAGCTTCGGCAATGGAGGAAATGACGGCTACAGTACAAGAAGTCGCTCGAAATGCAATCAATGCGTCTGAGGCTGCTTCCACAGCGGACTCTGAAGCCACCAGCGGCAAAAACATTGTCACTCAGGCCGTTAGTGAAATCAACCAGCTCGCTTCTGAAGTTGAAAATGCAGCCAATGTAATTCATGAACTTGAAAATGACAGTAACAGTATCGGTGAAGTTTTAAGTGTAATTCAAGGCATTGCTGAGCAAACTAACTTACTAGCATTAAATGCAGCTATTGAAGCCGCCCGTGCAGGTGAACAAGGACGTGGTTTTGCAGTAGTTGCTGATGAAGTCAGAACACTTGCCAGTCGAACACAAAACTCAACTCTGGAAATTCAACAAACCATAGAACGCCTACAAAATCGTGCCAAACAAGCAGTTGGGGTTATGGACAATGGTAAAAAACAAGCAGCATCCAGTGTTGAACAAGCTGCATCAGCGGGTGAATCAATCACCGCGATCAGTGAACGAATTGATACTATCAGTGACATGAACAATCAGATTGCTGGAGCTGCAGAAGAACAAACAGCTGTCGCCGAGGAAATTAACCGAAATATTAATAATATTAGCACCGTTACCAATGAAACATCTATCGGGGCTAGAAATACCTCTGAAGCCTGTAAAGAGTTATTGGATTTAGCTGATCAACTACGACATAATATTGGACAATTTAAAACTTAAGACGCGCACAGATTTAAGTTGGGTAATTGGCGAAATAATTTGTTCGTCTTCAACTAACACATGGATGTGTGTAGGTAGAACAATGCAGGAGCAATTGTCGAGGCGTGGAAATGGGCATGTAGCAAGCTACCCAACCCTTTCTACAACGAAGAAGACGGACAAAACACAAAGCCAATTATACAATCATCCCTTTGTTGAGTCGAGATAACTAAACTACCATCAACGGATGCCGAAGATTTGATTTAATGACTCATATCTGGATAAACACGGGTATACGATGTGATTTAAATATTCATCAGAAAGCAAAAGGAAAAGAACTGTCTTTACAAAGTAAAAAAACAGCAATAAATAAACCCCACTTACTTAGAATATCCACTAGCTTTGGATATTTGACTAAGACTATGATATTGTGTTGACTAATCCATTCTTTCATTTATTATTATCAAGTTTTTTTGACACTATCTATGTTAGATCTCTTGTGAGCAATTTCCCCTTTTTGGCTTTTCACCCTAATAATCCCACTTTCATTAATAGACTTTGCAAGTAACTCTTTTAAATTTGAATTAATACAAACTTATGATCCCAGTTATTTTATCCGGTGGTAGTGGCACTCGCCTTTGGCCTTTGTCTCGCGGACAACACCCTAAACAGTTTTTATCTTTGGTTTCTAACCATACTATGCTGCAAGAAACCGTCTTGCGGTTACAGGGCATTGAAGACCTTAAAGCGCCAATAGGTGTATGTAATGAGAATCACCGTTTTATGATGGCTGAGCAATTAAGAGAGATTAACACCCCTCCTACTGCCATTATTCTTGAACCCATAGGTAAAAATACGGCACCTGCAGTTGCGTTATCTGCGCTGGCTGCAGAATCTGAAGAAGATATTTTACTGATTTTACCTGCTGATCATGTCATTGCAGATATAGCTTCATTTCAAGCCGCTGTTAAAAATGCCAAATCTCTAGCAAAAGAAGGTAATCTAGTTACCTTTGGTATTGTGCCTACTGCTGCCGAAACAGGTTATGGTTATATTAAAAGAGGAGCTCAAAATACGGGTGTCGCTTATGATGTGGCTGCCTTTGTTGAAAAACCAAATCATGATACCGCTCTACAATATATTGAATCAGGAGAGTATTTTTGGAATAGCGGTATGTTTGCCTTTAAAGCGGGGCGATATCTGGAAGAATTAGAAAAATACAATCCTGATATGTTAGCTGCTTGTCGTGAGTCTTTTGCTACCGCCCAAGTCGATGCTGATTTTATCCGTTTGGATAAAGCTGTTTTTTCACAATGTCCTGCTGATTCAATTGATTATGCAGTAATGGAAAAAACCAACAAGGCAGTAGTTATCCCCTTAGCAGCTGAGTGGAACGATGTAGGTTCTTGGTCTGCCTTGTGGGATGTAACAGAAAAGGATGAATCAGGTAATGCAATCACGGGTGATGTTTTAACTGTTGATACTGAGAATTCTTATTTGTATTCGAGCAGTCGCTTAATTGCAGCAGTTGGGGCTTCTAATTTGGTGATAGTTGAAACACCGGATGCGATCATGGTAGCACCTAAAGACCGGGTGCAGGAAGTTAAGTCTATTGTTGATCAATTAAAACAGCAACAGCGTTCAGAAGCTGATCTACACCGAAAAGTATACCGTCCCTGGGGATATTATGATTCAGTTGATCAAGGCGACCGGCATTTAACCAAACGTATAGTGGTTAAACCAGGGGCCAAATTATCACTGCAAAAACATCATCATCGTACCGAACATTGGATAGTGGTAAAAGGGACTGCTTTAGTGACTAAAGCCGATGAACAGATGTTATTAACTGAAAACGAATCCACCTATATCCCCTTAGGTGTTGTACATTGCCTGGAAAACCCTGGAATCATTCCGTTAGAGATGATTGAAGTACAATCCGGCAGTTATTTAGGTGAAGACGACATAATCCGTTTTGAAGATAAATATGGACGTACTTGAGTTATTTTTATGATAGAAAAACAATCTAAAATTTATATCGCTGGTCATCGAGGCATGGTTGGTTCGGCTATTTGTCGCCAGCTTGAGTCCAAGGGCTTCCTCAATATTGTTACCCGAACACATGCAGAACTTGATTTATGTAAGCAACAGGCTGTACATGATTTTATGCAGCAGGAAAAACCTGATTATGTTGTATTAGCAGCTGCAAAAGTTGGAGGTATTTTTGCTAACAATGAATATCCTGCTGATTTTATTTATCAAAACCTGATGATTGAGTCCAATGTAATTCATCAAGCGTATAATTCTGGATGTAAACAACTATTGTTTTTAGGCAGTTCTTGCATATATCCTAAACTGGCTGAGCAACCAATGACTGAGTCCGCGTTATTAACAGGTGTTTTAGAACCTACTAACGAGCCATATGCCATAGCCAAAATAGCTGGTATAAAAATATGTGAATCTTATAACAGACAATATGGCACGGACTTTCGTTCGGTGATGCCAACGAATTTATATGGTCCTGGAGACAATTTTCATCCTAAGAATAGCCATGTTATCCCTGCTTTATTGCGGCGCTTTCATGAAGCCACGCTAGAGAATAAACCGCATGTTGAAGCATGGGGTACAGGCAAAGCAATGCGTGAATTTTTATTTGTTGATGATATGGCTAAAGCCTGTTTTCATGTTATGAACTTGTCCTCAGATATTTATACGAAACACACTCAACCAATGCTTTCACATATTAATGTTGGCACGGGTAAAGATGTCACTATAAAAGAACTGGTAGATACGGTTGTTAAAGTAACTGGATATCAAGGTTCTGTGGTCTGGAATACTGATATGCCTGATGGCACACCAAGAAAATTAATGGATGTTTCGCGTTTAGTATCTTTGGGTTGGAGCTATGATGTTGAATTGGAAGCCGGGCTAAGAACGAGCTATCAGTGGTTTTTGGAAAATCTGGATCAATTTAGAGAATAACTAAAATAGTTTCTCAATACTTTGTTTGTAAATCAAACTTTGTGGACCAACCACAGTAACCTATTGCTATAGTATCAAATCTTGGTTGGTCTCATTTTATTAAAACTAGGGTTTTAATTTTAGCTGAGCTTCCTGTAATAAAGTTGACATTTTGAAGACTGGCAATGGCTTGCTAAAGTAATATCCTTGAATGAAGTCACATTTTCGTTCACTCAAAAAATTTAATTGCATTTCATTTTCCACGCCTTCTGCTACAATTTTTTGATTAAGAGAATGTCCCATTTCTATAATTGCACAAGCAATGCTTGCATCTTTTGATCCAATGGTTAATTCTCTTATAAACGATTGATCAATTTTCAACACATCGATAGGAAATTTTTTTAAATAGGACAAAGAAGAATAACCTGTACCAAAATCATCCAGCGCTATCTTAATGCCCATATTTTTCAACCTTTTGAGTTGCAATTCAATTCTGTTAAGGTCTCCTATTAACATTGATTCTGTAATTTCCAGCTCTAAATACTTAGGTTCAAGCTCTGCTTTTTTTAATGCATCCTCTACACTTTGCATAAACCCATCATCCATAAATTGACGAGCCGAAACATTGACTGAAATCTGAGGTATAGAATAACCAAGCTTCAACCATTGATTAAATTGACAGCAAGCAGTTTCGAGTACCCATGCACCTATTTCAATTATTAATCCAGTCTCTTCAGCAATAGGAATAAAAAGATCAGGCGGAATCATTTTATTTCTCCCAAAAGGATCTTGAAACCAGCGTATCAAAACTTCAGCACCACTGATAGCTAAACTTTTAGCATCATATTGCGGTTGATAAAATAATTTGAATTCGGCATTATCAATTGCTTTTCGTAAATTATTTTCCATTGCCAATCGGTCTTGACTAGCAGCACTAAATTCTTTTTTGTAAAACTTATAATTATTTCTACCTCGATTTTTAGCTTCATACATTGCCATATCAGCATGTTTTAAAAGCTGTTCGGATGATTTACCATCTTCAGGAAAAATTGAGATCCCTACACTTGAACCAATAAATAATTCACTACGATTTATATAAAACACTTCGGAGAGCCGATCAATGATTTTTTGAGCAATCATAGTGGAAGTAAAAATGGCTTGCTCATGGGTTCTTTCATTTAACAGTAAAATAGCAAACTCATCACCGCTAAAGCGGGCAACAACATCCTCTTTTCTCACTAACCCTAATAATCTTTTTGCAGTTTCTTTGAGCACGTCATCTCCTGCATCATGCCCCAAAGTATCATTAACAATTTTAAATTTATCAAGATCTATAAAAAATATGACTGCCGTCAATTTATGACGTTCAGCAGCAGATAAGAATTGTGCCATGCGATCCATAAACATAGCTCTGTTTACCAGACCCGTCAAATGATCGTAATGAGCAATCTGCAAAATACGTTTTTCATTCTCTTTGAATAAGGTAATATCCTCAAGTGTTACGAAATAATTATCAAATGTATTTTCTTTACTTAAAATGGGTTTTATTTCTAATTTGATAAGAATTTGTCTTCCATTTTTCTTTTTGCATTGCACCTCCCCCGACCATAACTGAAAGTTGTTTTTTTGAAAATAAGCCAGAATTGTTGTGCAAAAGTCTTGTTTTTGTTTTGTCGTTGTTATATGCGAAATTAATTGACCGGTTATTTCTTCTGATGAAAAGCCAAACAATGAAGAAAAGGCTGAATTAGCACTCGTTATTTTCAATGACTCATCCAGTATCAAAAAACTTAAATGACTATTAGAAAAAATACTTGATAATAACTCAAGCTTAGTTTTTGCTTTTAAACTCTGCTGAAGATGCTGCCCCGAAACTACCAACCTGAAGGGTTGCTTATTTTCACCGAAAAGAGGAGTGGTTAAAATTTCCATTTCAACCGTTCCGCCCCCCTCACGTACAAAAGACATTGTTTTTTTAACTCTATTCCCTAATTGCCATGCCTTTTTATCTTGCATAACATTTTGTTGAAAGACTAAGCTATTAGCCTTTACATTCAACGCCAAATAAGCATCTGTTTTACCAACATATTCAATATCTTGCAAATCTAACAGTGTCAAGTAGTCCGTGTTGGCTTGAAGCCATCTTCCATACTGATCTTTAATGCATAATATACCTGGAAAAGTATCAATTAATAATTGATCACTGTATGAAAATGGAGCAACGGTATTATTACTATTTTCAGCTTGAATCAGTTCTGTTTCGTTTTCATCAATTGAAGTGCCATTTTTCTGCTGATAAAATAAAATTAACATTAAAACAACAAACAGACTGTTTATCAGTAATAGAATTGTCTCTGGGGAAAAGAAATAAGAATTGATTTCAAAACCGGATTGAAAGACGGGGATGACAAGGTACGCAATATTGCTTACAAAAAGCATTAATGTTGATATAAACAAAAGCTTCAAACTAACCTCTTAAAATGAAATTTTATCACCAAAAACAATATTCTATAATTTGTTATCACTGGCTATAGATTGTCATAATCACCCAGGGCTTACAATCATCTTGTTATTCAATTAGTTTTTTAGTATAGCCTATTACCTTACTCATTCAATAACACAAGTATTAGCATCTTGCTTTTGATAATAGAATAATAGTCTATTTTCATATTTTTTTTGGTCTTGAAAATATCAGTTGATACTTTCAAAGTAACCTTAGGAATGAGCAGTCAACCAAATCGTTACTCAATTTAATAAGCATAGATCGCTCTATTGCGAAACTCATTTTATTTAGTTTAAAAAGTCGCATTTAATATGTATATGCAAAACTTTATCAACATAAGCTTCATGTTTTACAATTCTTTCATTAAAAAGTGAGAACAAATTCACACTTTAATACACAGCTTTAATTTACAACATATTTGTTTATTGTAAAGTAGAAAAAATTAACCTTTAAAAATAGCTTACATATCTATTACAAGGCGTAAGCTATTGACTACAAATAAAATTATTTATTCTGTATAAAATATATACAAATTAATGATTTTACGATAAACACACAGGGTGAACGTATTTTGAAATGGTTAATCCACAGAGTTATCCACAGAAATTGTGAATAACTTCACATTTTTATCTTCTTGATTTCTACAACTTTCACAGATTATTTTGTGCATAACTGATTGATTGTTTCAAATACCCGTTATTTATGCTAAAGACCTTATCAACCAGTCTAAGACCTGCCTCCTTGTGAGTCACCATAATTAGCGTTTTGTTTCTGGCTATTTGTTTCAATGTATTGAGCACTTCATCTTCCGTCTCTTTATCCAACCCTTCCGTTGGTTCATCCAATAGAAGTATTGGCGCATTTTTCAAGTACACTCTTGCTAACGCAATTCTTCGTCCCTCACCTGATGAGACTTTTGCTCCATTTTCACCCACCCAGGTATTTAGACCTTCGGGTAACTGATGAATAAATTTTTGCAGACCAGCCATTTTAATTGCTTGTAAAATTTCAGACTCTGATGCAGTTGGTTTGGCAATCAACACGTTCTCTTTTATGGTCGCAGAAAAAAGTTGAACATTTTGTGACAAAACAGAAAACCGAGTCATTAATTGGTCAGATGAAAAATACTTAAAATTGATTCCAGCATAATTGATACACCCCTGTTGTGGGTCATAGAAACGCATTAGCAGTTGCAGTAATGTCGTTTTTCCTGATCCACTATTTCCAATTATGGCAATTTTGCTCCCTTGAGGGATATTTAAATCAATCTGTTTTAAAACCCAGTCAGTCTGTTCAGAATAACGAAAACTGAGATTATTAATCTTTAAATCGCCCGAACAAGGTATATCAATAGTTTGCAGGGGTTCTGTAATAACAGAGCCAAGATTGGTAATACCTAAAATCCTACTCGCTGCTGCTTGGGTTTTAGCAAGCAGTTGTATTGAAGATGCTAAGGGGTTAACTAATTCAAATACTGCGAATACAGAAAAACTCAGCATTGCTAGAACAGGTCCTGAAACACGATCTTGATGAAATAAAACAGCCCCAATAACAATGGCTATCAGTACCGTCATTTGTGATACAAAAACAGTAATTGCTGATAAGAATGCCGAAAAACGATTATTCTTACTTTGTGTATCTAATATTTGCTCAGAAACAGTCATTATCCTGTCTCTATAACGTGAATACGCGTTAAAGGCAAGCAGATCAGCGAGACCTTGTAAAATCTCAATTTGCGCTATTTTGAATATTGCAGTTTGTGCTACTATTTCTCTAGCACTATGCCGCCCTAAGTGACTAAATAACCAAGGCAAAAATACTGATGTTAATAGCAACATAATCAAAACCAGTAGTCCAATCTGAATAGAATAACTGCTTATAAAAATGACAACAGCTCCCCCACCGATCAAGGCAATTAACAGAGGAGAACACAACCGCAGATATAACGCATCTAAGGTATCAATATCCTGAGTAATACCTGCCAGCAAATCTGCACTGCGTTGCATGGCAAGTCGACCAGGTGCCAGTGGAATTAATTTTTCAAAAAACCAGCTTCGACAATCCGCTAAAATTCTAAAGGTCACTTCATGCGTTACTACTCGTTCAGCGTAACGACCAACGGTACGAATAATTGCCAAAGCACGTATTTCAGCAGCGGGTTGCATGAAATTAAAAGCAATGGCTACACCGTCAGGAGCCAAAAGTCCAGCAATTGCAGAAGAAGTGATAAACCAGCCGGAGAGTGTTAGTAAAGAGATTGAAGCCAGCGAGGTTAATAATGATAAAAAAACGCCACCAACCAACCAAAGTTTATAGGGTTTAAATAACTGCAAAAAAGAAATCAAATCCTTCATGATAAGCAAACCGTCCTGTCCATTCTGGCAGTCACCAATGGATCATGACTGGCTATGATCAAGGTTTTATCTTTAAATACTGAATCAATCACATTCAACAATCTGGTTTTATTGGCTAGATCCAGATGTGCAGTAGGTTCATCAAGTAGGACAATAGGTGCATTTTTAACAAAGGTGCGTGCCAGCGCAATACGTTGTATTTGTCCCCCCGACAAACCATAACCTTTTTCTCCTACCAGAGTTAATAATCCGTTATCCAGATGCTTACTGAATTCCGTAACACCCGCTGCATCCGCAGCTGCTTCAATTTGTTGATACGGAATAGAACTATCAAGCAAACTAATATTATCTGCAATCGTTGCATAAAAAAGGGTTGATTTCTGACCTACCCAGGCAATAAGGTTTTCTGTGTTTTGTCGAGTTGCTCTGCTACCTTCTATTAATACATCCCCTGTACTGGCTTCTTCAAATCCCAACAACAAATTAAACAAGGTGGTTTTACCTACTCCGGATTCACCCGTTAATGCTATTTTTTCACCTGCTTTTATCTGCAAGTTAATTGATTTTAAAACCTCTTTTTGCTGAAAGCATTTGCTTACATTTTTCAGTTCAATACAAAATAAAGTATCAACAGTAGATGATATTTCGGGTTCTATAACATGAACCTGATCTAATATTTTTAAAATATGATCTGCTGCCCCGATAGCTGCAGCCTTATCATGATAATGCGTAGCAAACTGCTTCAGAGGGTTAAAAAATTCAGGTGCTAATAGTAAAACAAACAATGCTTCCTGCAAGCTTATATCGATAGCAGGTCCAAAATGTATCAACCCTAACAAGCCTAAACCAACATAAACTGCAACTAATGCGACTGCAATAGCGCTAAAAAACTCCAATACAGCTGAAGATAAAAAGGCAATACGCAATACTGTCATCGTTTTTTCACGAACAACTGCAGATACCTTGCTAATCGCTTTTAATTCAGCTGCAGTCTGTCCGAACAGTTTTAGTGTTGTTAGTCCTTCTAGCCGATCAAGAAAATAACCATTCATTCTTGCCATGGCTAAAAACTGATTACGATTAGCTGAAGCAGCTCCCATTCCAACCAACGCCATAAACACAGGAATTAATGGGCCTGTTATAAGAAAAATAAGTCCTACCACCCAGTTAACAGGCATTACTACTGCAATCATTAGCAAAGGTAATAGTGCGACAATCATTTGTTGAGGTAGATAACGAGAAAAATACCCCTCTAATGCCTCGGTATGCTCCAGAGTACTTGCTGCCAACTCACCCGTTTGTTGTTGCTTAATATATGCCGGCCCTAACAAAAAAAATTGGTTCAACAATTGTTCACGTACTGAGCGCTTTATCGTCACTGCAACTTTATAGCCCAACACCTGAAAATAATAACTACAAAGACTTCGAAAAATAAAAACAACTGTCAACACGATAAAATAATAACTTAATTGATTCCACTGCTGTTTTTCAATAATCAGCTGTTGAAATATATAAGCTAATATTGCAGATTGCAGAATAATCAGTACACCATTAATAACTCCAATCAAAGCGACAATATTAATTAATCGATTAACTGTTTTCTTTTTTGACTTTAACCATACAAAACAATATTTTTCTCTTGCGTTACTGGCATCATAAGCCTTTTGATTATCTCTCTGTGTAGTTTTTTCAGCGATTAAGTACGGATTATCTTTTTTAAAACTCATACTCTGTCGTGCTTAAGCTATAAGATTAATTTTCGATAAAAACCTTTTAATTTCAGTTTCAACTGATCCATTTCTTCTGCTGATTCATCTTCTTGAATAGATTGCTGCTCTAAAGCTTCTTCAGTATCATTTGCTGCTAACCTTTCATCTTCTATGTTAACTGTCTGAACATCCGGCTTTGGCTGTTGAACCGATAACTGCTCAATTAACTGATCTATAACATGCTGATGCTGTTGCCAGACATCCTCAATTACTGGATCATTAGCATGACTTTGCTCAGCATCTGAGTTTTTCACATTATCCAGAAAAGACATCTTGTATAATAATTTACTAAGCACCCCACCTGAATCCTGGCGGGTATCAGTTAAAATATTTTCATTTTCTGTATTAGTATTAGACTGAATTAATAATGACTGTAGTTTTTTGTTGAATTGGGTCATCTGTTGATTTTGTTGCTGAAGTGTATTTTCTAATTCAAGCAACTGCTCAATATTACTATCAACTTCCTGCTTAGTTATCTCAGATTTAAGCTCTGAAACTTCATCCAGATTATTTTCAGAAGATTGAGCAGATAGCTCTAATTGTGCAATCATCTCATTCTTGTTAGTTAATTCTACTATCTGTGTCTGAATCTTTTGTTCTACCTTATTTAACTTATTAGAAAGCTCACTGAGCTCTTTTTCCATCACTACAATTTGAGCCTGTTCCAGAGCATGTTCTGACACCTGAATTTTTTGTTCGTCCAGTTTACTTTGTAATTGATCAACCCGCTGATTTTTTTCGTTAACTATTGACTCAAGACCATCAACTTCAAGATTTTTTGCATCTAAAGCTTTTTTTGTTAGCTCTTCTTTCTGAATATATTCTTTGCTCTGTTTTTCACTTTCCTGCAGATCTTTAGTCAACTGATCTATTTGTTGTTGGAGACTGCTAATATTTTCTACATCATTTTTCTGGGTAATTAATAGCTTGTCATATTTTTGCTCACTCTGTTCCAGAGCGTGATTTTGTAGCATTAACTTTTGCTTCAGACTAACACTCTTTTTTCTCTTCAATAGAAGAACTAGTAATACGCCAATCAATAGTGAACCTAGAGCTATAACAACACTGTATTGCACATTATTAATTGCAACTTGCTGCCACTCCGATAAGTAGAAAACGAAAATCTCTATGAATTTATCCATGAAATGACCATAACCTGTTTATTTAAAAAATTAATTCTACAGATTTCATCAGAGATCAGGAATGTTTTTTATTACAATCTCGTTTTGCAGTTCTTTAGTATAGTTTGTAACAATCTATATACTCCTATGTGGGGTAAACGCACACTGCTATAATTACCAAAGTATTTTGCTCATAGTTGATCTGACTTAGAGTAATAACTTAATTTTTCTTTGGATAAATTATCTCAAACACAATACTAAATAAATGTCAGAACAATTTATTTCATTATTTTCTATCACTGCCTGGAAACAACGCCTGGTGTTTTGGGTTGGTGCTATTTTTGTAGGTTTACTTATCGTTGCAATGACCCTGTTAAGTGAATGGGCTGGAGAAACCTATCGCGAAATTTCGAAACAGCATTTTTGGTTTAACTTTATTATTGCTCCCATTGGACTTAGTTTTACTGCATGGATCACCTTTCGTTTTTTCCCTGGTTCTGAACGCAGCGGTATTCCACAAGTAAAAACTGCACTTGAAATTACAGGGAATTTAGATGACAGGACAAAGTTAATCTCTTTAAAAATTGCCTTAGGCAAAATGTTGCTTCCTATTATGGGCTTACTATCAGGTGCTTCGGTTGGATTTGGAGGGCCAGCCGTTCATGTTGGGGCTTCGTTTATGGCTTCTTTGGGAAAAGCCGTTAAATTCCCACCCCACTACATGGAAAAAGGGCTTATTCTGGCAGGAAGTGCTGCGGGTTTTGCGGCCATGTTCAGTGCACCATTAGCAGGCATTATTTTTGCAATAGAAGAAATGGGCCGTGCTCTGGAAGAAAAAATCAGTAGTCTGGTGTTAACGGCAATCATTTTTTCCGGTGTAACCGCTTATGCATTATTAAATAATTACATTTTTTTTAGTGACAAATCATTTATCATGCCCTGGAGTCAAAGCTGGATAGCTGTACCACTGTGTGGCATCGTCGGTGGTTTTTTAGGGGGTATTTTCAGTAAAATCATTATAAGTGGTGGGCGCTTCCTTAACCGAACCGGCCTACACATTGTAATAATAGCCTTCGCCTGTGGCGGAATCATTGCAATTCTTGGTTATTATTCTAATGGAGATTCTTTTGGTACCGGCTATTCCCAAGCTAAAGCCATTTTGACTAACGCTGAAACTATGGATCCTTTTTTTCCACTTTATAAAATGCTAGCTACTTGCGCTACTTTTTTTAGTGGTATTCCCAGTGGTATTTTCGTTCCATCCATTGCAACTGGAGCTGGTTTTGGAGTAAATCTTGCAACTTGGTTTCCTGTAGCACCCGTTTCTGCAATGATTTTACTAACCATAACTGCATATTTTTCCGGCATGTTGCAATCCCCACTCACTTCTTTCGTCATAGTAATGGAAATGACAGGTAGCCATGAAATATTAATTCCATTGATGGCAACTGCTTTTTTTGCTACTGGTACATCAAAATTAATTAATCCTGTACCTCTCTATCGGGCACTCTGCAATTCGTATATTCAACCTGTAAAACAGGTCATAAAAGATGAAGAAAATATCAATGGCAGTTAAAAACAGACTCCCTTTGATTTTGCTAATCGGATGCATACTAATCATTTTATTGCTTTGGCAAACACAAAGAATAACGCCAGCTCCTGCTGTCACCTTTACGACTATTACAGGAAAAATAATTAAATTAGCCCAGTTACGGGGCCACCCCGTTATTATTACCTTCTGGGCAACTGATTGTGCTGGTTGTATAAAAGAAATACCCCATCTGATTGAGCTATATAATCAGTTTCACCCTAAAGGTTTGGAAATCATAGCCGTTGCCATGTATTACGACCCACCCAGTCATGTGGTTGCAATGACTAATGCCAGACAACTGCCGTATAATGTTGCATTAGATTTAACAGCAGAACATGCCATGGCCTTTGGACAGGTCAGATTAACACCTACAACATTTTTGATATCGGCTACAGGTAATATAGTTTTTCAAAAAACAGGTACTTTTGACTTCATTAAAATGAAACAGCGGTTAAACAATTTGATACAAGGATAACAATTATGCTCTGGTTAAAAGCGTTACACCTCATCTTTATGGTTACTTGGTTTGCAGGACTTTTCTATTTACCCCGCCTATTTGTCTATCATGCCATGAGTGATGATGAAATAAGTAATGAGCGTTTCAAAGTAATGGAACGTAAACTGTTTTTTGGCATTATGACACCCGGAATGATTATAACTTTCATCTTTGGTATCTGGATGTTGGGCGATTATGCCTGGGAACTTTATTCTGCAACAGGATGGTTACATAGCAAATTGACCTTATTGCTATTGTTGGTTGTTTATCATGGATTCTGTGGTAAATGGTTATTAGATTTTAAACATGATAGAAACCAACATTCGCATGTTTTTTACCGCTGGATGAATGAAGTACCTGTACTATTTTTAGTGGGAATTATCATCCTGGCAGTGGTTAAACCCTTTTAAATCTAAGTAACAGGGAGCAAGCGCCACCTAATTTCACATAGCGGCATCTCTGTATGGTTTCTTTGGATATATTCGATAAGTAATTGCTATTAATATTAATATTTTTACTTTTGGATATGTCAGCACCTTCGCTCCATTTCCATTACAGAAACTTCATCACTACTACAGTGGGTCTGCCCCTGTGTTTTGTATCGGTACTCAGATCCTTGTAGGGACTCCACTTGGATTGCTCACTTACCCTAATTGGTTATAGTTATAAAGATTTCTCCCGCTGGTCGAAATGACTCTCAACCACTATGGACTGGAAGTCGTTATGTTGTTAAACAATGTATCGTTCTGCGATGCTATTTTAATTGCTAAAGCCTTGCACTGAAAGTGCATAGTTTTAAACTAGCGATTTGGGACAATAAAATCAGTTGTATCAAAGCGCGAAAACTTTTTGTACGTCATCAGATTTTTTTTGTATTGCTAATCAGTATAAAATAATCAACAAAACTGACTCAAAATGGGTTTCCCTCACTACAGTTTCTATTCTCGGACAGCCTCCTAGAGTCAATTAAATTTAACAAAGACAAGTAAACATAACCTTGCTGGATACCGTAGTTAATGGATGAGATTAAAAAATTAAAGCAATCGTAATAAACCACACTGTAAAGCTCCCTAAAGTCCGCTCTATGTGGGTTTAATTCAAATTCACTTCACTTTTAAGTACCCCTGTAGTTAATTCTAGAGTAAAGAACCATAGATATTTTGAGTACACTGTAGAAATTAACTGTAATTTGCTGTCAACTGAACGATGAACTATCATAAAGTATAATCATAGTAAATGAAGGTATTTGTTTTACATGTTACTCATTAAATTTGCTAGACATTCTAATTTCTTACACCTTATCTCTTTTTTAGGACTCATCCTTATTATCGGGTGTGAACCTCGGCCACATAATATTTTAAAAATAGGCACTAATCTTTGGCTAGGTTATGAACCACTTTACCTTGCGCAAAGCCTGGATTTTTTTGATAACAAAGCTATCAAGCTAATTGAAATGCCTTCAGCAACTGAAGTGTCTCATGCTTTTCGTAACAAAACTCTGGATGTTGCTGCGCTTACATTGGATGAATCTTTAGTTTTATTGCAGTATGCCCCCGATCTTAGGATTATTTTAGTGATGGACGTTTCTAAGGGCGCTGATGTTTTATTAGCCAGACCTGCAATACAATCCTTATCGGAACTTAAAGGTAAACGTATAGGCGTTGAGAATACTGCTGTTGGTGCAATCCTGCTGGATGCTGCCTTGCAGGTGGCTAGTTTGAATATTACCGATATAAACTTCCTTTCTATTATGGCTGATCATCATGAATCTGCTTATAATGAGGGACGAGTAGATGCAATTGTTACCTTTGAACCCCATAAAAGCAGACTTATATCACTAGGCGCTAAAAAGTTATTTGATAGCACTCAAATTCCAGGACGTATTGTGGATGTGTTGGTCACCAGACAATCAGTCATAGATAATCAAAAAGAATTATTGAAAGTAATAGTTGCTGGTCACTTGAAGGCACTAGAATATATCCAGCAGCAACCTGTAGAGGCAGCTAAGCGTATAGCTCCACGTTTAGCCGTTCAAAATACTGAAGTGATGAAACAATTTGATGGCATCAGCTTGCCCGGAATACTTGAAAACCGACTTTTTCTTGCATTACAAAGTCCGACTTTATCAAAATCGATTGAAGAATTAAAAATACTAATGAGTAAAAAACAACTTTTGTTTAAAGCTATCGATACTTCTCAGCTGATAAATGACAGCTTGTTGCCAACATTAAATAGCAATGGAGACTCCTGATTTTCCATGAACAATAAAACCCGCTCCTACCAATTAAAATTTTGGCTACCCATCAGTAGTTTTATTATCTTTGCCAGTTTGTTATCCAGCATTATTTACTTTAATTATCACTATGATTTAGCGTTACTACATCAACAAACCGAACAAAAAATTCAATCGCAGATGCAACGTTTGCAATTGAGGTTAGAAGTACTTCTACTACAAAAGAATAACAGTAATATTGAACGTGAATTAAGCTATATTAATTTAATACCTCAAACTGAGGTAATTGTACTCGTTGATACTAATGGAAAAATACTCATTGCAAATAATCGTAGCTGGAAAAACAAATTTGCAAAAGATCTAATTCCCGAATTTACTTTAAATCAATTCAATAAAGCCCAAGAAAATTTCGATATAACCATCCTGAATAATAACGAGTCCAATCGATATTTTGTATACACTCCCATTAATCTACCCACAACTCCCGATCAACTCCGAATACACCATGTAGGCGTACTCTATTTTATATATGACAACACAACTGCTTACCAGGCTATTCTTAGACACTCTTTAATCAATAGTGTATTAAGTTGTATTATTGTCATGTTTTCAATGTTCCTATTGTTATTATTTCAACACTTCACTATTAACAATCCGTTAAACCGCCTAATTCGATTTACCGAAGAAATAGGTAAGGGTGACTTTTCTATTGCCAATCCATTGTTTGGGAAAGGCGAATTAATGTTGTTAGGAGAAACACTAGAACGAACCAGCCAATTACTTGAACAACGTGAACAAAATCTTGCGGTTACCTTAAACAGTATTGGTGATGCCGTCATTACTACAGATATTCAAGGTCAAGTTACCCGTATGAACCCGGTAGCAGAACAGCTTACTGGCTGGCTATTGACTGAAGCAAAAGGACTACCATTAAAAACCATCTTTCCTATTATTGATGCCTCTACGCGTGAACCCATTGCCAACCCAGTAGATAAAGTTATTTCCACGGGTGAAACAATATATCTTTCTAACCACACTACTTTAATTGCCAAAGATGGATCTGAATATCAAATTGCTGACTCTGCTGCCCCTATCCGTAATACACTTAACAACATTCTGGGAATGGTTCTGGTGTTTAACGATGTAACAGAAAAATATCGAATCCGCGAACAACTCAACCGTAGTTTGCAACGTTTATCTCTGCACTGGCAAGACACTCCTTTAGGCATCATTGAATTGAATACAGCTTTTGAATTAGTTGATTTAAATCCTGCAGCAGAGCACATGTTTGGATTCACTAAAGCAGAAATTCATGGTCAGCATATAACTAAAAACATACTGCCTGAAACTGCCAGAGCAGCCGTAGATAAAATATGGGCTGATTTATTAACCAATACAGGTGGCCGACGAAGTTTGAATGAAAATATAACGAAAGATGGGCGTACCATTCTTTGTGAATGGTATAACACCCCGCTGATTAATGAGGAAGATAAGGTAATAGGCGTTTCATCTTTGGTAATGGATGTTACAAAAAAGCAAAAAACAGAAGAACAGCTTCGTCTCTCTTCGCGCGTATTCAGTGATACCCATGAAGGTATTATTATTACCGATGCAAAAGCCAATATTATCGATGTAAATCCTGCCTTCTGTCACATTACCGGATATAGTCGCGAAGAAGCGATAGGTAAAAACCCTAAATTTCTAAGTTCAGGAAAACAAAGTCCCGATTTTTATAGTGATCTGTGGTGTGCGCTTGGTGAACATGGTCATTGGCAAGGTGAAATTTGGAATCGAAAAAAGGATGGCTCGTTATACGCAGAATTACTGACTATCTCAGAGATTAAAGATAACGAAGATGTTATTCTCCAATATGTGGGGTTATTTTCAGATATTACTCACATCAAACAACAACAAGAAAAACTGTTACAAATGGCGCATTATGATGTGCTAACACAATTACCTAATCGAGTACTGCTTGAGGATCGATACATCCAGGCCCAGGCTCATTGCAATCGAAAAGATTCTTTGCTGGCAGTTTGCTTTCTTGATCTGGATAACTTCAAACCCGTCAATGATCGCTATGGACATGGTGCTGGTGATCAGTTACTTATTGATGTTGCAGAGCGTATCAATGCCATTATAAGAGAAGAGGATACTGTTTCACGTCAAGGTGGAGACGAGTTTGCCCTTTTACTCGGTGACATAGAATCCATTGCCCTTTGTGAACAATTACTTGAACGCATTCTTCATTCCCTTGCACAACCTTATTTCATTGACGATCAATCAGTCTCTATAAGCGCATCTATCGGAGTCAGCCTGTATCCTAAAGATGATGCTAACTTGGATACCTTGATGCGACATGCTGATCAGGCAATGTATCAAGCAAAATTGGCAGGCCGAAATAATTACAGCTTTTTTAATGCTGAGCAAAACCAACGAACCATTCAGAAAAACAATCAGCTTAAGGAATTAAAAAGTGCATTATTAAATAATGAATTTTGTTTATATTATCAACCTAAAGTTGATATGAGGACCGGTAAAGTATTTGGAGCGGAAGCGCTGATCCGCTGGCTACACCCTGAAAAAGGACTGATCCCTCCTCTTAAGTTCTTACCCGTTATTGAAGACACGGAGTTAGAAATACTGATTGGTGACTGGGTTGTTGATGAGGCCATAAAACAATTAGATAAATGGAAACATCAAGGAATTAACTTAGAAGTCAGTATCAATATATCTTCCTATCATCTTCAATCTCCCTTGTTTGTTGCTAATATGGCACATGCATTGGCTAGATTTCCCAATGTTGACTCATCCACCCTTCAACTAGAAATTCTGGAAAGTAGTGCATTAGGTGACATAAAATCGATTAGCCATATTATAAAAACCTGCATGCATACTTTAGGTATCAATATTGCACTTGATGATTTTGGTACAGGTTATTCTTCCCTGACACACTTGAGAAACCTATTTGCTAAAACTATAAAAATAGACCAGTCTTTTGTCAGAGATGTACTGGATGACCCAAGTGACTATGCCATTATTGATGGAATTATTGGCTTAGCACATTCATTTTACCGTGATGTCATTGCCGAAGGTGTTGAAACAACCGAGCATGGCTTAATGCTACTCATCATGGGCTGCCATAATGCACAAGGTTACGGCATAGCCAAACCAATGCCTGCTAGTGATTTCCCTAATTGGTTAGATAACTACATTCCTAATCAAGAATGGCTAGCCTATGGAAAGAAAGTCCGTACTCAAAAAGAAACCAGAATAAAACTATGCAGACTTACTCTAAAGCAGTGGCAGGAACATTTTGAGTTTAATATACAATCTTCACCCGATAAAGTTGAACACTGGCCAATACCAATTAAAACCAAGTGCCACTGTGGAGTATGGATCAAACGGGCAAAAGAAGATCTTCTATTAGAAGAAAACTATTTAAAAATACTTGAAAATCAACATAATTCGATGCACACAATTGCCGATAATTTATTCAATAAATATCAGAAAGGAGAATTTGATGCCGCAAGAGATGGACTTACACGGCTAAGAACTGCCTTTGAGAAGATAACTCATGTTTTAGAGCAGTGTGAATAGAAATTCGTCAGCGATTTTTTTAACAATATACAAACATACTTTTCTACTTTAATTTCAAACAGTTAAATTACCACCGAAAAAAACCAACAAAAATACTCAGTCTTATGTGACTTAATCACTGTATTCTAATTTATTATATACTAATATATATCCCGTACTAATGTGAATTCCCCGTTAATACACCTGTAACTAACAACTGAGGATAATAAAAATGATAGATTTTGTATTAAGTATTTTTTCAACCGTATTGCAAATGGACATGAGAGACCACCACGACATCCCTTTTGCTCTCCCCTTATTAATGGCCTGCTTTGTGGGTGGCATCATAGGTTTCACCATCCTCAGATTTATTGGTAATGAAAACAACGAAACTGATTAAACTTATCCAATTCTGGTCAGTTTTTTTAGAGCTTCAGCATCAATAATGCTAACTGTTCCTCTATTTAGACTGACCCACCCCTTCGCCTCAAATTGTTTTAAATGTCTGGAAATAACTTCACGAACAGAACCTAATTTAGTCGCTAATTGTTGATGCGTTATCTTTAGTATTTTTTCTTCCGTCATTAATAACTCCTTGGCCAAGCGCCAATCGATCCCGGCAAACACCACTTCATCCAGTCGCCCTATTACATTAGATAATCGTGCGGCAAAGTTTTTGAAAACAAATTCTCTAAAAAATGCTGATTTTTCCATACAACGGTAAAAACCATGTGAAGAAATAACAAATGCAGATACATCGACTTCAGTAATTGCTTCTGCCGGATAGTGATCACCACCAAGTAGACAGGAGGTTGTCAACACGCACGAGTCCCCTGGTAACACTTGATACAACAGCATCTCTCTACCACTTTCTGATATTAATTGCGTTTTTACAGAACCCTTGAGTAATAATAAATAATTTTCACAGGCACTTCCTGAAGCAAAGACCTGCTGCCCAGCAGGTATGTTCACCAATGCAGCACTTTCCATCAAACTCATCATTGCTGATTCACCACATTGCATAAACTCTGGAAAAAAAGTTTCCCATAATTCTTTATTTTTTAACATTGTTTTGTCCATAATCACACATTGCTAGTTACTTTAACCTAGAAAAATCAGTTGGGCACGGATTTTGTGGAAAATCTGGGCGAAAGAGACAAAGAATTGCTCGAAGATAAAGCTTCCGCGTCCTGCTTACGCCCCTTACCTACTTCCATGTAGGCAAAGGCCAAAGTCCTTATCGAGAGCGATTCTGCAGGGTTTTTTGTCCAGATTTCTTCACAAAACTGTGAAGCGAAGCTCTCTAACCATCAGGTACGTATTAATACGTTAATATATACTTATTGCTCAATGGTTTATGCACACCCTAAGCGATCAGCTGATTTATCTAGGTTTATGCGCTAAATAAATCAATGTAAAGGATAGACTGTTAACTATTACATATTCAAATCGTAGTTGCGAATCATTCGCATTTGCATTATTATGTGCACAACTTAAATAGTTTATCCTTAATTATTACCATGAAACTAAAATTACTCCCTTTCTCAATTGCTATATTATTGGGCTCAACTACAAACGCTCAGGCCCTTACAGTTGATGAACTAGCGGCACAATTTGAAGACTATAAAAAAGTGCAAGATGCAAAGTTTGAGCAACTCAGTTCTGAAAATGCCCAATTACAACGTCAAAATCAATCTTTAAAGAATAAAATTGAAAATACCGAACAACAAGTGGCTAATAATACGGCTGCTGTTGAAGTGGTTAGTGAAAGTTATAATGTGGTCAACAAGACAGCTGAAGGGTTTAATAATACAACTATCGGCGGCTATGGCGAGTTACATTATCAAAACCGTAATACTGAAGGCGGCAGTCATAAAGAAGAAGTTGATTTCCACCGTTTTGTGTTATTTTTTGGCCATGAATTCACTGATAATTTACGTTTTTTCTCTGAACTTGAACTGGAACATTCAATATCTGGTAATGGTAAAGCGGGAGAAATTGAACTGGAGCAAGCTTATATCGAATATGATTTTAATGAGAGCGCCAGTGCTAAAGCCGGACTATTCTTAGTGCCTATCGGTATTTTAAATGAAACCCATGAACCAACCACTTTTTATGGCGTGGAACGTAATGAAGTAGAAAAAAATATTATTCCTACCACCTGGTGGGAAGCGGGTATTGGAGGTAATTATCGGTTTGATAATGGGCTGAGTTTTGATGCCGTGATTAGTAGTGGTCTTGAAGTAGGTAATGACCTCAATATTCGTAAGGGACGAGGTAAGATTTCCAAGCAAAAAGCCAATGACCCCATTATTGCTTTTAGAGGTAAATATACCGGTGTTCCTGGTCTGGAATTAGCTGCTACGATTCTACATCAAACCGATATGGGACAAAGTGATAACTCTAATAATACCAGTGTTGACATAGGTTCAGGCACTTTATATGAAGCTCATACAATTTACAGTCATGCTATAGGGCCTGGAACTTTTACCGGAAAAGCACTCTATAGCCGCTGGGAAATTGATATTAATGACCCTGTTCAGAAATCTGCTGTGACTCAATACGGCTGGTATGTAGAGCCTAGCTATCGATTGCCGACTTCTGCCGGTGATATCGGTATATTTGGACGTTATCAGAAACTGAATTATTACAGTGGCTCTGAGAATAATTATAATATCTGGGAAGCCGGTGCAAACTGGTGGATACATGAGAAAGTAGTATTAAAAGCCAACTACATTTATAAACAAGATACTATTAATAGCAATAAAGATGAACGCGGCTTTGATGTTGGTCTTGGTTATCAATTCTAAGGGAGGGCGCTACTACAAACAGGAAATTAATTTGTTGGAGTGCCTGCTCTGGCGAAATATTCATAATATAATAATGACCATGCCAAAAATTATAATAATTGTTTTTCTATTTAGCTATTTTTCTTCATCCCATGCTACTGAATATCAAAGTACTGAAGATTTTCTGTTTCGGTCATTTTCTGGAAAACCACCTAAGCCAAAACTACTATGGCTAACAAAAGACTTAAAAAAAACTGCAGCTGAAATTCTTAATCATAACCCTGGTTTTATGCGTACCCGTTACTGGAAAACGGCTGAACAATCTGTCTGGATAATTAATGAAATTGGTAAAACAAAACCTATTACTGTTGCTGTTATCATTAAAGATAAGAAAATCATGTTATTGAAGGTACTCGCTTTTAGAGAAAGCAGGGGTTGGGAAGTCAAACATGATTTTTTCACCAACCAGTTCAAACAAAATACACTCGCTTCTGATTTAACGCTAAAGCAACCCATTGATGGAATATCAGGTGCTACATTGTCAGTACGAGCGTTAACCAAAGTAGCGAAATTAGCTTTATTTTTTGACGGCAAAACTTATTAATGAAAAAAAATAAGCATCTAATTTGGAGGCTAATCTATAAGCTCCATCGTTACATCGGTTTATTATCGGCAATTGTCCTAATTATGCTTGCTATTACAGGTATTGCTTTAAACCATACCGAAGATTTAAAACTGGACAGTCAAATGATTCAGTCCAAAATAATTCTAGACTGGTATGGAATTAATTCGCCAGATAATCAAATATCATATTCAACAGAACATCATTGGCTAACACAAACTAATCAGCAATTATATTTTGATGATAAGCTACTATTAGAAAATATAAACACTCTGTTAGGTGTAGTTGAAACCAATAATTTTGTTATCACCGCCTTAAGTAATTCATTATTGTTACTTTCATTAGAAGGTGAATTAATAGAGCAAAGTCCATTTAATGTAATAGAAAAAATTGGCCTGGATCAGCAGCAACGTATTGTTATTAAATCTAGCGGAACAACTATTTACAGTGATGATGGACTTCTTTCCTGGCATCCACATAATAATTTACCCGTAAAATGGTCTGAAACTTCAGCAGCCCCTGAAAGCCTAGTTCAAAACATTCAAAATAATTTTCGATCATCCATATTGCCATTGGAAAGAGTGCTACTTGATATACACAGTGGACGTTTTTTTGGTTCAGTGGGTGTAATAATTGTTGATATAAGTGGCGTTATGCTGATTATACTGGCGCTAAGTGGATGTTCCATTTGGCTAAAACACAAACTCAGAGAATTGAAACGTTCATAATTTTACATGGCTATTAGTAAAGCACAGGTTAAAACTTAGCGAGAGAAACCTTATTGCTCAGTGTTGTACCCCAGACTCAAGATTCCTCCCACAGGTCGTAATGACACCGTTTGTGAAGTTAACCCAGTTTAAAATCAAATTTTAATATCAACCAAATCTCCCTTTAAAGGGTAGGATCATCTAAAATATCATGTACTTTTTTTGGCAAAGACTCATCAATTTCAGCAAAACTCATTATACTTCCTCCACAATCAGGGCAACACCAGGTTTTAGGTAAAGACTGAAAAGGTTCATTACCATCATATATATATCCGCATGGAATACAGATCGTTTTCATCAATTTTCTCCAATTATGATATTCTAAACAAAAGTATCTTCGTAGGGTGCGTTGTACGCACCATTTAGGCAATAGAAGAATAAAAAATAATTTGGGTGCGTGCAACGCACTCTACATTTACAATCTGACAAAGTAGAATTAACAAACCAATTTTAGGGATTAAAAATTCATACTGTACGGATTAAGCAAGACACTACACTATATTTTATTCCTAAATTTCACTAAATACATATGAATCATCCTGTTGTTTTATCTTTTTCTGGTCATGATCCTAGCGGAGGAGCTGGCGTCCAGGCAGATATTGAAACATTAGTAAGCCACCAATGCCACTCTTGTAGTGTGATTACTGCACTTACCGAACAAGATAGCCGCAATATAAAAAAACTCATTCCACAAAAACCGCAAGACATTATTGATCAAGCAAATACTGTTCTAAATGATTTCCAAGTACAGGCTATAAAAATAGGTTTAATTGGTCATCATGATACCGCATTAGCCATCCAGTCAGTTTTATTACAACATCCGCTTATCCCGGTTATATTAGATCCTGTATTAGCGGCAGGTGGTGGCACATCATTGGCTAATGATGCTCTCATTCATAGTATCACCGAACTGCTACTGCCCTGCACCACAGTTCTAACGCCTAATAGTGAGGAAGCACGAATACTGGCAAATCAAACTAAATTAACCGACTGCGGGAAAACTTTACTTAGTAAGGGCTGTGACTTTGTATTAATTACCGGCACTCACGAACAATCGTCGACGGTGAATAATCAATTATTCCAGTTAAATGAAAAAACTGAAACCTTTAGCTGGGACAGATTACCCAATAATTATCACGGTTCGGGTTGTACTCTTGCCAGTTCTATTGCCGCTTTAATTGCCCAGGGCCTTAACCCCTTTACAGCTATTGCTGAAGCCCAGGAATACACCTGGAATGCATTAGAGGACGCATACTGTCCTGGAGAAGGCCAGTTTAATCCCAACCGTTTATTCTGGATGGAGGATGGCCAATGAAATTCCCTGCCAAAGGACTTTATGCCATTACCCAGACTGATGGAAAAACCAGTGAAATTATTATTCAGGAAGTCAGTTCTGCATTAAAAGGCGGTGCATCTGTTATTCAATACAGAGATAAATCCCCTGTTGATGCTATCTATTTGGCAAAAGAACTTTTATCACTCTGTAGACGTCATCAAGTCCCTTTAATTATCAATGATGATGCAGAGTTAGCTTATCGTATAGGCGCAGATGGTGTTCATATTGGTAAAAAGGACGGTGGAATATTAGCAGCCAGAAAAATACTGGGGACTAAAGCCATTATTGGACTGTCTTGTTATGATGATATTAATATTGCGCTCAAAGCGGAATCAAAGGGTGTTGATTATGTTGCTTTTGGTCGTTTCTTTCCTTCCAGTTCTAAACCCCTAGCATCTCCTGCCCATATTGAAACATTACGTTTGGCTAAAAAACAAATTAATGTTCCTATCGTTGCTATTGGTGGTATTCTGCCTGAAAATGGTAGGCAATTAATTGCTGCAGGTGCAAATGTTCTAGCTGTTATCGGAGGGGTTTTTGATTGTAACCCCAAACAATCAGCACAGACTTACTTGAAACTTTTTAACTCTTACTAAGTACACTACATGCTTGAAAGTCGTCGGAAATTTATTAAATTCATTTCTTATATTGGGGTATCTGGAATAACTTTAACCCATAGTTTTCTGCATACTTCGCTGGCCAAATCTCAAATACTAATCAATAATTTTAAGCTCGGTAATTACGAAGAAACTTTAGCAGGTTTATTTAAAGGTGCAGAATTTATTGATAGCCGTAAAATTAAATTCTATCGCTTACCTCATGTAGCAGAAAATGGCGCTGTTGTCCCTATTAAAGTCACTAGTACTCTGAAAAATATTGAAAAAATTTCCATACTGGTAGAAAAAAACCCACACCCATTAAGTGCTGAATTTTATTTATCACCCGCTGTCGAACCCCAAGTCTCCGCCCGACTTAAAATGGCTGAGACCAGTGATGTTATAGTCATCATTGAAGCTGAAGGAAAGTTTTACCGTAAAACAAAAAAAGTTAAGGTCATTGTAGGTGGGTGTGGTTAATGTCCAGTATTAAAATCAGAACCAAACGACTGAATGACAAAACTCAAATTAGAACTCTAATAACCCATCCTATGGAAAATGGACGCAACAAAGACAAACAGGGGAAACTTATTCCTGCCCATTATATTCAAACCCTCTGGGTTTTACATAACAAAACTCAAATTATTACTTGCCATATAGCTGGAAGTATTTCAAAAAACCCTTATTTTGATTTCTTACTAAAAGGAGGAGAGGCTGGTGATAGCATCACCATTACCTGGGTAGATAATAGGGGTAAAACGGACACCCAAACCCATACCATCAAATAGCTGCACAAATGATTTCAACCCAAGCAAATTGTACGGATATATACGAATCAGGGCTACTTCCAGTTAACCAGGCTGTAACAAAAATAATCTCTGCCCTGCCTTCTATAGAAGGTTACCAAGTTATCAATATAGAAAAAGCAAAAGGGCGTACTTTGTTTCAGGCCATTATTGCACCATTCAATGTGCCACAGCATAATAATTCTGCTGTTGACGGTTATGCGCTAAATGCCAAAGATCTCCCTACAAAGGGATACGCATCATTAGAAATTATAGCGTCTGCTTATGCAGGAAAACCCTTTTCAGAAAATATCTCTGCTGGAAACTGTATACGTATCATGACGGGCGCACTCATTCCTGATGATGTAAACACCGTTATTATGCAGGAACATGTTGAATTAACTGATCATGCAATCACTATAGATAATCGGCACAAAGCGGGACAAAATATTCGCATCGCTGGCGAAGATATTCAACAGGGGGCTGAGGTTTTAAAGCCTGGAAGATTTATCACTCCAGCAGATATTGGTTTGATGGCCTCTTTGGGTATTAGTGAAATCAAAGTCAAACGAAAACTAAAAGTAGCTATAGCTTCTACCGGAAATGAAATCATTAGTATCGGAGATATTAATTCCGGCAGTAGCACCTATGATAGTAATAGATACAGCTTGTATGCTGCCTTGGATCGCCCGGATATAGAACTTGTAAATTTAGGCATATTAGAAGACAGTCCAGAAGCATTGTTAAATAGTTTTAACCAGGCCAGTCAAATGGCTGATATGATTATTTCAACCGGGGGTGTTTCAGTCGGTGATGCAGATCATACCAAAACGGCTCTAAAGCAATCAGGACAAGTTGATTTCTGGAAAATTGCCATCAAACCGGGTCGTCCCCTGGCCTTTGGTCATATAGATAAAAGTGTATTTTTTGGCTTACCCGGTAACCCGGTCGCGGCAATGGTCACCTTTTATCAGTTTGTACTCCCTGCTCTGGAATCTATGCTAGGCATCAAAGACAAAGTAATTGCCCCGAAGATACAGCTTAAAACAACTGAAGATATTCGAAAAAAAGCTGGACGAACTGAAATTGTACGGGGTATTCTGCAACAACAGCCTGATGATTCATGGGTTGTTAAAACAACAGGTAAACAAGGCTCAGGTATTCTTAGCTCTATGAGCATGGCTAATGCATTCATTATCCTTGAACATGATAGATCCTTCGTTAAAGCCGGAGAAATGGTCACAGTACAACCTTTTGCAGGTTTATTCTAAAGTCTTAGCTATGAGTTTAAAACAAAACAAGGTTAACTGTAATAACTGTAGTCTGGATAACATTTGTTTTCCTAGGGGCTTATCTCTGGAAGAAATCAAAACCATCAGTCAAATTATTAAACCTAAAAAAACACTGCAACGTGGTGAATATATATTCCGTGAAGGTGATGATTTTAGGGGGGTATTAGCTATTAAGTCAGGAACTGCCAAACTGATAAGTAATGACCATCATGGCAATGAACATATTCTGAACATCCTGCTGCCGGGGGAATTATTGGGATTTGATGGGTTTTGTAACGACAAATACCATTATTCAGCGATTGCATTAGATACACTCAGTTTCTGTGAATTACCCGCAAAAAGCATGGATGATATTTTTCATAATGTCCCCACTCTGACAAGAGAACTATTTCGTCATAGTAGCGAGAAGATGAATGACGATAGAAATTTTTTTGTTTTAAGTAAAAGACCAGCAGAAGAAAGATTAGCCCACTTTTTAATCAGTCTATCGGACAGGCTGCAAAAAAGAGGCTTTTCTGCTTCTGAATTCACCTTATCATTAACCCGCCAGGAAATGGGAAATCACTTAGGACTGGCACTGGAAACAGTAAGTCGACTGTTAAAAAGATTCCAGCAAGAAAACCTGATCAACTTTAAAAGCAAACACATTGAAATCATAGACATTCCCCGTCTACGCGCTATTTTTACTTATACTGAGTAATCCATTTTTATTCTGTATAAAAAATAGAATGACTACCATGACGATATCTTCATGTTGCAACACGAGGGGTTTTGGGTTTAATTTGTATGAGATGAGTTAATGTCAACAACACGGATACAGCTGACAGGTAACCAATGCGCTAAATATGAATATACGACTCGGTATTTCAACCGATCATCATTATAACAATACTCACACAACATTTAAAAACCAGCATATTTTTTTTGTATTCAAAAACATCAGAGTTTGTAACAAATTAATTTGAAAAATATTTTTTTCTATCTATACTCAACACCTAGTGAATATGTTAGATAGATTTCGGCAACATCAAAAGTATATTAAGATACTTTTACGAAATAATTTGAATTGTCTTTTTATCCGTCTTCTACGTTTCAATAATGGTTACATAGTCCACTGTGCGCCTATTGTTTCGCCTTGAATACGAATAAAAATCCTGTGCCCAATTACTCAACTTAATTTCATTATCGATCTTATATGTTAAAGCAATCTACTATTTAATTTCATCAACGACAAACAAGCCAAGCCAATAATTGGTTTCTACTTGATAACAATAAAATCTATACCTTTTGGAGAAAAATGTGCAAAACATATTGATTACAAATTACAATCGTTATTTGTCCTATTTCCTTTTGTTCCTGGTAAATTTTTTAATTCTGTTTTCTACTCATTCATCAGCTTCTGTCCCAGTAAACCCCAACTTGCCAGGCATTAATAGTTTTGAACCCGAAAGTTTGTCTCCTCAAGCTGCTAAAGCTATCCTCTCGAAAAAATCTATTCGAGCCAGCAGTGTACCTGTTAGAGCTAATGTTAATAGAGCACGTTACGCAAGCATTTCACCTAGCGTTGCAAGCTCACTAAAAACCCAGGCATTATATACGCCAATTCATGGTGTGATCTCACCGTTAGACTCTATCGCACTTAAAGAATCAAGTATTCAACCAGGAATAATTACTACTCGCTCAGGTGCACCAGCAAAGGAGCCTATGGCTCAAACACCAGTTTCACCATCGAAAACGGTTTCTACTAGCAATATTACTCTCTCGGCAGTTGTTACCGGAATTCCAGAGATCGTAGAATTGGCACGCGCGCTACGACATGATCCTCAACTAATCTATGAATATGTTCATGATAACATCAGGTATACTCCAGTCTACGGCGTAACTCGTGGCCCCGTTGGAACCATTCTTGATAGGGAAGGTAATGATTTTGATCAAGCTGAATTAATGGTTGCATTGTTACGCGAATCTGGTTTCTCAGCCAGCTTTATACATGGGCAGGTCAACCTGGCTCAACAACAACTCAGTGATTGGTTGGGAGTAGACAATCAATATCGCTCAATAGCTCTCTTGCTTTCACGTGCAAATATTCCGGCAACAGTTTTTGGTTTAGGCACATGGCCTAATGAAATCGCAGTAACTGCTCATATCGACCATGTTTGGGTAAAAGCGAATATCAATGGAACTGATTACATCTTTGACCCCAGCATAAAAAAACACAGCTATAAAAACGGAATTGATTTAACTGCCGCCATGGGCTACGACCAGAATAGTTTTTTAACTGCTTCGTTACAGGGTGCTACTCAAACAGCTGATTTCATCCAGAACGTTAACCGAACAAACATAAGAGATAACTTATCAAACTATGCAAACAATCTGGTTAATCATATCCGAACACAATTACCTGAGGCAACGTTAGCAGATATTATCGGCGGCAAAAGCATCATCCCTCTAAGTGGACCCGTTTGGCAAACGATTCATCCTAATGCGATTCCAGGTACTGAAGAAGAATGGCTGACGGCTATTCCCGATCAATACAGAAAATCATTACGCGTTCAGTATCAGGATATTGATGCATCTTTTTTTGCCGATGAGATCTACGGACAACGGCTGAGTCTATTTTTTAATGCCAATAACCAACCTGTACTTAGTCTTGATGGCGTTGTGGTTGCTACGGGAGCTGGTGGCATAAGTACATTATTGACATTAACTGTTGACCAGCCCTATGCAGGGCACAATGGTATTGATGGTAACAGGATTGTAAACATGCATGTCAAAGTAGGTATACCCCATATTATTGTGAATGATTGGGGATTTTCTGGACGAAAAATAATTGAAAAACACCGCAAAGCCCTGACTCAACATCAAAATGAGGGACTGGCAGCCAATTCGGAAGCTGTATTAGGGTCATCACTCGCATTATTAAGCGCTACGATCCAGGCAGAAACAGGCCAAGTCTGGCGTTTAGCAGGACAAATTTCTAACTGTGAAAATATGCGGCACAGTATGATAGGTGTAGTTGGATACGATGGAGCGCCGTATTTTAATCTATCATCTCTTATGACAAATTCCTGTTTGAACTTTGATCCTGCCAACCCAGGGGCAAAGAAAGTGGCAAATTTTTTTACGGGTGCAGGTCATGCCAGCGCACTGGAATGGGGCGTAATTGAACAAACTCAACCCGTAGGTGCGGTTTCAACAGTCAAGCTAATCGATATTGCTAATAGCTTATCCCATAAAATTTTTGATGTAACCAATGTTAATTTTCCAGCTATTCAATCTCAACTGATTAACTACAGTCCTGCAAATATTTTAGGAATTAAAGCTTACCTAAATGATGGAAGTCGGATACTTTTACCCCAAAATGGTGCGCTAATCCAAGGGAACTGGACTGGGCACGGTTATTTAGGAATAGGCGCACATGAAGAAAAAATAAGTCACATGATCAGTGGTAATTTAAAAGGCGGCTTTCCAGACGATTCACTTTCATGGTGGGACAGTATTATTGGGTCATTTGATAGCGGTTGGAATTCTGATACCTGGGGCAACGGATCTAATGGTCATATCGAAACTAGAGATCCTATTGATTTGGTTACTGGCCACTTTCTTTATAAACATGATGATTTAATAGCAGGTAGTCAGGCATTGCCTTTTGGGTTGGGTATTCAACGGTCTTACACATCAGGAGCACGTTTGCAAGACGGCCCTTTAGGAAGAGGCTGGACGCACAATTTTGACATTACTGCCAAAATAAGTAGTGATGGCTTTCAAGGCATGGGTGAGGACTCTCCCATTGATTCTGCTGCTGCCATAGCCGGTCTTTTTGTTTCACTTGATTTGCAATATGGAAGTTTGGTATATGGAAATGATGGTACCATCAGAACCACAGCAAAAATGCTAACAGCAGTACTTACCCAGCGTTGGTTAATGGATAATCTAATTGACAATACCGTTATTGTTGTGCAACCGGGGGGAACTCACCAGTTTATTAAACTGGCTGATGGCAGCTATAACCCCCCGCCAGGTTCAGCAGCAAAACTCACGCAAAACATAGATAACAGCTTCGTGCACCGCAGCAAACAGGGTATAGAACTGGATTTTGATATAACAGGTAAGCTGAGTACCTGGCGAGACACCAATAACAACGAAATAAATTTTGGTTATGACAATTCAGATAAATTAACATGGGTTTCAAATAACTTTGGACGTAGTTTATCTTTTTCCTATACAGGAAATCGAATTACCACGGTCACTGATGATACCGGTAGAAATATAAATTACGGCTATAGTCCAGATGGAAATTTACTGACTTATTCCAATGCCGTTGGAGACACGACAACCTATGTCTATGACTTACCGGGACGTCTTACTCAGTTCTTTCAACCGGCCAAACCCAACCATCCAATGGTAACAAATACCTACAATAGCCTGGATCAAGTGACACGACAACTAGATGCCTCATCATTACCTTGGGAATATTTCTTTGCAGATGGATTTCGTAGTGAGGAGAAAAGTCCACTGGGTAGTTTCACACATCTATGGTACTTTGATGAGTCGGGTAACCCTGTGATAGACCGAAATCGAGTTTATCAAACTACAACACATGATTACGATGGGCATCATCGCCGAATAAAAACCACTTTGCCTGAAGGCAACAGCATTGAGTATGCCTATGATACAAATCATAATCCAATTACAGTCATTAATAATCCGAAACCGGGATCTACAGCACCCTCTCATGTAGAAACGTACACATACGATTCGCATTTTAACAAGATACAGACTTATACCAATTCATTAGGCCAAATTACCACCAACACCTATGATCCGTTAACCGGTAATTTGCTGACTATTGAGCAACCTGCAGTAGGCATCAAGATACCGCAAACGACTTTTACATATAACACGAGCGGGCAACTACTGTCACAAACCGATCCAACCGGCATGCTGACTCGTTATACCTACGACCCGGCAACAGGAAACCTATTATCAACCACTGTGGATGACAATGACCTAAAACTGAGTACTTCGTTCAACTATGATGCATGGGGAAATATAGCATCCCAGATTGATCCCAATGGAAATGCTACCACTTATGTATTTGATGTCATGGGACGGATAACCAATACCATTTCGTCGGCACCCTATCGTTTTGAGACCCGCTTTAAATATGATGCGGATAGCAATCTAGAACAAAAGCAAGTGCAAACATCTAATACCACAAATCCATGGCAAACCACACTCTATGGTTATCATAGCAATGGAAAACTTTCAACCGTGATTGATCCTGAATTTAGTTTCACAGCATATTATTATGATCTTTGGGGTAATGTACAAGTAACATATGATGAAGAAAGTCGAAGGACTACGTCACATTATGATTTCGCAGGGCGACTGTATTCAACAGGCGATAATCTTGGCCGAACACTGCAACGATACACCTACACCTCCAATGGACTGACGGCAAGTGTCGAAGATGCCAATGGAAATATAACAACCTATGATTATGATGAATTTGACCGCCTAGCAAAAGTTACTTTCCCAGACACCAGTTTTGAAAGCTATACCTACGATGATGCGGGTAACCAACTGAGTAAGAAAACCCGTAAAGGGGAAACGATTTTATACCGTTACGATGCACTTAATCGTCAGAAGAGCAAAACAATACCAGGGAAAACACCTGTCAATTATAGTTATGACCTATCAGGTCGTCAGACACAGGTAACCGATAGCACAGGAACAATTAGTTATAGCTATGATACTGCGGGTCGATTATCTGCTGTCACCAATGCAGATAATAAAACCATCCAATATCAATACGATAATGTCGGAAATCGAACCCGGCTAACCTATTCTGACAACAATTTTATCACCTTCAGCTATGATCAATTAAATCGACTGAAAACTGTAAAAAACGCCAGTAATGCAATGATTGCACGATACAGTTATGATGCCTTATCTCGCACAACAACCCTGACATATAGTAACGGCACACAAACCCGCTACAGCTATGAACGGGACAATGATCTGTCATCACTAACCCATCAATTTAAAAATAACAACGTTACCTTTGGATATACTCATAATAGAACCCATCAACGTGTTCGTGATGATATCAGTAATGATGCTTTTGCTAATTGGCCAAGTACAATTGCGACAACAACCTACACCGCAAATAACCTTAATCAATACACACAAGCAGGCACAGTACGACTAAACTATGATGGAAATGGTAATTTACACCGTTACAAAAGTAACAAATATATCTACGATGCAGAAAACCGACTGACTATTGCCAGCACACCATCAGGTGTTGTAACTTATACTTATGACTCGATGGGCAGGCGCATTCAAAAGAATGTCGGTACCTCGGTGACAAAGTACCTGTATGATCAAGACCAGGTACTTGAAGAATTTAATGGTACTGGCCAGCTGTTGAGAAAATATATCTACGGACCGGGACTGGATCAGCCTATCGCAATGGTGGTGGGTGCAGACAACTATTATTACCACTTTGATGGCTTAGGTTCCGTCATTGCATTAAGTGATGCTACAGGGTTAGATGTAGAACGATACGCTTACGGTCCTTTTGGTGAGGATGTGGTTACCAGTAGCCCCCTCGGCAATCCCTATCGTTACACCGCCCGTCGGTTTGATGAAGAAACGGGTCTCTATTATTACCGTGCACGTTTTTACAACACATCACTCAAACGTTTTCTACAAACAGATCCCATTGGATATGGCGATGGCATGAATATGTATGCCTATGTGGGAAATGATCCTTTAAACCTAATTGATCCGACTGGGTTAATAGGTGCTAGACTCAAAAGTGAATTCACCAGTATGTTGAACTCAGATGAATTTGAAGTGGTATGGGGTAGGTTTTTGACTGTTGCAGTCGGTCCAATTGAAATGATGGCCACTATTCAAGCTGAAGCTCTCTTTGGAAGGCTTGCAAGTACTTTTATCGCTGAGCGTAGGTTGGCTACAAATGGACCAATTAGTGTCGATGATCTGATAAAGAATTCTATACCTGGTCGAGTGACTAAAGGGCGAACAAAGCAATTTGATCGATCTGGTGGTTTAGATCAAGCTAACAAGGACTTTGATGCTCTGGGTCCTCAGAACGTTAGAAATATTGACACCCCATTTGGTCCAGGTAGAGCAGGAACGCTACCCGATGGGAGACAAGTTAATGTCAGGCCAGGTAGTTCTAATGGCGGTCCTCCTACCCTAGAGGTACAGAAGGGAAAGAACATAACAAAATTTCGATTTAATGGTTAGCTGCTATGCGAAAGAATAGTTTTAAAAAATGGGAGCCTATATCAGAGCTGCCAGAAGAGATGTATTTAGAAGGCCTGCACAATGACTATGAGGGTTTTAGGCTCCTGCTTAAAGGTGCTGGTGATCAAGCAAAAATGTTGCGAATAACCTTTGACCATGCCCTTGCTTATAGGGGTATTGATGAAGGAGATTTAATATCCTATGAGCGATTTGATGAGGATGATCATTTGGGTAGGTGGGGGTTCTTCATAGTCAATTCTTCGGATTATCTTGAGTGGTTTAACGATTCAAGCCAAGGGATTCACGAAGGAGAAAATGTTATACATTATGCTATTTACACTCCCAATGATTGCTTGGATATATTATCTGTATACCCTCCTGAAGTTGAGTGGTTGAACTGACCACGGTATGCAGGAACCATGAAGAATCGTAACACGTAAGGCGGAACCGTGATGGGTCGTAAGTTGGAATAGCGATAGCGTTTTCCGACATGATATACACGATGATTCTTTTGTTTTCGATGGATTGGCGGAATGCACTATCGCTTTTCCGCCCTACAAGCTGATATGGAATATTACCCTATATGGTATGGCAAACTATGATGAATTTTTTTGATGTGGTGATGGGGTTGATGATTGGGGTTTTTATGGGAAATACTATCGCTATTCCACCCAACGGTATACGACTTACATGATAAGGGGATATGTCTAACTATTTGCGATACCGTATTAAACACGTAAGGCGGAACCGTGATGGGTCGTAAGTTGGAATAGCGATAGCGTTTTCCGACATGATATACACGATGATTCTTTTGTTTTCGGTGGATTGGCGGAATGCACTATCGCTTTTCCGCCCTACAACGTTGCAGGGCGGCAAAAGGTTTCCAGCGGAAAACCTGGTAAACAAGGGCAACTCAGCAACGAGGTACGTCCACCCAAAAACGGGGCGGTCGGTCGTTATTGATGATGTTACGAAGGAGATTATTCATGTCGGCGGCGATGGCTTCAAATACTAGTACTATTTACGTGAACCTTCTTGACGAGGGAGTAGCGGTAGTGCGACCAACACAAGGTTTATAATTGGGTGTCGATGAGTACGAAGTCTTGCCTCCTGCCGACTACGACCCTGATGACGAACTTTGGGAGTTTCCGCCTGGGAGTATTGTTCGGTGCATTCGAGAAGAACGAGATGGCGAGATAATACTGGTTGCGAGGGAATTAGTGTCGAAGTAACAGATGTGGCGTTGCTGCAAAGTGGACACTGGGCCAAGGTAAGTCTGCCACCAAGTGGGCAAACCAAACACGTAAGGCGGAACCGTGATGGGTCGTAACCACGGTACGCCGGAACCATGAAGAATCGTAGGTTGGATTAGCGAAGCGTTATCCGACATGAAAGAACGGTGGAAACCTTGATCGATGGCTATATTTTTGAGCGAGACGGGGTTTGAAACTTTATTAACACCAAAAGGTGTATTGGTATGCAAAAAAACATAAACGTTACGAACGGGACAAATATCCCGTCCAACGCGGTAAGTTGGGTTTGTAGGTTGTGGGTGAGAAGCGAACCCCAACATCTTTGCATTACGACAACATGTTGGGTTTCGTACTACTGAGCGGGACGGGGTTTATACTTGGGCAGTCCAAACACAACTTGGATGGACTTGTAAAAACATTAGGTTCTCCTGAAAAGGCATTAGGTGCATTTCAAGACGCGACTCAGGCAGTGGTTAAAAACCAAGGTATTAAAGATGTCTTTGAAACCGCAGTAAAGGTGGGCGGTGAAACGGTTACTGTTCGTGGAAATGTAATTGATGGTGTTGTCAAGCTAGGTACTGCATTCAAATGAACAATCTTACTAAATTAGAGAAAGCAGTCCTAGAAATGTTATTAGATGGTGATGATGCCGTCCTAGTATATTTAAAAGCGCAACTAGACTTAGTTCGTGTGGAAAATCGTAAAATGTCTGGTGCTGGCTTCTTTACTAGCTTTCTTGTCTCCGAAACGTGCAAGATAAGCGCTATGAACTCTAGTTTAAACTTTAAAATTGACGATGTTCATGCAGATATAGAGGGGCTAGATTTTGGGGCAGGTTTTTTGTTGTATGTAGAAGATGGTGTGATAAGAATGCTGGAGGCGTATTCGTATGATGAACCTTGGCCAGTTACGACTGATAGCTTCGAACTCAGCTATGTAAATGGTGAACGAGACCTCGAAAAACTAAGATCTAGTTGGTCTTAACGTGGAAGAGTATGATGTTAATCCTTATCACCACGGTACGCCGGAACCATGAAGAATTGTAGGTTGGATTAGCGAAGCGTTATCCGACATAAAAGAACGGTGGAAACCTTGATCGATGGCTATATTTTTGAGCGAGACGGGGTTTGTAACCCCGTCTCAAACGTTTGAAACTTTATTAACACCAAAAGGTGTATTGGTATGCAAAAAAACATAAACGTTACGAACGGGACAAATATCCCGTCCAACACGTAAGGCGAAACCGTGATGGGTCGTAAGTTGGAATAGCGATAGCGTTTTCCGACATGATATACACGATGATTCTTTTGTTTTCGTTGGATTGGCGGAATGCACTATCGCTTTTCCGCCCTACAAGCTGTTATGGAATATTACCCTATATGGTATGGCAAACTATGATGATTTTTTTTGATGTGGTGATGGGGTTTTTGTGGGAAATACTATCGCTATTCCACCCAACGGTTTACGACTTACATGATAAGGGGATATGTCTAACTATTTGCGATACCGTATTAAAGGCGGGTGTTATTTTTTTACGGTGAATCTGCTGGAAAGGAATAATACCTTGCTGGTTGATCATATTGATTTATTGCGGGAATCGGTACGTTTATGTCAACAAAAACGGCCATTTCATATTGATGCCTGGGTGGTGTTACCGGAACATATGCATACGATTTGGACATTACCTGAAGGCGATGATGATTTTTCCAATCGGTGGAAAATAATTAAAACGTCGTTTTCAAAAGAATTGCCTAAAAATGAGAGGCGTTCAAAAATAAGAATTAAACGAGGTGAACGTGGCATATGGCAACGTCGTTTTTGGGACTAAGCCATGGATGGCTGTAGGTAGAACAATGCAGGAGCAATTGTCGAACATGCTATTCGTGATGACCGGGATTACACCATCCATATGGATTATTTGCATTTTAATCCGGTGAAACACGGCTGGGTTAAATACGTGATTGACTGGCCTTATTCAAGCTTTCATCGCTATGTTAAAAATGGCGTTTATGCTGCTGACTGGGCGGGTGGTGATAGTGATGAGAAAGAAATGGGTGAGTAGGTTGGATAAGCGATAACGTAATCCGACATTGATAATTAAAGATTGAAAAACCTAAATACAATGGTCATGCTCTTGGCTGGATTGCGGGTTTAATCAAAAATATTGGCATAAGAAAACGCTCGTGGCTGGTTAGCCCGGTAGGTTGGGTTGAGGAACGAAACCCAACAACCCAGGAAGAACAAAAAATGGGGTCAAGTTTTTCGATGCCGCATTGTTAATTATTCTCGCCGATTTTAGCTGAGTGGAACGGGGGTTGTTACCCCGTCCAACCGCTAGACAACGAGCCCAGATTTTAGACACTTTTTTAACAAAAAACCACATGAACAAACTTTATATTCTCACTTTAGCTTTAACATTATTAAGCTGCCAGGCGCATAAAAATGCAACACTTGACGAGGGTAAGCAGCTTATGGATTCTGCTCACTATGATGAAGCGATTCCCATTATCAAGCAATATGCAGAAAGTGGTAACGCTAACGCACAATTTTTACTGTCATTTGCATACGGTAAAGGCTATGGTGTCAACAAGGATATTGAGCAAATGAAAAAATGGTTGGTTGCTGCTGCCAGCGCCGACAATGCCAAGGCCCAATATGTTTTGGGTAATTTACATGCAATCGGTGCATTTGGTCAGATTCACAAAATGCGTGCATTTGAATGGTATCAACTGGCTGCCCGCAATGGTCTTGCAGATGCACAATCCGCTTTAGGCTATGCTTATTTTAACGGTTCCGGTGTAAAACAAGATTATCCATTAGCTATTAAATGGTATACCCAGGCTGCAGAAGCTGGAATTTCTGAGGCACAGAATACAATAGGCTGGGCTTATCAAAATGGCCTGGGAGTCAAGCAGGATTTTAAAAAAGCCATTAGCTGGTATCAGTTAGCAGCCCAGCAAGGTAATGTAAATGCAATTAATAATCTGGGGTTAGCCTATGATGAAGGAAAAGGTGTGCCACAAGACTATAAAAAAGCGGTCAATTGGTGGAAAAAAGCGGTAGCTTCTGGCTATGCCGGTGCACAGAATAATCTTGCCATCGCCTATCAAAATGGTAAAGGTGTTGAACAGGATTTAGATGAAGCAATCCGTTTATTTCAATTATCGGCTGATCAAGGTAACCCCAGTGCTATGCAAAACCTTAAACACCTCAAAGCATTTATTTCTCGATCCAATTCGTCAGATAGATAACGCGGAATCTACTGTTTCCACTTGAGTAACAAATTGTCATTGAATAAACAGGTATCACTATGAAAATGCGACTACAACACACTTTAATAACGATCATATTTTTATCCACCAGCTTGCCTGGATATACGGCCACCAGTATTACCTATACCTATAATGCGGTTGCCCAACTGGAATCGGCAACGCGTTCGGACGGTCCCAGCATTTCATATGCATACGATGCGGTAGATAATTTTACGTCTCAAACAAGTACGACTCCTCTGGATACTGACAATGACCGGCTATCGAATGCCATTGAAATAGCCTACGGCCTGAATATTAATCTACGCCATACCGACAATGATGATATTTCAGATTACGATGAAGTTTGTTACGATGGTAATTGCAGTGCTTACAATCCCTACGACCCTGTCACCAATCCAACAGGTACCGATCTGGATGCCAATAAAACCGATACCGATGGTGATGGCTATTCAGATGGATTGGAGATTTCTTTAGCGACCAACCCATTGGATGCTAACAGTATCCCTGCGACGAGCGTCAATGGCGGGAGCTATCGCTATACCATTTTGAACCCCGAGCTAATTGGTGCAGAGGCCTGGGTGGTCAGCTTGTCGGACGGCAATATTATCACGGCCGGCAATACTGGCTTTGCGCTCAACCGCTATCAACGCGCTAAAATCCCTGCCGGTGTTCTAACTCAAGACCTCGTGGTATCCGGTACCGGGCCTTTTGATATGGGCAGTAGTTCCGATGCAACCGATGTACCTCCTTCCCGTCGTTTAGCGGGTACTTCTTTTGTTATGCCGCATGTTCGTTTTTCGCATCTGTATTATTTACTTAGCCCGCAAGGGGCTGCATCAGTTCAAGTTAATGTCAATGGTCTCATTACTCCACTATCACTTCCCCAAGGCCAGGTTGTTGAATTTGACGCAGGATATGGTACTACAGGGACGACCTTAATTACCTCTGACCTCCCTATTTTAGTGTCTCATCTGGGTAATGCGGGTGCCAGTTATGTCGATGCTTCGCCAGTACCCCCTGCTGCACTAGAACTATGGGGTGTAAGGACTACACTTGCAGTTTTAGGTGCATTGGAAGATAACACCATTGTTAATATTTACGCAGATAATGGCAGTCAAATTAGTAATATAAAATTAAATGCCGGGCAGCGTTACGTTATAAGTGGCGGGGTTGTCAGCGGAATACAAGGTACCGGTAGTGCTGTGCGGATTCTGGCAAATAAACCGGTGGGTGCTGTTCAGATTGGTGATTCTGATGGTTCTGAGCAAACTGCTTTTATGCCAACTTCAGTACTCGGGATCCGGTTTGGATTACCAACCAATACACAATATGTAGCTGTTGTCTGTCCAACGGCTAATACAACGGTCACGTTAAATAGTAGTTTAGTTCCAGCACATCAGATCATCTGTAACGGTAATGGGATGAGCCCAGGCAAAGCCTATTTTGGATCAACCACCAATGGTATCCATTTTAACGCCGGTGACTATTTAGAATCTGACCACCCTGTGTTTGTCATGTATGAAGATGCACTGACAAATGACGAACACAATCTGATGGGGCAAGGTATAGGTTCCCATACCTATACCATCTTAAACCCGAGAATGACAGGTGTTGAAGCCTGGGTTGTCAGCTTGATGGATGGTAATATTATCACTGCTGGTAATACGGTATTGACACTCAATCAGTATGAGCGTGCTCCCATTCCGGCAGGCATTCTATCACAAAAGATGGTTGTGTCCGGCACGGGGCCTTTTGATATGGGCAGCAGTACGGATGGCACGGATATGCCATTATCTAATCGTTTAGCAGGTACGGCATTTGTAATGCCACAAGTACGCTATACACATTTGTATTATTTGTTGAGCTCACAGGGTAATGCCACAGCCCAGATTAATGTAAATGGCGTATTAACATCTTTATCGCTTACCCAGGGCCAAGTTGTAGAATTTAATGCCGGTTATGATGCTTCTGGAACCGCGTTAATTACTTCGGATATTCCTATCTTAGTGTCTCATCTGGGTAATACAGGAACCAGTATATTTGATGCATCACCCGTACCACCTGCTGCTCTAGAATTATGGGGGGTCCGCTCGACAAATGCGATTGTCGGTGCACTGGAAAATAACACGACCGTGAATATCTATGCCGATGATGGCAGTCAAGTCAGTAATGTGGTATTAGACGCAGGTCAACGTTATACAATTACTGCCGGTGTCAGTAATGTTCAAGGCACCGGCAGTGGTTTGCATATTTTGGCTGACAAACCTGTTGGTGCAATTCAGATTGCTGATGCGGATGGCGGTGAGCAAACTGCTTTTTTTCCTACATCTCAGTTAGGCGATCAGTTTGGTTTACCAACGGCTGCTCAATATATTGCTGTAGTTTGTCCCACTGCCAATACATCGGTCACGTTGTATAATGGTACCAATCCACCACAGTCTATTTTATGTAATGCCAGCGGTCTAACCCCTGGTAAAGTTTATTTTGGTGCCACAACGAATGGAAGCAATATCAGTGCCTGGAGTTATTTAAAGTCTGATAAACCCGTCTATGTTATCTATGAGGACGCTATTAGCAATGATGAACATAATCTGATGGGTTCACCGTCAGCCGGTTTGTAAAATCACTCACTGTCTATCCTGTTTGGATAACGCGGTAAATTGGATTTGTAGGTTGTGGGTGAGGAATGAACTCCAACATCTTTGCATTACGACAATATGTTGGGTTTCGTACCTCAACCCAACCGAGCTATGTATGGCGGGATCATGTTCAACTTTCTAACAAACAGTACTTTTAAAATATTATTAACTTCTCTTGTAATTTCAATTATAAATATTGTTATTATTATGAATACGCCTAGATTAACAGCTATTGATTATGTAGATTCTCAAGACATCTATGAAAAACATAAAGGTGAAATTTTTTATTACGAAGATAGTAAGCGTGCAGTGGAAGAATACCAAAAAAATTATAATGAAAGAGTTGCTAAATTAAGAGAAATTGAAGGAAGTGGCTTACTCTCTCTACAAACACCTATGGTTTTTTTAGCATTTTTACCGTGGGTTGTATTTCCTTTTATGTTTCCTATCATCAAAAAGAAACTCCTATGGGTATTTTTCTTTCCAATACTGTTTTCTTTATTTGGGATTTTTCCAATAATACAACTAATTGCTATTGCCGTTATTTTAACTTTTAGTTTTTATATAAAAAAACAAATTTGGAAAATCAAATCGCATTTCAAGCGGTCAGCCAACTTGAAAAATTAAAATCATGAAAGATGTCATGAATTACTCACTTGATCAACTTGATGGTAAGCAACTAAATACTTGTGACCTTCAAAGTGGTTTGATAGAAAGGTGCGAATCAGCAAGGAGGAAAAAATTAAAGGACCTTTCGGCCAGTGAAATAAGAACTTTGATAGGTCAGGCCATTAGTTTGCAATATATAGTGCCTTTAGGATTACATTATTTAGAAACTGATCTACTGTACTCTGGTAATTTATATACAGGTGATTTGCTTGTATCAATATTAGATGTACCCAGTGAATTTTGGCTGAATAATCCTCATCTAAACAATCGTTTGGTAGAAATACTTATATCAGTAGAAGAAATATACCAAACACTCTCTGGGGAGGTTATTCCAAAAATACCAAGTTTCACATTTATGAAAGTCTAATTACAAGCAGTTAATCAAAATAAATCAAAGAGTATATCTAGGGGCTACAAGGAAGCAGCCAACTTGAATAATTAAATCAACGCGGTAGGTTGGGTTGAGGAACGAACCCCAACATCTTTGCATTACGACAACATGTTGGGTTGGGTTTCGTACCTCAACCCAACCTACCGAGCTGAGTAACCCCACACCCTTAGTTTTTTATCCCAACACCCTTATGTAATAAAAACAGGCTTAAGGCTGTTAAAAATAGAATAAATCCCCCCGTTATAGCAAAAGCTATCTCTATCTTAATATCTGACACACCTATTAATCCATACCTGAAGGCATTAACCATATATAAAATAGGATTGGCTAATGAAATGGTCTGCCATAAATCGGGTAACATTGACACCGAATAAAATACCCCGCCTAAATAACTTAAAGGCGTTAACACGAAATTGGGGATAATGGATATATCATCAAAACTGTCTGCAAATACAGCATTAATAAATCCAGCCAGGGCGAATAATGTCGCCGTTAAAAAATAAACAGCAATAGTCACTCCCAGATGATTCACAGTAATGTCTGCAAATAGCATTGATATTCCTGTCACTACAATTCCTACTAATAATCCTCGCGCTATCCCTCCCCCTACATAGCCCGCCAAAATAATCCAGTTCGAAACAGGTGCAACCAATAATTCCTCAATATTATGTTGGAATTTAGAGGAATAAAAAGACGAAACTACATTGGCATAAGAATGGCTGATCACCGACATTAAAATGATGCCAGGGACAATATAATCCATATAACTCGCCCCGTTTATACTCCCTATTCGGTCGCCAATCAACTTTCCAAAAATCAAAAAATAAAGTGCAGTAGATATTGCAGGGGGTAGTAAAGTCTGCGGCCAAATTCTAATAAAGCGGTGTATTTCTTTGTAAATAATGGTGCGAAAAGCGATTGAATTATTCATTTACCAAGTTCAGAAAAAGTTGTTCCAGCCGATTTGACTTATTTTTAAGACTTAACACAGTAATATTTTTTTCAGAAAGTTGCTGAAACAACGAGTTTAGCCCTTTACCTTTAGATACTGTAACATTTAAAACTTTACTGTCTGGTAAATCAAACTCATACCCTGCAATATCAGGTATTGCAGATATTGGGTTTGCTAAATCCAGTATAAAATGGTCTTTATTTACCCGGGTAAGTAGCTCAGCCATGCCTGAGTTCTCGACAATAACCCCATTATTTATAATCGCAATATTTTTACATAAACTTTCTGCTTCTTCCAGATAATGCGTAGTTAGGATAATTGTGGTACCTTCCTTGTTTACTTGTTCCATCATTTCCCACATAGAACGGCGTATTTCTATGTCCACACCTGCTGTGGGTTCATCCAATATTAATAACCGAGGAGAATGTACCAGGGCCCTGGCAATCATCACGCGACGTTTCATGCCACCGGATAATCGTCTGGATACAGTGTCACGCTTATCCCATAATGACATTTGCTTTAAACACTTTTCAGTATTTTTTATTGCCTGTTTTCTGGGAATACCGTAATAACCGGCTTGATTCAAAACAATATTTTTGACCGTTTCAAACTGGTTAAAATTTATTTCCTGTGGCACTAAGCCTATACAATTTTTGGCTTTGGCATTGTCTTTTTTCAAATCATAACCAAAAATACTGACAGAGCCACTGGTTTTGTTAACCAGCGAACTAATTATCCCTATAGCCGTTGATTTTCCAGCGCCATTGGGTCCTAGTAAAGCAAAAAAGTCTCCACTTTCCACCTCAAGGTTAATCCCTTTTAAGGCAGTAAAACCATTACTATAGGTCTTTTTAAGATTTTGGATAGATAATGCATTCATAGCTACTATTACTTAACCTGTAGGCATAAATAAGTTAAATTAATCATTTTTATCTACGACTCTCCACTTATAAACGAAATAGCAATATAATACTGCTATGTAAATGTATATTAGACGATACTTAGGAGCGAGGACTACGCTATACCCAACTCACTATTTGTCAAAGTATCAAGGATTTATCCCTGCTAAAACTGGAAACCAATCCAGATAAACCGAGTAATTTTATCAGAATTTAATTATTTTTGACGCAAAAACAGGATTTAAACGTGACAAACGAATTACCTACCAGTGTTGCCGCTATTGATTTAGGGTCTAATAGTTTTCATATGATTGTCTGTAAACTAGATAAGGGAAAACTAAAAACTGTTGATCGTCTCAAAGAAATGGTTCGTCTTGCTTCCGGCCTTGATGATAAAAGAAATCTTAATCCTGAAACACAAAACAAAGCTTTAGAGTGTCTAGAACGGTTCGGCCAACGAATTCGTAATTTTCCACCGGGAAGCGTTAGAATTGTTGGTACTAATACCCTACGTACTGCCAAGAACTCTCAAGAGTTTATTGTTAAAGCTGAAAAAGCCCTGGGACACCCAATTGATATTATTGCGGGTATAGAAGAAGCCCGATTAATTTATCAAGGCGTCGCGAATAGTCTGGGCAGTGATGCCCGGTCTCGTTTTGTTATGGATATTGGTGGTGGTAGTACCGAATATATTATTGGCATCAAAGATTATGCTCGTACTAAAGAAAGCCTTAATATGGGCTGTGTTACTGTCAGCAACCTGTTTTTTAAAGACGGTAATATCAGTAAAAAGGCGTTTAAAAAAGCCATGTTATATGCTCAACAAAAACTGGAACCTTTTCAACGAAAATTTAATCGCAAAAACTGGGACGAAGCAATTGGTGCATCGGGCAGTTTACGCTCTATAAATAAAGTATTGATAGCAACTAAATGGAGTAATAACGGTATAACCCGGGAAGGCATGGAAAAACTGGTTGAACATATTTGTGACTGTGAGCATATTAATGAACTAAATTTACCTGAACTCAGTGATGAACGCCTGCCTGTTTTTCTTGGAGGTGTCGCCATTATCTACGCAACTTTTCAAAAATTGGACATTGAGCAAATGACAGTTTCTGACGGTGCACTACGTGAAGGGCTGGTTCATGATTTATTAGGTCGCATTTATGATCAGGATATCCGTTCATACACTGTTAAAACTATTGCCGAACATTATCATACTGATAAAGAACATTCTGGCCGGGTGAAGCAAACAGTCAACTACATTCTGAATCAACTGGATAGCAGCTGCTGTACCGAAAACAGCAAATTAGTCACTCAATTTATACATTGGGCAGTTGACCTTCATGGGATTGGGCGAAATATTGCACACAGCCAACATCACAAGCACAGTTCATACATTATAGAAAATGGAGATTTTGCTGGTTTTTCACGGCAAGACCAGGTGTTACTGGCATCCATAGTCCGCACACATCGTAAAAAGTTTTCACGTTCCCGTTTTAAAAAACTACCTGCTCCCTGGAATAAAGATGCCCCCTATCTGACAATTATTTTGCGTCTGGCTATTTTATTACATCGCAATCGCCACACCCAGGAGAGTCCGGAATTTACAATATCCATCCGGAAATCTACAATTGATCTTTTGTTTGCTAACGACTGGCTAAACACCGCGCCTCTCACACAAGCTGATCTGGAAATAGAAGCTAGCTATCTGAGTGATGCAGGATACAATTTAAATTTTAGATAAATGCTACCTACATTACGTTTATTATTTTTTTATCTTGCAGCCCCACCGCTACTGTTGGGCTGCATTTTATTTTTTGCGATAGATAATCAACCTATTACTCAATACAGTTGGTCACTGACCCAAAGTGATATTGAGAGAGCCAAAAGCATTGTCAGCAATACCTCTTCAAAAGCAAGAAAGACAATACAACTCAGTGAAAATGATCTTAATATCGCTATAAGTTATCTGTTAAATTACTATCTCCAAAGTACTTCTAAAATTACGGTTAATGATGAGCATTTAGGTTTTAAGATCTCATTATTTTTAAATAATAACTATTTTGGTAATTATGTTAATTTAAGTTTTAATTTAGCAAAACAGCAGGGTTATCCCACCATAAATTCTCTCCAAATTGGGAAAATAAAAATAGCCAATGAATTTGCTGGTTTAATTGTTGAAAGTATCATTAAATACACGCCCTTAAAAGAGTATTACATCCTTGCAGCTCAGCATATCAGGGATATACAAATAAACTCTAAAGTTTTAACTATTAGCTACATCACATCTGCTGATTTAAAGTTAAAAAAGACGCTCAGTCTCAGCGGTAAAAATTTCCAGCCAATTATTTTTTATCAACGACAAATTACCCACATTATCGCGCAACATAATCCTAGATGGCGATTATCGCTGGCAGAACTGTTGCAACCTTTATTTAAACTTGCCTATCAACGTTCAACAGAAGATACAGCTATTTCTGAAAACCGTGCGCTACTCATAGCCATTAGTACTTATGTCAATAAAAGCGAAATACAAGCCTATATTCCTTTTGATATCAGCCCTGTAACCAAAAAACAATACCCGGCGTCTTTATATAAAAGAACAGACATGGCTAAACATTTTATGGCATCTGCTGTTCTTGCAGCATCTGGAGCAGAAACGCTTGCACATATTTTAGGACAGGAAAAAGAGCTAAGTGATGCAAAACGAGGCAGCGGTTTTAGTTTTGTTGACCTAGCTGGTGATAGAGCGGGTCTACGTTTTGGACAGACAGCTACAGTCTCTGCATCTAAAGCACGGGAATTACAAAAACGGATGGCAAATATAAAAGACTACACAGCTTTTATGCCTGAGGTCAGAGACTTACCGGAAAGTATGAATAGTACTGTTTTTAAACAAAAATTTGAATCCGTTTATAGTGCAAAATATCAGGCCATGTTAAAAAAAATAGATCTCCGTATTTCCAAACTTAATATTTATGATTCGGAATAGAAGCTAGAAATAATCAACTCTTTTAACTATCACCTTTAATCAATTCCCCTATGAAACCAAAAATTCGAGAATTTATTTTTCAAGAACTTATTTTTGTTGCTAACCCTGATCAATTTTCTGACGATGATGACCTGCTGGAAGCCGGTCTCGACAGTATGGGGATTATGCGCCTCATCATGTTCATTGAAGATAATTTTGGTGTAACTTTACCTGATGAAGAAATCGATCCTGATAATGTTCAAACGCTTAACGCATTAGAAAAATGGATTTTACGCCATAAAAAATGATTAAAAATACAATCAATATTATCCAGAAATTAAATCCAGCCGATTGTTTTACGCTGGCAATGGATGAAGAAATTCGTCAAGAAGGGATGCCGGGTAGTTTATGCGGTTTTGCTTTGGAATTATCTATTACCCCTGATATCGAAGCGTTATCAGTAAGAATTGAAGAGTTTATTAGAAATTTCCCTCTATCTACTGCCAGCCTGCAACAACGTGGCAAACAATTTTATTGGTGCAAAAGAGAAAGTAGTTATCAAACTTTCTTTCATCATCCTTGCTCAGAACAGGAAGATGAGGAACTCTTCCACTGCAATATTATTGATAATGTCATTAACCATCTAGAACCTAGAGAAACTATTGCGCCTATAGAATTCCATTTGATCACCGGGAACAAAAAAAATGTATTTCTTTTACGCTGGATACATCCTTTTTGCGATGCCAGAGGGGCTGATTTAATCCTTAAATACCTCTGTACTGAAAGTGAATCAGAAAGACAATTATTTGACCTGCCAAAAACTGAGTCATTAGTTAATCTTCAGCTTAAAAAGTACAAATGGTGGCAAAAAATCAGCCTTTTTATCAAAGGCAAACGGTATATAGAGCAACTGGACCAACTGCAAAGTATTATCCATGCCCCCCAGGATATAGCACCTGAAAAGCTGAGCATGGCTGTTTTTCGACTTAGTGAAGAACAAACTCAGACAATTACTGCACTAAGTAGAAAACATGTGGGCCTGACAGGTACCAGCCTTTATTACATCGGTTGTTTTATGCGTGCACTGAATAAAATAGAACCTGAAAAAGCAGGCGATGCTTATTGTGTTCCTTATGCATTTAATCTACGCAAACAAAAATCAATATCTCCCGTACTTGGCAATCATGTGTGTGCTTTGTTTGCCCAGGCACCTAGAACTATACTCAACAATAGAGAGAAATTATTTAACCATTTAAAACAGCAAAACATGAATGTCATCAGACAAAAACTGGATTATGCATTCCTGCCTATTATGTGGGCTGCCAGCTGGCTATCACTTAAAAAACATGGTGAACACCTGCGACAATCTTTCCGCTCAAATACTGAACGCAGTTCATTCTGGTTTTCTGATATAGGAACACCCGATCTTTCGGGGCATCCATTTTTTAATGCCGACATTACCCAGCTGTTTCATCTTTGCCAGGTTACCAGTCCACCTGGACTCGCGTTATTGAATTGTCAATATAATAAGCAATTAACACTTAGTTATAATTATATTGAGCCTTTATTCAATAAAAAATGGATAGAAAAACTTCATAAACAGGTGGTAAAAGAACTATTGGAAATACCTGATTAGACATGAATCAAATATCTGACTTAATCACTGCTTTCTTAGAGCAATGTGAGCGCACACCAAAACATATTGCCTTTAGCCAAGATGATAGACAAATCAGTTATCAGCAGTTTGAGCAACGCACTAAAAAAGTTGCAGGATACCTGACGGGAAGTAACCAATGTATTGCCATAGCAATGGATCGCGGAATTGATGCTGCCATTGCAATTTACGGAATATTAAGATCAGGAAATAGTTACTTACCCTTAGATATTAACAACCCTGCCAATCGACTCAATTTTATTATTGCGGACGCCCACCCAGTCTATATAATCGGCATTGGCCCCTGCCCTGAGAATATAAATATTGATTCTCAAGAAACCCAGTGGCTTGATCTTAGGGACTTATTAATTTCAGATTTCAGTTACAGAAACGTTCAGATAAAGACTGATGCAATTGCAGCAATACTCTATACCTCTGGTTCTACCGGAACCCCAAAAGGCGTTGCCTTAAGTCATAAAGCAATTACCAACTTTGCTACATGGGCCGGTACTACTTTTAACATTTCCCAAAGCGACCATATCGCCAGCCTTGCCCCCTTCCATTTTGACCTCTCAATTTTTGATCTTTTCACCAGCCTGTCTTGTGGCGCTATCGTATCTTTTATTCCTAACCGCCTGACCTTATCGCCAAGCAAGCTGACACAATGGTTATGCGATAACAAAATCACCACCTGGTACACCGTACCTTCATTATTAAGTTTTATCGCCTTAAAAGGTTCACTGGAAACCAGACCTCTGAGTGATCTTAAACAGATATTATTTGCCGGAGAAGTATTTCCTACACCTCAATTAATAAAACTGACTACTTTGTTACCCAACGTCAATTTATATAACTTATACGGCCCTACAGAAACAAATGTTTGTTGTTATTGGCCTGTTATAACCAAGCAACTACAAGCTGATAAAAACATTCCTATTGGAATACCCGCATGCAATGCAGTTCTGACTATTGATAAAACTACCCATGAACTCCTGGTAGAGAGTGATAACAATTTTTCCGGTTACTGGCAAAATGGGAAATTAAATACCGTGACTTTTAAACCACAAGGTTATGCAACAGGTGACAAGGTATCAATCAATGCAAAACATGAATATTGTTATCATGGGCGCCTAGACCGAATGTTGAAATGTTCAGGTTATCGTGTAGAGCCTGCAGAGATTGAATCAATCATCAATCAACTTGAAGGGATTGAAACATCTGTTGTCATTGGTTTAAAAGATATTACCAGCGGCCAAAGACCTGCTGCTGCAGTGGTAATAAAAAAAGGCCATACTTTGACCCACATTATTAAACCGCTAAGACAAAAACTGCCAGCCTATATGTTTCCCTGCAAGTTTACTGAGTTAAGTGCTATTCCACTATTGAGTAATGGAAAAGTTGATTATCTATCTATAGAAAAAAAACTGACCCATTAGCATCTTTGATTCTCTGAGACTTTCATCACTAAAACTTAAATGTGTTTATGGTAATCTCCAGTTATATACGTTTACCAGGACTAGTAATGGCATTTTCAATTAATTCCAACAATGGTTTTTCTTCACGCAGCATAGGGAATGCCCAAAAATCACAAAATGAAGCATTACAAAGATTATCTTCAATGCTTCGTATCAATAGTGCTAAGGATGATGCGGCAGGTTCTGCTATTTTTCAGCGTCAAACAGCTGCCATAAGAGGGACAGACCAGGCAATCCGTAATGCTAATGATGGAATTTCATTTTCCCAGATAGCACAAGGCGGTCTAAGCCAAGTGACATCCAATTTACAAAGAATGAGAGAACTGGCTGTCCAGGCATCAAATAGCATAGTCGGAGACCGCAGTGCAATCCAGTCGGAAATAAACCAGTTATCGGCAGAAAACACCAGACTCGGCGAGTCAACTTCTTTTGGTGGACAATCTATTTTTCCTTCTGCAGATAAAACCATCACTTTTCAAGTGGGAGCAAATGCAGATACAAACAACCAAATATCAGTAAACCTTAAATCACTGCAAAGTTTAAATTCTGTCAGTTCGGATCAAGGAGGAAATGCGATTGATGTATCTTCTGCCGCCTCGGCCCAATCAGCAATTGAACAAATTGATGCTGATCTTGAAGCAGTATCAAAACAGGCATCTAACTTCGGTGCAATAGAAAACCGCTTTGGTGCTGCTATTTCCAACGCCGAAGAATTTTCTATTAATATGCAAGAATCAAGAAGTCGAATTGGCGATGCTGACGTTGCCAAAGAGGTTTCAAAACTAATCCAGGCACAAATACAAGAAAAAGCCGGAATCTTTTCAGCAACACAGGCAAATCAATCTAAAAAGATGGTTTTATCGTTATTAGGTGGTGGGTAAGTTATACATTGCTAAAACATTCTAAATAAGACAAGCATGATGATAATTGTGTTTTCAGTGACTTAATTTTTTTACCCATTCAATTTTTAATCAAACAACTATCCTGACACAGGAATGAGGTTAAGGCAGATATTGCAAAGAGCAATATATCTGTTCATATAAGTCGTCCCGCTGGTCGAAATGACAGTACTTTAAATTTGCTATTTTTAAAATAGAGGATGCTCATTGCTAATCAGGTAGTTTTTTAACCCAAACACCTTTCAACCTAGAAAGATCAGTTGGGCGCGGATTTATAGTGCAAGCTATTGGTTTCACAGTGATTTAAAAAAATCTTAGCTTCACCCATTAGGTTAAGCGGGCATTTTTTTGAAGTGCTGTGGAATCAAGAGCTTGTGCTAGAAACCGTGAGCCAACTGATTTTTCTAGGTTCAAGACTACAACTGCGTAGGGAACCGAAAGGCATGAACCTGTCCTTCAGTTTCTTTAACAATAGGGAACTCCATTTTAAACATGATTTAATGATGTCTTCTACCATGATATTTGTTACCGTGATAATTGTGGTTATCACGGTGGTGATTACCATAGTAGTTGTCATAACTTCTATAATGGCCGGAATGTCTGTATCCTCCATCATAAAAATGATGCGGATTATACACACAAGCATTTAATAACAGTAACAAACCAGAGAGAAAAATACGTTTAGTCAATAAATTCATCACTCATCCTCTTGTTAATAATGTATGACAAATATTAACTAACAGTTACTGAATAGCGCATGAATTTACCTTTTTTAAACCCGATTAGTTCAACAGAACCTATCAAATCACAGTTTATTAGTCTTCATACCAGCACATATAAAGTGTCCAGGGCTTGGTATTGCATATTTTTTATGCTTAATATTTCTCTTTATTCATGGTTCGGACTGAGATCATCACCACAATAAATAAAAGGAAACCAAAGGGGAACAGATCTATAGAATACGTAATTGCATGAACTTTCTTTTACATTTCAATCATCCTACTTTTTGGGTTTCTTTTTTTCTTAAACCAATAAGTCCAATAAAACCTGAAGCAAACAACCAAAATGCTGCAGGAACAGGTACAGCAGAAGGGGAAAAGGCTGTTACCATACGAGTCCAGTCTCCAGGCGAACTAGCTGACCAACCGATATCTACAGCACCCCCACTAAAAACAGTTGTATCACCACCCTCTAAACCTCGCAAAGTGAAATCAGCATAATCTAAACCAGTTAAGCCTAACAATGCATCCGTATCAAACAATTTTTGGGTATTAGTAATAAAAGCAAAAACCTGCGAATCAGTCTCAATAGTTGCATTTACTCGACTATTGCTACCATTGCCTGGATCCCATTGAAAATAGTGACTAGAAACAATGGTGCCCGCTTTAAGGAACAAACCATTAGTATCAGAACCAACAAAAGAGGCTGTATTATCAAAAACACGATCAACATATAACTTGCTTGTTAATGTAAGGTTTTGCACTTCATTCCATCCTAAAAGAATACCATTATTAGGATTAACTGCAATAGGATTAGGAGGTGACGCAGTTACTTCACAGCTATTAGCACCCAAACAACTACTAAAACCTACAATTGTTGCTTGTACAGAAAATGAAAGACTGAGCAAAAGAGTTATCGATGTAATAACAATTTTATTAATTTGTTTCATGAAATCATCCCTCTATAATTTGTTTCGAAAAACGGCAATAAATAAACACTTCTATAACAAAGCAAATTAAAGGCCAGTTAGTTTATATTTCTATCATTCAATATGTTACAAAATAATAATATCGACCAAGTAATTTTTTTTAAAATTAATGTAAAGAAAGCAGGCCATTTGGTATTAAAAAATGCCTTAAATACGCAAACCATACAAACTTAGAGACAGACCAATAGAGTGCGAAACAATATGAACTTCATTTTATGTTTCAAACATTCAACCTTTTATCTGCCAAACATTTTCAGGAAAAAACGATGAAAGATAGGGGCAGGTCTTTCCATGCAACACACCTATTCTTTTTTAATCTAATTAGTCGTACCAAGGGTAAGTTTAAAATACATAAATACGTCATGGAAAGACCTGACCTTATTTTTGATAAGCTAATTCATCCGTGTTCATGGCAAGTCAGGTTTTCCTATCGGAGTAGATCGAGAAACTCGTCAGGCGGTGGGGTCTCAAAGGTCAGCCGCTTGCCAGTATCCGGTCGCCTAATACTCAGACGTAAGGCATGAAGCCCCAAACGCGGGCCATCGCTCCCATAGCGGGGATCACCAATCACCGAGTGCCCCAGCCAAGACAGATGGGCACGGATTTGATGTTGCCGGCCCGTTTCTAGTTGAACCTCCAGCAGCGAGCGATTGTTGGTCGTTTTTAGTGTTTTGAAATGCGTAATAGCATTCTTGGCTTCCAGATGGGCACCCACATTCATATGATACTTTTCTGAGTCCATCCACAGGGGCTGGTCAATTGTTCCCTGATCAGGGTTCGGGCAACCCTCAACTATCGCCAGATAAGTTTTCTCAGCACTGGACCACATCTCATTAACGGCCTCGCGCATCTCGCGAGAAGTAGCAAACAACAAAACGCCCGACGTGTCACGATCAAGCCGGTGAACCGGCCACAATTTAACCGGCCGCTTGGGCCGCGACAGCTGGTTACGAAGCATTGCAAGTGCATGCATCTTGTTTTCATTCGCCGACGCCACCGACAATAGCCTCGCAGGCTTATTAATGACGATCAAGTCTCGGTCCGAATACAAAACATCTAATTGATCGGTGCCGCGTGGAATACTTTTTGCCGAAGCCCTAACTTCCACCTGACTGCCAACGTTGAGCGTGTGGTTATGCTGGGTAACCGACTGGCCGTCAACAAATACACATCCGGTTTTAAGCCGTTGTTTAATCTTGCTGCGACTCCAGCCCTTTAGCTGTGTATTGAGGAAGAGGAGTAGGGGCGTTTTTTCATTTGCTATAAATCGGTCAGACATGGCTGGTCAAACTTTTTTTAAAAATTAAAAGGGACGGAGGAATTAATTTTTTATTACCTCCGTCCCCTTGTTAGGAAATACTCTCGCACTTACATTACGTATAAGCATTTTATCAGTCGTGCGGGCGTAAGCCGAAAAAAAAGGCCGTGCAAATAGGTCTTAATAGTGACTGGCTAAAAGCACAAGGGTTAGTGTCTGTTAAAGAGCAGTGGGTAAAGTTCCATTATCCAAATGGCTAATGAACCGCCCTGTGCGGACCCGCATGCAGAGCGGTGGTGTGCCGTGAAAGCTGCATAAAAGATGACGGCAGGTCCGTCGAAGTCTGCTTACAGGAGTCGGCTTCAAACCAGCCTGAGCTGCTGTAGTAAAGAGCTATGGTGGTGAGCGTCAGGTGAAAA
>JAKIUK010000034.1 GCA_021647585.1 Methylococcaceae bacterium
GCTAAGTAAGGCGCAACCATTAAACCCCTGCGGGGCAATAAAAAATAATTGCTCGGAATTTTAGAAAAACATAAAAGCGGACACTTCTACTTTGCAGGAATGCGGACATTTCTACTTGGGGTTGACAGCTTAAGCTTAGGTAATGTACTTGTTACTACAAAATTTGACTCAAGAACTTTCATCAGTGCAGTATAAGTTATGCACAAATTGAGGGTGCTAGGCTTTAATGAAGTTATTATCTAAGGCAATTGATGTTTATTTATCAAGACAAAGATCAACTTTGGGGTTACAGTTTAACAGACCGGAGTGAAAGTCCGGAGGTTATAACTTATATGAAAAGCAATATCTTAAATAGCTTGTACAGCTATATGGCGCGCCCGAGACGATTCGAACGTCCGACCTTTGGCTTCGGAGGCCAACACTCTATCCAACTGAGCTACGGGCGCATAGGTATTAGAATGTAAATTATACTAGAATTTTTGAATGATTGTTTTGACAATTGGTCGAGAGAGAATGAAACTCTCTGTGTTTTGCCTTCGGAGGACAGAGATATATCCTGTTGAGTCAGGGACGGATAATACCTTTAAGTACTAATAGTACTGGGTTTTTTAGTATGGAATTATTTGTTTGATTTTAGCTTAGCCAGTACTTGCTTTTGTTTTTTTAGTCGCTCGGTTTTTTCCTGTGTCAGTTTTAGTAGACGTTGTTGTTTATTTAGGTAGCGTTGTCTAGCATGGTCGGCATCGGTTTGATTCCAGAGTGTAGGGCGATCAATTGCTTTCATGATGATACAATCAACCGGGCATGGGGCAATGCATAACTCACAGCCTGTACATTCTTTAGTAATGATGGTGTGCATCTGTTTGCTGGAACCCAGTATGGCATCAACTGGACAGGGGGGGATACATTTTGTGCAGCCGATGCAGTCTTGTTCAATGATAAAGGCTGTTTTTCTTGGCTGTTCGCTACCGAATGTCTGGTTTAGTGGTTTTTCTTCTAGCCCTAATAATTTAGCAATCTTTGTAATACCCGCAATACCACCTGGAGAACACTGGTTTATATCCGCATGACCTTCATGTATTGCTTGGGCATAGGGCTTGCAACCAGAAAATCCGCATTTTGTGCACTGGGTTTGAGGTAACAAGGCATCGATTTGGTCTACCAGCGATTGGGTCATCTACCTACTCATGCTCACAATTAATTTCCGGCCATTAATGACTCAACATCATTTTCTACCGTATCAATACCCTTTAAAGCATACTTATCAGATAGCATTTGTAGAATATTTGGGGTGAAAAATGGTGGTAGAGTCGGGCCGATTCGAATGTTTTTAAAGTCCAATGCTAGCAGTGCTAACATCATCAGTATGGTTTTTTGTTCGTACCAGGCGATATTGAATGAAACAGGTAAGGCATTTAACTTATCTAGACCCAATATTTTTTGCAATTGTTGTAGAAAATTAATAATCACGGAAAAGTCGTTACTTTGCCCTGCATCAAGGAATCTTGGGATATCATCAATAGTACCGAAATCGTGTTGGAAAAAACGATATTTTGTATCTCCTGTTGTAATGACAAGTGTGTTTTCCGGCAAAGCTTCGGCTAATTCTGTGTAATATCGACGTTCTTTATGTCGGCCATCTGTACCTGCGATAACGATAATACGTTTAATTTTATTATTTTTAATGGCGGCAGCAACTTTATCAGTGAAGGCAGAAAGTGCTTTAGTTCCGTAACCCGTGCTACTTCGACCCTCGGTCAGTGGTGTAGGTGCTTCGCTTTGCTTAGCCAGTTCAATAATTCTGCTGAAGTCTTTACGATGTCCGGGTTTACGGTCTTCTATGTGTGGTACGTCTGGCCAGCTAACCATTCCTGTGCTGAATAGCCTGTCTTGATAGGTCTTTTTCGGTTGTTGAATACTGTTAGTAGTCACCAGGATTGGGCCATTGAACTTAGGGAATTCAGTTTTTTGCCCTTGCCATGCTCCCCCATAATTTGCCACCAGATTGAAGTATTTTTTCATTGCCGGATAAGCATGTGCGGAGATGGCTTCACCATGAGTATAAATATCTACACCGCTACCCGCAGTTTGTTCCAATAGGTCTTCCAGGTCTTGTAAATCATGACCGGATATTAAAATACCTGGCTTGTCCCAGGAGTCGAGATAAACCTTGGTTGGCTCAGGATGACCAAATTTTTTGCTGTTGGCTTTTTCCAGTTGTTCCATGGCTGCTAAACCTAATTCGCCGCAGCGTATCAGCATAGCAAGGACATCTTCCTGGGTATTGTTTTTGCTCAGAGTGAAGCTTAAGGCTTGATGCATGAAGCTATATTGTGCAATATCTTCAATACCTATTTGCAAGTTGTGTACAGCCAGAGAACCCAAGCCTTTTACAGCGTATAATAGACATTCTTGCAGCGCATGGACATCTTTATCTAGGGTTTCACTGTCTTTTTCTACTCCGACTGTTGCACCGGTATCAGTAAAGCTTTGCTCACTGACTTCATCATATTGCCATTCAGCCTGTTCCGGTATTGGCCCTTTAAATTGTACACCGTTTTTTTGCTGGTATGTCGACAAAAACTGTTGGCGAATAAAATTTCTACGCCTGACAGCTTCGTCTATCAGAGCAACAAATTCTGCTGGGGTGAAGTTAACATTTGTAACCATAGCAAAAAGTGCTTTAGCCATGAACTGGTTGGTTTTTTCGCTGACTAGAGCAAACTCATCTGTCTGACTACAATAGAACGCTAACCCTTTCAAACTATACATCAGCATATCTTGAAGACTGGAGACATTCTCTTTTTTACCGCAAATCCCCGTCTTGTCACAGACTAGGTTTTTCTTGGCTTCTTGACAGTGATAACAAAACATTTTTAACCTTGCTAAAGTGTTTGTACATCTAAGTTCATTATAAAATCTCCTCGCCTTTGTTATCTCCTGACGGGGAGGGTATTAAGAAATTGAACTCAATGTGTATAAGTTACAGTTATTTTACTCGCATGCCTACTTGTGCGCCTTGATCAGGACTTAACACCCACAAGTCTTCTCCACCCGGTCCGGCAGCCAGTACCATTCCTTCGGATAAACCGAAACGCATTTTTCTTGGTTTCAGATTGGCAACAACTACTGTGAGTTTACCTTCGAGGTCTTCTGGCGCATAAGCAGATTTAATACCGGCAAAAACATTGCGAGTTTCATCTCCGATATCAACGGTTAATTGTAATAACTTATCAGCACCGTCCACATGTTCAGCCTTAATGATTTTAGCTATGCGTAAATCAATTTTAGCAAAGTCATCAAATTCGATGGTTTCAGCGATGGGCTCCCACTTTTTTTCATTGGGTTCCGGTGTTTTTTGCAGGTTTTCTTTTGATGCCTCAACGATCGCTTCAATTTTATCTGCTTCAACACGAGTCATTAAGGGTTTGAATTTTTTAATCTCGTGATTTAATAAGGGTTGCGCATCTGTTGGCCAGTTTTGAGATTCAATATTCAGAAAACTTTCAGTGTTTTGTGCTAAAACTGGTATCACAGGTTTTAAATAAACAACCAGTAAACGAAACAGATTGATTCCCATGGAACAGATGTCATGCAGTTCGGTATCGCGGCCTTGTTCTTTAGCAATGATCCAGGGTTTTTTGTCGTCAATATATTGATTGGCCTTGTCGGCCAATGCCATGATTTCTCGCATGGCTTTGCCAAATTCCCGGTCTTCATAAGATTTGGCGATGGATTCATTTGCAGCAATAAACTGTTGGAATAATACCTTTTCGGAACAGTTAGCAGATAACTTACCGTCAAAACGTTTTTTGATAAAACCACTGCATCGACTGGCAATATTAACTACTTTTCCTACCAGATCGGAATTAACACGCTGGCTGAAATCTTCAAAATTCAAGTCGAGATCATCAATACCGTTTGTTAATTTCGCAGCAAAATAGTAGCGTAAATATTCGGGATTCAAATGTTCCAGGTAGGTACGTGCTTTAATAAATGTACCACGGGATTTGGACATTTTTTCGCCGTTGACGGTTAAGAAACCATGGGAAAAAACTGCGCTTGGTGTTCTAAAGTCGGCTCCACTCAGCATAGCTGGCCAGAATAATGCGTGGAAATAGATAATATCCTTACCAATAAAATGGTATAGCTCTGTATCGCTGTCTTTGCCCCAATATTCATCAAAGTTCAAATCTTGTTTGTCACACAGGTTTTTAAAGCTGGCCATATAGCCAACCGGAGCATCCATCCAAACGTAAAAATATTTACCGGGTGCATCCGGGATTTCAAAGCCAAAATAAGGCGAATCACGAGAAATATCCCATTGCTGTAGGCCATTTTCCAGCCATTCTGCCATTTTATTGCGAACTTCAGGTTGTAGATGGCCTTCTGCTTTAGTCCAGTCTTGTAGCATGTCAGTAAAATCGGCGAGATTGAAAAAGTAATGTTCAGAATCTTTTTCTATCGGTTTTTCACCAGATACCACGGATACAGCATTTTTTAATTCAATAGGAGAATATGTAGCGCCACAGGCTTCACAATTATCGCCGTATTGATCTTTTACTCCACATTTTGGACATTCGCCTTTAATAAAACGATCGGGTAAGAACATGTTTTTTACCGGATCATATGCTTGGGTGATGGTACGTTTGCTGATATGACCACCCTCACGAAGGCGAGTATAAATCAGAGTAGAAAATGCTTTGTTTTCTACAGAATGGGTGCTGTGGTAATTGTCAAAGGCCACACCAAAATTGTCAAAATCAGCTCGGTGTTCCTTTTCTACCTGAGCTATTAATTGTTCAGGCGTGATGCCTTCACGGTCAGCACGTAACATAATGGGGGTGCCATGGGTGTCATCAGCACAAACGAAATAGCATTGATTACCTTGCTGTTTTTGAAAACGTACCCAGATGTCAGTTTGAATATATTCAACCAGATGTCCTAAATGGATCGGACCATTGGCATAAGGTAAAGCACTAGTAACGAGGATTTTTCTATCAGACATGTATTTATATGGTTGGCATGACAACAACGAACCGGATATTATGACATAAGTACGTCACTAATAGGGTAAATTATGTATAAATACTAACCTATATCGTTTCAATTTTATGTGTATTAATGAGTATTCTTTATTGTTCTCACGCTCAAGCCATATTCCTATATGTGAGGAAGATGTACATTCTTCTATTAAGTGCGTAGTGCCCAAGCTACTCCTTACCAAAATGGATTGCTAGTCCTTCACTCGTGCTGCTAGCAACTAATCACTTCTCAACTCCCCCCACCCGTCAATACGTCAATGACAGAGCACTAGTGGGTGGATAAGAACGATTTTACTCTTTGTAGTAAGGGTTTTCCCCCAGGTATTGTGAAATGGCATCTGTGGTAATCCTTAAGTGAATCATGGCGTGAATTTAAGCTGTTAATTTGATCAGCTAACTCGGAGGCTTGTAGTTTGGCCTTAGCCATTTCTGTGTGATTTTCCCGGTTTGCCTTTAAAAGAGCAGCAGATTCTTGTAATAATGCAATGTGTTGTTGATTTGAATTATCAGTGCTATTGGGTTTATGTTTGTTAATCCCTGATATTTTCTTTTCCAGTTCTAATGCACGTTGGTTTAGAGATTCTCCCTTGTTCCATAGATCTGTTATGTATTTCTGATGTTTGGTCGCCTGTAACTCAAGTGTACTATTAAGTTCTTTAAGGCCGGCAGAAAATTGTTCGGTTTGTATAAGTACTTTTTTTATAGCATGGTCTTTTGCTTCCAGGTAGCTGTCGATAACAGAATCTATGTCCAGAAACACAGCTTTGTTTAATGCATGAACTTTTTTTGTCATGCCAATATTATCGTCATGATAATGATCACTGATGACTCTGAGAAATTGATTCAGCATGATGCAATAGCCACCTAAATATTGGCTAAGTGATAAACCAATGCGTTCATGAGTTTGTCCGATCATCTCCGCATTGTCAAAATGGGCTTTGCCAATATCTCCGCTGAACAGAATATCAATCCAGTGCTCTTTCTGAGCTTTTCGGGTTTGAGCAATGACTCTTTCATTTGGGAAAAGAACCATTAATTCAGGGTCTTGTTCAATTTGAACGTAAAATCGATCTAATATATGTTCAATAGAAGGTTCAAGAATAGTCTGAATTTTTTTTAAAGAGACAAAGGTTTCTTCATTAAAATCAAGTAGGCGTAATCTTTTTTCTATGATTTTAGTATAGGACATTACTGGTAACCGCTAATTAAATAGTAAATAATAAAACAGTGTATGCCAAAGTAGACAGACTCAGTTTTGGTTAATGATGTACAGATTCATTCCGTACTTTTTAGCAGCGTCAAGATAGACTGCTATAAATAGTAGGATGTTCATAGGCATCCTGTCGACATAGTTTCTTTACATTAAATTAAGGTGTTAAAATCGCTATTATAAGATTTTAACGTAATATTAGGGATAGAGTGTTCCAGAGTAATGCAAAGAGCTTCGTAGCGTTTTTTTATGTGTTTAATAAAGGATCTTTTCTCGCAGAAAGAGGACTGCTTTCTTTGTTTATTACGTGTACAAAAATCGCACTATTGTAAAGGTTTTATATTAAATTATGCAACCTTTTCTAACTGTCTGAAGCTACTGATTATGCTTTAATTGTGTCGGAATATAGATGATTAAGACATTGAATAGGTATAACCATGCTTTGGCTGAACGCTCTCCTATTCCACAGACGCAAAGATTATTGCGTTACAATTCTTTGATTTAATGACGCATTTTCGAAAAGATTGATAATTGTCGGATTAGTGTTGTAAGTAACTGTTATGCTCAACTATTTTAATATCATGAGCCACTTCATGCAAAACACTGATCACTAATACACCTGCCAGAATTAATACAATTTGGTGTATAGAAGTTTTTAAATCCGTTTTTTTATGTAGAGACGGAATTAAGTCGGCTACTGCAATATATATAAAACTTGAGGAGGCTAATGCCAGAAAGTAAGGCAGAATGTCATGTAAATCTTCCAGGCTGTAGTAGGCAAGCACACCACCAATTACTGTGGTAAAGCTGGCGAGTACGTTATAAAACAAGGCTTTTGACTTGCTGTACCCGCTTTGTAAAAGAATAGCAAAATCACCAACTTCTTGTGGAATCTCGTGTGCTGCAACAGCTAAACTGGTGACAATTCCCAGCTTTACATCAGTCAAAAAGGCAGCAGCAATTAATACACCATCAACAAAATTGTGAATGCTATCTCCTATAATAATCAATGTGCCTGCAGATTTATGGCTATGATCATGGACTTGATGATCTTCTCCGTGAGCTTCACAGGAGTCTGAGTGACAATGGCGCCAGATAAGTAACTTTTCCAATACGAAAAAACCGAGAATACCCGCAAGAATAGTCCCGGATAAGGTTTGAAACTGTTCGGGTTTGACTTCTTCAAAGGCATGAGGAATTAAGCCCCAGAAGGCAACTGCTAATAATGCACCTATGGCAAAGCTAATGCCATGGGGCAAAACCTTAGATCTTTGCTTTTCGGGTAACAATAAAAACACAGCAGCGGCTAAAACACTGAGTATGCCACCTACAGCAGTAAAAATGATAATTAATATCAATAAGTCCAAGATCAATCTCTCCAAATTAATGTGGCTATACGGCCTGTTTCGCCATCACGGCGGTATGAATAAAAGCGTTCTTTTTCAGTAACAGTGCAAAAATTACCGCCGAATACTTGTGTGACTCCAGACATCGCCAATTCAATGGTTGCCAACTGATAAATATTCGCCAGGTATTTATCCCCATTTATTTTATTAAAAGCACGGCTAAAATGTTTAGATTTTTCAGTAAAAGCATTTTTAACTGAGCTGCCGACTTCAAAGCAATCGGGTCCTATGGCAGGTCCTAGCCAGACGATGATGTCTGTAGTCTTTAACGTTTTAACAGTGTTGCTAATGATACCAGCTAATAAGCCTCTCCATCCTGCATGAATGGCAGCTACTTTGCTACCATCAGTACTGGACAGCAATATAGGGAGACAATCTGCTGTTAATACTACACAAACAGTATCGATTTGTTCTGTGTAACTTGCATCTGCTTGTTGTATTTGTGTTACTTGGTTAGCATTAATAACTCGCTTACCATGAACTTGTTCTAACCATATAGGAGTCGCAGGAAGGTTAAGCATTTGTATTATAACTTGGCGATTTCTTTGTACCGTCTCTGGAGTATCATTAACATGTAGAGCAGGATTTAGGCTGGCAAAAGTACCTTGACTTAAACCTCCAGTGCGTAAAGTAGCAGCAGCATGGACATTGCTTGCAGCTGGCCAGTCAGGTTTAATCCAGTTCATATAGCTCTAATGCTTTTATCAGATTAGCCATATCTTCTGGTACAGCCAGTTCCCATTCACAATATTCATTTGTTTCAGGGTGTTGCAAGCCTAGTTTTGTAGCATGCAATGCCTGTCGTTTAAAGCCCCGCAATATAGTTTCTAATTCTGGGCTACAGTTAGCCGGCATTTGAAATCGTCCCCCATAAACTGGGTCCCCTACTAGTGGATATCGAATATAAGCCATATGAACTCGGATTTGATGAGTCCTTCCCGTTTCCAGTTTCACCCTGACCAGGGTGTGACGTTTAAATCTTTGTGCCAAACGATAATGTGTCACAGCATGTTTACCATCTTCTCGGACAGTGTGTCGTTTGCGATCTGCGGGATGTCTTCCCAAAGGTTCATCAACAGTCCCTCCAGCCGTCATCCAGCCTTTAACTAATGCCAGATATTCTCGGGTGATGGATCTATCCTGTAGTTGTGAAGATAAACTATTGTGGGCTTGTAAGGATTTAGCGATCATTAACAAACCACTGGTATCTTTATCCAGCCTGTGAACTATACCTGCTCTAGGTAAGGTTTTTAATGAGGGTTGATGATTTAGCAAGGCATTAACTAATGTCCCTTGCCAATGACCTACTGCAGGATGTACAACTAGGCCCGCCGGTTTATTGACGATCAATATTGAGTCATCTTCGTAGATTATGTCCAGGGGTATATCTTCGGCCTGGTATTCCATGACCTCTTCTGCTTCAGCGTCAAGTACAATTTGTTCACCGCCATCCACTTTATCTTTTGCTTTAAACGAAGTTTTATTAACGGTTACCCGCCCTGCTTTAATCCAGGTTTGCAATTTACTACGGGAATAATCAGGAAAAATTTCAGCTAGACATTGATCTAGGCGCATGCCAGCCATTTCTTCGGGTATTTTTGCTGTTAATATAGCCATATTAGACTTAAATTTAAGTTATACTCGCCTGTAATTAAATAACAGGATCTGCCTGTTGCAAGATTAGGCGAGAAAACTCTTAATCTTACAACGTGTTGTTAACAATATGCGATTATTTTTAATAAAAATTTTAATTTTTTCTTGTTTGGCTGTTGCTTTGCCGGGTTGTGAAGCGCTTAAGAACTTTAAATTTAATGATTCCAGCTCAGATTTGGATAATACTGACTGGGATGCAAAAAAGTTTCATGACAAAGCTCAGGCTGCCATGGATGCGGAAAATTATCAGAAAGCAATTAAACACTATGAAACTCTGGAAGCCCGGTTTCCATTCGGAGAATATGCAGCACAGACACAACTAGATATAGCATATGCATATTATAAGAATGACGATTCGGAATCAGCGATTGCTGCGGCAGAACGGTTTATTAAAATTCACCCCAGAAACCCCAGTGTGGATTATGCATATTATTTAAAGGGATTGGTTAATTTTAATAAAAGTATTGGTTTTATCGAACGCTTTTTACCAACAGATGCTACGCAACGAAATCCCAGCAATATATCAGAAGCATATAAAAGTTTTCAGGAGCTGGTAAGCCGATATCCAAATAGTAAATATGCGCCTGATGCAAAACAACGGATGATATCTCTAAGGAATAATATGGCAATGTATGAAGTTCATGTCGCACGTTTTTATTTAAAGCGTCGTGCATACATTGCCGCTGCTAACAGAGGGAGCTATGTAATTAAGGAATTTCAACGTACCCCCGCAGTACCTCACGCGTTATTAGTCATGCAACAAGCATACACGAAGCTGGGATTGGATGATCTGGCTGCTGATGCAAAGCGGGTTTATGAGCAAAATTATCCAAATGGACCCTTGGTGCCAGAGCATCAACAGACAACTCTTGCTCAAAAAATCTGGGACTTTTTTGGTCTTGACCAATAGAAGTCAGAAAAATAAATTGAAACCAGGAGTCTACCAGTCATGAAGACTCAAAGTGGAGAGCTAAGTTTATAAGTTTTATGACTATTAAACTAGGAGGCTGTCCGAGAATAGAAACCGTAGCGAGGGAAAGGCATTTTGAGTCAGATTTTTCGTTCATTTGAGGCGAATAATGGGTTATTTAACGAAAATGAACGGAGAATCTGGCTAAAATAGCTTTTCCGCAGTAGGTTTTTCTATTCTCGGACAGCCTCCTAGACCTACTTCACAAACGGTGTCATTCCGACCAACGGGAGGAATCTTGAGTCCATTTGAGTGCTCTAACTTGCTATTTCCAGATTCATTCTTATCGCATTGAGAAAGTCTTCCGTAGTTAGATAATGTGATTCATTGAGCTCCTTTCCATAGATACATAAAGCCAGATCTTTAGTCATTTTTCCTGACTCTACAGTATTAACACACACTTTTTCCAAGGTCTGACAGAATTGCAATAATGCTTCATTGTTATCCAGTTTAGCCCTGAAGGCCAATCCCCTGCTCCAGGCAAAAATGGAAGCGATAGGGTTAGTTGAAGTTTTTTCACCTTTTTGATGTTGACGATAATGCCGAGTTACCGTGCCGTGGGCAGCTTCCGCTTCCATGGTTTTTCCATCAGGTGTAACTAATGTAGATGTCATTAGGCCTAAAGAACCAAAGCCTTGTGCAACCGTATCGGACTGCACATCGCCGTCATAGTTTTTGCAGGCCCAGACAAATTCGCCATGCCATTTCAAGGCAGAGGCGACCATATCGTCAATCAATTTATGTTCATAAACAATATTTTTCTGTTCAAATTGAGCTTTATAGTCCGACTGATAAATTTCTTCAAAAATATCTTTAAAGCGACCGTCATATTGCTTAAGGATGGTGTTTTTGGTTGATAAATAAAGCGGCCAGCCTCGGTTTAAAGCAACATTAAAGCAACTATGGGCAAAGCCGCGAATTGAGTCATCGGTGTTAAACATCGCCATGGCAACACCATCACCTGCAAAATCATAAACTTCATAACTTTGTATTTTGTTACCATTTTCAGGGGCAAAGGTAATCGTAAGTTTACCTTTGCCAGTAGTTCTAAAATCAGTTGCCCGGTATTGATCACCAAAAGCATGGCGACCTATACAAATGGGATGCGTCCAATTGGGTACCAGTCGGGGCACGTTTTGGCAAATAATCGGTTCACGAAATACTGTGCCACCCAAAATGTTACGGATAGTACCGTTAGGTGAGCGATACATTCTTTGCAGATTAAATTCTTTGACTCTGGCTTCATCGGGTGTTATTGTCGCGCATTTTATACCTACACCGAATTTTTTAATCGCTTCAGCTGCATCAATTGTAATTTGGTCATCTGTTTGGTCGCGCTGTTCTATGCCCAGATCATAATATTCAATCGGTAAATCCAGGTAGGGCAGGATCAGTTCCTGTTTGATAAATAACCAAATAATGCGAGTCATTTCATCGCCATCCAGCTCAACAACAGGATTTTTTACGCTTATTTTTGACATAGCTTATGCTCCAGCTTAAAGATGCCTCTATTGTATTAAGTGGCCCAGAAATTTCAAAGAAAAAAATTCATACTTTATTATGGGGAAATCTATTTTCAGCAATAAAAAATGATAATCAGGAAAACATTGTCTGGGGTATAAGGAAGCAATGAATAACGAGTTTCGTCATTCCGACCAGGGATGGGTAGTTAGGTAACTGTCTGCTTTGCCTCGATAATTGCGAGCTATCTGTAATTAGAGTATAGTTCAAAATATGGCAAAAGCACTAAGACTTGAATTCCCAAATGCACTTTTTATCTCTCGAGGTGATCGCCGAGAAGGTATCTATGAAGATAATGAAGGTCTGATTAACTTTTTTGACTCTATTGGGTAAGCCCAAGATGATAGGAGTATCCCCAATAAACATAAACGCGCGGTTGCAAAGTCACGATCAGAAATAGAGAGTCAAGCCGTAGGTCGCGGTTCTGAGATAATTACAGCTTATACTGCTGGAGTATATAGCTAACGTGGAATTGGTCATTATTATAATTTACATCCAAGTCAAGTAAGTGTAATTGTGAGGCGTAATATAAATTTATGATTCGGGACCCTTTGATTTTTCTCTTATCACTGAACAGTGAGAAAATAGAAAAGGTATCAGGTAGAACGATTTCCGTATGCTAAATTAAGGATGTCTAGAATTCATTGTCATTGACTTTAATAGGCCATCGAACAAAGAAGCAGATTTGAATATTTGGACTTGAGGTTAAGTGACATGACATCAATGTATAGCTTGTTGCGAAGCTTACGACTTACTCTTCTTGACACACCGAGTAATGGAAGGTTTTATGCGAATCAACTTTCTAAATAATTTGTTCAATTAAATATTATAGATGTCCACCAAAACTAAGTAAACAGCCAAAATCAAGCAAGGTAAATATCAACTATACAAAGGAGATGATACATGCCAAAACCTACTGAACCTGAAATAGACGAACAATTTAAAGCTGCATACGGAGAACTTAGCTTAAAGTATGATGAACCTGAGGAAGGAAAGAAGGTTGCTAGAAGCACTTATTGGTTTATTAAAGACTTGAAGAAAATAGCGGCGTTTCTTTATGCTGAAGATGTTTTCAAAGATGCTTTAGATATACTCGAATCAGATATGGTGAGACTCTATGAAACAAGGTCAGGAGGACGTCTTAGCAACATTAAAAAAATTGCCGTTGCGCAATCATGGATGGGTGAGCCAATTCCCAAAAACTCTGCTTTTCTTTTGCAATCAGTATTAGCGGAAAAAGAATTAGCTGAAAACTTTAACGGTATTGAAGAAATAGATGAAAAACTTCACCCTATGAAATTCTTTGGAAATCTCATCTCTCAAGGATTTGCACATAATATCAAATCTAGACACTTAGCTGTTGATTATGTGGGGGGAGATCACGGAGAGTATACTCATCGTATACAATGGTACTGCATCTCTACAAAGGCAGAAGACCTTCAGCTTGATTGCCGAAGCAGAGATGATAAAAAAACGGGAGGGTTATTTGAACGCTCTGGACCGGTATGGGTAAAAGTATTTGATCGAACTGAAGAATCTGATGTAAATGATTTTCGCCGCCCAGAAAGACTAAACCTTTTTCTCGGTGTACCAACCGACGATAGCAAAAGACGCTGGCCACTTTTAACTGGTTTTCTAAGTTCGCGCAAAGAAAAAACCAATGGTTACACGCTTGAGTTAAAAAAACTACTGGTAATGAAACACGCATATAAACTGCCAGTAACGGCTGGTTTTTTACGTTTTTCAAAAGCTGATGCATTGAAAGAAATTGTTCGTTTAAAAGCTCTAAAAGTTAATAATTTGACAGAGGGAGTAGATAAAGAAATTGATGCTTTTCTCACCGATAACAGAGTATTGACTGCAAGAGATAAATTTTATGTAGGGTCCCAAGAAAAGCCAATATAACCAATAACAGCGCACAGGCCAGGTCTCGGTGCAGCAAGTGAAGCTTGTCATTTCTTGCAAGGTAGTCCTTGCCTGGAAAAGCCAAAGTGAAGTTCAAGGGGTTAGCCAACATGATGTAGGTTAAGTCTACTCAACTTTAACTTTTCATGTTGGCCCCTTGGTATTTGAATCAGATGCAGAAATTCCAAGCCAGGAAGACGCTGTCTTAGGTAAGGCTTTTGATGAATCACCAGGTGAGAACAGCTAGTGTTAACCAGGCAACCACTGCGGTTATTATCAGAAACAAATTCAGGCAAAAAACAAATTTTCAGCTAACGTCAGCGCTCTAACTCTCTAAAAACCTAGCGAGCTATTTTTCTCAAAAAATATATTTTGTCTGGAGAACAAATTCTTGTTGAAGTATTTGTTAATAAATGATTATATTAGTATGCGCTAACACTAGGTAGGTGGTTTTATTATATAGCGTCTTCTTTTCAGTCATGACTTGCTGTTTGTCATACGAAAAGGCTGTACCCGATTTCTTAAATAATGATAAAAAGAGGGACAAAAAATGAAAAAAAATATATTACTGCTATTGGTATTCTGGGGGGTAACAACCAGTGCCATGGCTATTAACATTCCATGGGAAACCATTTCAGGTTCACGGAGCAGCGGTCAATTTGGCTGGAATTACGCCTATGATATCGGTTTTTTCAATAACACATTAATGATAGACCTGGATATAAATCTGGTTGGTGATCCTGTAGACCAGGCGTTACAAAATCGCTGGGAACTTGGTATTGAACAAATTTGGTCTACCAGTCAATTTGAAATACCTATTTCATTTAATGTGGACTGGGTTAGTCAGAATTATGATCAAACAGTCAATGTTCATGCTGGTAGCACCGCATCCACCGGCGGAACATTTAATATGACAAACTGGTACACAGTTGGTGCATCAGGCTGGGGTGATGCATATCAAGAGGAGGTCGTTGCCCATGAGGCTGGACACATGTTTGGCTTATGGGATGAATATGTTGGCGGTGCAGTAGACCCCATTTCCGGCACGATCAATACTGGCGGCCTGATGCATACCCTGAACGGCCCCACACTTGATTACTACTATGACGATATGTTGAACTGGTACCATGCCAATTTAACAACCGTCCCAGTTCCGGCAAGCATCTGGTTATTTTGCAGTGGATTGATCGGGCTGTTCGGAATGAAAAAACGTGAATTAAAAATATCCATAACCTCAGTCTGACCCAGTAACCTTTCAGATGGTGATTTGTATTACCTCACAATCACCATCTGAGTTGTTGTTTTCAAACTGAAAATAATTCACACATTTTATTACCCGTAGAATCAGCTCTCATGATGTTTCTCCGACTAAAAAGGTATAAATATCATTGTCCAGCATCAGCTGAAAAATCAAGCTGGCTGACCCTAATGCCGCTATCAGTGATGAATCAAGTGATTGAATAATAAAAGATTTCATATAAATTAAAGTTAAGCTTTAACTTCATAATGGATATAATTGAATTTCCTACAAAACAATTAATCCTGAGAAAAAGCTTAACTAATGAAAAATTCTAGCCGATTAAGCCTCCGTATACAAATTAGATCTTTTAAAAACACTTTTTTTCAACTTAATGATCTCCCTTTTAAAGGACTATTACCTGATGATTTAATTGAAGCTATTCACCAATCGGGGAATATCCGCAGTACAGTTTTTACTCCCCTTGTGACACTGAGAACTTTTTTATTTCAAGTACTCAGTTCTACGGGAGCTTGTAAAGAAGCGGTTGCACATGTTTTGATTGAACGAATTGGCCAGGATTATAATGCAAACTCCATGAACACTGGGCCTTATTGTAAAGCTCGGTTACGATTGCAACTCCCTCATTTAACAAAAGCAGTCACATCGTCAGGTCAAGTTTTGCATGAGCAAGCTTCAGACAATTGGTTGTGGAATGGCTATCGGGTTATGCTGGTTGATGGAACGACTTTGTTAATGCCAGATACTGACAATAACCAGAAAACCTACCCTCAGCAAAGCGCACAAAAGCCAGGGTTGGGTTTCCCCATTGTACGATTGGTGGGTCTGTTGTCATTAGCGACAGGAAGTTGCGTTGACTATGCCATTGGTCCTTACCAAGGCAAAAGGACAGGTGAAACATCACTCTTTTCTCATTTAATTCAATCTATCGGTGAACATGATTTACTGCTTGCTGATCGTTATTATACGTCTTATGCCAATATTGCTCTACTGACAAAACAGGGAACACCCCTGGTATTCAGACAGCAAAGTACCGTGAAAAGTGATTTTCGTCGAGGGCAACATCTCGGAGCAAAAGATCATATTATCAGTATTAAAAAGCCAAAGAAAAAAACCGTCTGGATATCAGATATGGCATGGAAAAAGCTCCCTGATGAACTTTTGATTCGTGAGTTTTCTGTAAAAGGTACGGTCTATGTCACAACGCTGATGGATGTAAGAACTTATCCCAAAAAATCTTTGGCTGAATTGTATCAGCAACGCTGGCAAATCGAGGTGAATTTTAGAACCATAAAAACACACATGGGGATGGAGATGTTACGTTGTAAAACAGCCGAGATGATTAAAAAAGAAATAGCAGTGCACCTATTGGCCTATAATCTTATACGAGCTAATATTGCCAGAGCTGCCTGCCTCAATAATAAGGAGCCACGGCACCTCAGTTTTATGGCAGCAGTTCAACTGATGCGTAACGCTGCGAGTTTGTGTATCACATTAACGGGAATGGCTTTAGGGAAATTAATACTTCCTCTATTAATAGCCATGGCTCAAACTGACATTGGGCAACGTAACTGACCTAATCAGCCCAGAGTTGTTAAGCGCAGACCGAAGGGCTATCCATTAATGATGAAACCAAGATGCGAATATGCAATCAATTGATATGAATAGACTTTTACCCACTGGTAGCGGTATTACTGGCTGACCCCTTGAACACTATTGTTTTCCTTGCAAGAAATGACAAGCTTCGCTTGACGCACCGAGTGCTGATCCCATTTTTGCATTTGAATAATGTAGCTTGGAAAGACTTGCCCTTGAATTCTTTGAATAATGTGGCTTGGAAAGACTTGCCCTTTAATTCTTGACCCTCAATTTTCTCCTGAATTCTCTTCTGCGGGAACCAAATACACATTCCGTGCATTAAATAGTTAGAGCAGTCAGAAATGGCTGTTCGAGTTTGTTATTTTTTGGAGGAACACAACATGATTAAAAAACACCACAGCATAGGAACTGCGCTGGTAACGAGTGCTCTGTTAATGGCGGTATTAAGTACCAGCCATGCAGAAACAAAACAAATGTATGGAAAAAAACATTTAAAGGTTGATGATACGAACCTTAAAACTGCCGTACAAATGATTGAAGAAGGAAAACATATTTTCCGTTTTGACACCTTTGGTGATGAATCCTTCTGGGGGGGGCAATTACGCTTGCATGAAGCGATAGCCGGTAAGGATAATGGCGGTGTAGGACCGGGTGTGAGTCCTGTGATGGCATTAAGTCTTGGGTTAAAAGTGGATGTAGATGCTTTGCCAAAAAAATTACGCAAAAAAATCAAACGGGGACGTGTAGATCTTGAGGATCCTGCAACGACATTGGCATTACTCAAACTCAATGCAGTGATAGGTGTTAAGGGTATTTTTGATCCTTTAGATCAACTAGAATCCGTTGGCATTACCTGTGCACTCTGCCATAGTAATGTGGATGATTCATTCGCACCAGGAATAGGACATCGTCTGGACGGTTGGGCTAGTCGTGATCTGAATATCGGAGCCATTATCGCCTCTGCACCCGATCTGACGCCATTTGCAACACTACTCGGTGTTGATCAACAAACAGTAAGGGATGTGTTATTAAGCTGGGGACCGGGTAAGTTTGATGATGGCCTTGTTCTAGATGGCAGGGTGATTAAGCCAGACGGCTCACCGGCTGCACCTCTGATCCCACCAGCGTTCGGGCTTGCCGGTGTCAATTTGCATACCTGGACAGGTTGGGGAGGTGTATCACACTGGAATGCTCTGATAGCGGTTCTGGCAATGGGAGGAGAAGGACGTTTCTTTGATCCCCGGCTTCGTGATTCCAGTAAGTTTCCAGTCGCCGCTGCCCATGGTTTTGATGACATCCGTATCGAACCTAAAATGGATAAAGTAACGGCTAAATTACCAGCACTACACTTATATCAATTATCGCTCACTGCACCCAAACCTCCAGAAGACTCCTTCGATCAGCTTGCAGCACAACGGGGTGAGAAAATTTTCAACAGTAAGGCGCAATGTTATGTTTGTCATGTGCCACCACTCTTTACCGAACCTGGCTGGAATATTCGCAAACCGGAAGAAATTGGTATTGATGCATTTCAGGCAGAGCGTAGCCCGGATAGTGGTTACCGAACCACACCGTTGAAAGGACTATGGACACATACAAAAGGTGGTTTCTATCATGATGGTAGATTCGCAACACTGAGTGATGTAATTGAGCATTACAATGAATTTTTTGGACTGGATTTGGAAGATACAGAAAAAAATGATCTAGTGGAGTATATGAAGTCACTGTAAATATGCAGTAGCCCATCATATGAAAGTAAGTTCTATATTCTGGAGTCCGACATCATTTGCGCTCGTAAACAATGGATGTGTTTACGGGCAAATCATGGGCTCAGCCAACTTGAACCTCTTTTTTCAACATCAAACTAAAAACAGTTAGGCTTGCTGCTTTCAAGCCGAAAATAATTCACGCATTTTCTTGCCCGGAGAATCAGCTCTCATAAACGCTTCTCCGACTAAAAAGGTATATACATCATTATCCAGCATCAGCTGTACATCATTTTGCGTATGGATTCCACTTTCAGTAATCACTAAACGATCATCTGGAATACGTTGCTTTAGATCTAAGGTCGTTTGTAAAGAAGTTTCAAATGTTCTTAGATTTCGGTTATTAATACCAATGAGTTTGGTTTCTAATTTTAAGGCACGCTCAAGCTCTTCAGCATTATGTGTTTCAACTAACACATCCATACCTAACTCAGTTGTAATATCTGCCAGCTCATGAATTTGATCATCTGCTAAAGCAGCGACTATCAGTAAAATACAATCGGCACCTAATGCACGTGATTCATGAATTTGATAGGGGTCAATCATGAAATCTTTTCTTAGCACAGGGAGAGGACAACTTTGTCTTGCCATTTGCAAGTAGGCTTCCGAACCCTGAAAAAAATCTTTATCAGTCAATATGGATAAACAACTTGCGCCATTCATGGCGTAATCCTGCGCAATTTCCAGCGGTTTAAAGTCTTCTCTGATAACTCCTTTACTGGGCGATGCTTTTTTTATTTCAGCAATAATGGCTGGTTTTTTTAATTGCGCTTTACTTTGTAAGGCTGCAGCAAAACCGCGTGGATTTTCTATGCCACTGGTGATTTCCTTTAACACCTCTATAGGTGTGCGCTGTTTGCGATTGGCAACTTCTTCAGCTTTTCTATCAAGAATTTTTTTTAGAATATCAGGGGTATCGGTCATTTTATAGAACAGAAGGGTTGAGTTGAGTTATTTTTTTGAATACGCGATTAAGGCATCAAACTTTTCTAGTGCTGCGCCATTTTCAATGACTTGTTGTGCTTTTTTGATTCCAGCTTCAAGGGTCAGTGTTAAATTAGCGGCATAAATAGCAGCACCCGCATTTAGTATAACTATGTCTTTAGCAGCTCCCGATTGATTATTTAATACTGATTTGACCATGGCCAGACTGGATTTGGCACCATCAACTGCAAGTGATTCCAGACTTGATCGTTGCATACCAAATTGTTCAGGTGTTATTTGATAAGTTGATACTTTGCCATTTTTTAATTCCGCAATGTTTGATGCAGAAGCAATACTGATTTCATCCAGGCCGTCTTCTGCATTGACAATTATTACATGCTGGCTGCCCAGTTTTTTTAGAACTTGAGCTAAAGGTTCCACCCAGTCTGAAGAAAAAACACCAATTAACTGATTCGCAGTTTCAGCGGGATTAGATAATGGACCTAACAGGTTAAACAGCGTTCTAACGCCCATTTCTTTGCGTGGTCCTATGGCATATTTCATCGCGCCATGATGTTTAGGTGCAAACAAAAAACCTACCCCTATCTCGTTTACACACTGAGACACCTGTTCAGCAGATAAATCCAGATTTACACCCGCAGCTTCCAGTACATCGGCGCTGCCAGAGCTACTGGAAACTGAGCGATTACCATGTTTAGCGACTTGTCCACCCGCTGCCGCGACTACAAAGGCACAGGTGGTTGAGATATTAAAGGTATTGGCACCATCACCGCCCGTGCCACAGGTATCAATAACATGTTCGCCTGAAACTGGAACCTTGGTTGCCAGTTCACGCATTACAGCTGCTGCGGCGGCAATTTCATCAATACTTTCGCCTTTGCAGCGTAAAGCGATAAGAAAGCCGCCAATTTGTGCATCTGTTGCACCACCGCTCATGATAATGCCCATAACGTCGCGCATTTCAGCAGTTGTTAGATCTTGCCTGGCTAATAGTTTAATAAGTGCTTGTTGTATTTTCATCGAGGTTATGAATTTTTTAACGCTCTAAAAAGTTTTGTAACATATCATGGCCGTGTTCGGTCAAAATAGATTCCGGATGGAACTGAACGCCTTCAATATCCAGTTCTTTATGTCTAATTCCCATGATTTCATCAATATTACCGGCTGCATCTTGAGTCCATGCAGTCACTTCTAAACAATCAGGTAATGTATGCTGGTCTATCACCAGAGAGTGATAACGTGTAGCAATAAAAGGATTATTTAAGCCTTTAAAAACGCCTGAATTATGATGATAAACGGGAGATGTTTTACCATGCATAATACTTTTTGCATGGACAATATTGCCGCCAAAAGCATAACCTATACTTTGATGGCCCAGACATACACCTAAAACCGGAAGTTTTCCGGCAAATTTTAAAATAGTCTCTACAGAAATCCCGGCTTCTTTAGGGGTACAAGGCCCTGGAGAAATAACAATTTTATCAGGGGATAAAGCCACTATATCATCTACAGACACCTCATCGTTACGCACAACAGTAACATTGGCACCTAGCTCACCAAAATATTGCACCAGGTTATAGGTAAAAGAATCGTAGTTATCGACCATGATTACTTTTATACTCATGACTTTTCTCCTTCTAGTCCGGCCTCAGCCATTGAGACTGCACGGAAAATAGCCCGTCCTTTATTCATTGTTTCATCCCATTCATTTCTGGGTACTGAATCATAAACAATACCAGCTCCTGCTTGTATATGTAGTATTTCATCTTTTATAACTGCGGTTCTGATTGCAATGGCCGTATCCAGATTACCTGACCAGGAGATATAACCTACCGCACCTGAATAAACTCCACGTTTAACTGGTTCTAATTCATCGATAATTTCCATAGCCCTGATTTTAGGGGCACCACTTACTGTACCCGCTGGAAAAGTAGCCGCCAGTACATCAAAAGCATCTTTGCCTTCCTGCAAATCCGCTGTTACATTGGAAACGATATGCATTACATGCGAATAACGCTCGATAATCATTTTATCAGTGAGTTTAACACTGCCAATTTTAGCAACCCTGCCGGCATCGTTGCGTCCTAAATCTATCAGCATAAGATGTTCAGCTAATTCTTTGGGGTCAGCCAGCAATTCTTTTTCTAGCTCATTATCTTGCTCGAATGTAGCTCCACGAGGTCTGGTTCCAGCTATAGGCCTAACGGTAACGATATCATCTTCCAGTCTAACTAAAATTTCGGGTGAAGATCCTACGATATGGAAATCATCCAAATTTAAATAGTACATATAGGGTGATGGGTTTAAACAACGTAATGCCCGGTATAAATTGAGTGGTGCTGCTGAATAAGGAATCGACATGCGTTGTGAAATAACAACCTGCATTACATCCCCGGCAACAATATAGTCTTTTACTTTTAATACAGCATCTTCATAGCCCTGTTGAGTAAAGCCAGATACGAAATCTGCTTCATCAACCTGTCTGGGTGATTTATGTGTGTCAAATTTAGCTTTTGAATTCCTTAGTTTGACGACTAGTTCATCAAGCCTGCTTATTGCATCCTGGTAGGCATTGTCTAGTGAAGGGTCAGCATGAGTCAGTAATAATAATTTTCCTGACAGATTATCAAAAACCAACATTTCTTCAGAAACCATCAGTAGAATATCGGGATTACCAATGGGATCATCTTTGCCGGTCGATTTTAAACGAGTTTCAATATAACCAATAGTTTCATAACCAAAATAGCCAACCAGTCCTCCATTAAATCGAGGTAACCCCTCAATATCTGGCACTTTATAGCGTTGTCTAAACTCTTCTATCCAGACTAAAGGTTGGGGATGCGTTAAGTCCTCAAGCACCTTCCCTTGTTTTTCCAGCGTAATTTTTTGCCCGCTAATTTTTACTAATGTTTTGCAAGGTAGGCCAATAATTGAATAACGTCCCCATTGTTCCCCCCCGTGCACCGATTCAAACAAGTAGGAATATGCGCCATCGGCTAGTTTTATATAAGCGCTTAATGGCGTATCCAAATCGGCCAGAACTTCCCGGCTGATAGGGATACGATTAAAGCCCTGCTGGGCATATTGATTAAATTGTTCGGGTGTCATTAATTTCATTTATATTATTATTGGGCATGGCTTTCGCCCACTCTACAATTAAAAAGTATCATCAACTGTAGAAATACTGCTAAATTCTTTTATTATATCTTTTTTTAACTGATTATTCTTCGTTATACAATATGTGACTATTTTTAATGGCATAAAAATCCTGAACGATGAAACTTGTTACGTTTACCTATAAAAATGCAACAAATGTTGGCGCGGTTATAGACGATATGGTGGTTCATAGTACCGGGAATGAAGATATTCCCGGTACTATGATCAGTTTTTTAAGTAATGGAAGTGCAGCAATAGAAGCCATGCGAGCACTTATTGTTAGTGGTAACAATCGTATTCCTTTGGCTCATGTTAAAATACAGGCTCCCATACCGAGGCCGGGAAAGTTTTTGGGTATCAGTCTGAATTATGCTGAGCATATAGCTGAAACAAGACGAGATGTCCCCGAATATCCTACGTTCTTTACTAAGCAAAGTAGTTGTATTATTGCAAATGGTGATGCTATACATCGTCCGGTGGTTTCGGAAAAACTTGATTATGAAGGGGAACTGGCTTTTGTTATTGGCAAGCGTTGCAAGCATGTCCCCCTGGAAAAAGCACATCAGGTCATTGCCGGATATACTATCGTTAATGATGTGTCAGTACGTGACTGGCAAATCCGGTCACCAACCTGGATGATAGGGAAGTCATTTGACACCCATGGACCGATGGGGCCATGGCTAGTCACTTCAGATGAAATTACAGATCCTCATAACCTAAATATTAAGACCTGGGTAGATGATGAATTAAGACAAAACTCAAATACCAGGCATATGATAGTTAATTGTTTTGAAATGGTCGAATACCTGAGTAAAGCAATGACACTGGAGCCGGGAGATGTGATCTCTACCGGTACACCCAGCGGTGTAGGCGTAAAAATGAAACCACGAGGTTACATGAAACCCGGACAAACAGTAACAATTGCAATAGAAAACATTGGCGTCCTTACCAACCCGGTAATTGAAGAGTCTAGTGAGAGTCTCTATTGAAAACTTTAGCTCTATATATACACATACCCTGGTGTATACAAAAATGCCCTTATTGTGATTTTAATTCTCATGCGCTTAAATCAGAAGCACCGGAGAAACAGTATGTAGATGCATTATTAGATGATTTATCTCAGGACTTGAATTTACTTGGTTCTCCAACAATTGTCAGTAGTATTTTTATTGGCGGAGGCACCCCCAGCTTATTCTCAGCGGAAGCGATTGATCGATTGCTTTCGGGCATTACTCAACAAATACCTCTACAGGAGGGCCTGGAAATCACTCTGGAAGCAAACCCTGGAACATTTGAAAGTCTTAAATTTTCCGAATACCGTGCAATTGGTATTAATCGCCTTTCAATTGGTATTCAGAGTTTTAATAACCTACATTTAAAATTACTGGGGAGAATTCATTCAGCAGAAGAAGCTTTAGCGGCAGTTGAGATAGCATATCTAGCGGGTTTTGAAAATATTAATCTTGATTTAATGTTTGGTTTACCTGAGCAAACAAATGAACAAATGCTAGCTGATGTCCAGTCCGCGATTAATCTTCAACCCAGTCATATTTCTTTTTATCAATTGACATTAGAGCCCAACACTTATTTTCATAAATTTCCTCCACAACTGCCCATAGATGATTTGGTGTTTTCTGGACAAATACAATGTCAGAAATTACTCGCTGAATCAGGATATTTGCAGTATGAAATTTCTGCGTATGCAAGAAACAAAGCGTATTGTCAGCATAACCTTAACTACTGGAGATTTGGTGATTATTTAGGAATAGGTGCAGGTGCTCATGGAAAACTCAGTCTATTTAATACTGATAATATTATCCGCACCACAAAACAAAAAAGCCCTGAACACTATTTAAAAAATAATAAAGCGATAGTTAATAAAATTAAATCCGAAGTATTGCCTGTGGAGTTTTTAATGAATCAATTGCGATTAAAAGCGGGTTTCAATAGTGATCACTTTCAAGCGTCCACAGGATTGGAATTAGCTACGCTTGAGCCTGCTTTATCGGTATGTGTCAATGAAGGATTATTAGTTAAGAGGGGAAATTGTTATTTATGCTCTGAGCAAGGATGGAATTTCCTTGATGTTGTTTTAGAAAAATTTATAACCTGAATGGCTGTGAGCATAGTAAAATTACACATCCCCCCTTCCCTTTAAAGATTTTGTCAAAATTACAATATGCTTGATTATCAAAAAGAATTTATTCAATATGCGCTGGATTGTGGTGTACTTAAATTTGGTCAATTTCAATTAAAATCGGGCCGAACCAGTCCCTATTTTTTTAACACTGGATTGTTTAACACCGGTGCTCAATTGGGTAAACTGGGACAATTTTATGCACGCACATTATTAGCTGCTAAGATTCAGGTGGATATGCTGTATGGTCCAGCATACAAAGGTATACCGCTAGTTAGTACCACATCAATTGCTTATGCTGAATTACATAATGACATTGCTTTTGCTTTTAATCGCAAAGAAGCTAAAGATCATGGTGAAGGCGGTGTTATTGTGGGTGCACCTCTTAAAGGTAATGTGTTGATTCTTGATGATGTAATTACTGCCGGAACCTCCGTTCGTGAATCTGTTGAAATTATAACGAATATGAAAGCTGTACCCGCGGGCGTATTAATCGCTCTGGATAGGCAGGAGAAAGGTGAGAATAACAAATCTGCGGTTCAGGAAGTGAGTGAACGGTTTAAAATGCCAGTAATTTCAATTATTTCATTGATGCAGATTATTGAATTTTTAGAACAGGATGGTCAATCAGAACAACAGCTGGAAATAATAAAGGGATACCAGTTGAAATACGGAATATAACTGCCTTTATTGATTTTACTTTGTCAGATTATAAATGTAGGGTGCGTTGCACGCACCCAAATTATTTTTTATCCTTCCATTGGCAAAAGGGTACGTACAACGCACCCAATCGAAGATACTTTTTGTATAGCATCCATTCAAATGTGACAAAGTAGAATTAAGGACAAATATTAAATTAAAACAATATCTAACAGATATTTTTTTTTAGTCTACAATTATTCACAGTAGTCTCAATCAATTTACTAAGCGTAGTCCGCATATATAAAGGCTAGGTATGAGGAATTTGGAATTTAAAGAACAACTGCACGAATATTCGCAATGGCGCGAACAATTGGTTCAGGCAATTGAAATGTATCAAGAGTGGCGTAGTCGTTATAAACTAAGTGACCCCCATAGTACGGATACTATTTTAAATATTTTGCACGGTTTACAAACTGACAGAGTGACTTTAGCTTTTGCCGCAGAGTTTTCGCGGGGAAAAACTGAGCTTATTAATTCTCTTTTTTTTGCTGAAACCGGTGTTCGTTTGCTGCCGTCATCACCGGGTAGAACAACCATGTGCCCTACCGAAATATTTTATGATAGTGAAGGTAGCTATATTCGGTTATTGAACATCGAAAGCAGGTTAGAAGATGTTTCCTTGATGGAGTTTAAACAAAATCCAGATCGCTGGACTCAGATTGATCTTGATTGTGATTCTCCTACCCAGATGCAAGAAGCCTTTAAAGAACTGGTAGCCAGTAAAGAAGTTGATAAAGATATGGCTGATAAGCTGGGCTTATGGAATGAACGTGAAGCAGCAGAGCAAGGGATTATAAATCCTGAAAAAGTTGAAATACCCTGCTGGCGACATGCACTTATCAGTTTCCCTCACGGCTTATTAAAAGAAGGCTTATGCATTCTTGATACACCAGGTTTAAATGCTCTGGGAGCAGAGCCTGAGCTCACATTGAGCATGCTACCAAGTGCGCAAGCTATTGTTTTTGTTTTGGCTGCAGATACAGGGGTAACAAAAAGTGACCTGGAAATGTGGAGAAATCATGTTTGTAGTTCAAGAGGACATAATAAGCAGGGATTAGCTGTTGTTATGAATAAAATTGATGCGATGTGGGATGATATCGCTGGTGAGGACGGTTACGAGGAATCAATTCAAAAACAGATTAAGTCATCGGCTTCTATCCTTAACTTGAGTGAGGATGTCATTTTTCCTGTGTCTGCTAAACAGGCCTTACTCGCTAAAGTCAAATCAGACTCTGAGCTACTGGAACGAAGTCGTTTAGCCGCGTTAGAAAATTATTTATCTGATGATATCCTGAAGCAGCGCCGTAGTATTCTTATGGAAACTGTTCAGAAAGATATTGGTTTTTTGGTTTCTGAGTCATCTAATTTAACAGATGCTAAGCTATCGAACGCACGAAAACAATTGGAAGAGTTCAAAAAGGTTGATTTTGACAACCAGGAAATGACGGGCAAACTGATGGCAGAAACCCGGGATCGACAAAATGTTTATATGGCTAATGTCGAAAATTTTCAGGCCAGCCGTAAAGTATTTGCAGTACAGGCAAAAATGCTGATTGATTCATTTGCCAGCAACAGAATTGACGGAATAATTAAAGCCACTAAGCAGGATATGAGTAAGAGTTTAACAACTTATGGAATGAAGCAAAACATCCGGCAATTGTTTGATGACTTAAGAGATTTGTTGCAGGATTCTGTTGATATTACCAATGAAACTCGGCGACTGGTTAAAGCAATACATAAAAAGTTTCAGGATGAATATGGTTTTAAGGAAATAGAGCCTCAATTATTTTCAATTAAACAGTACCAATTTGAATTAGAACGGATTTTTGATGAAGGCGAAGCATTTCGTAGTAGCGCGAAAACAACGATGACCGAGCAAAGTGTGGTGGTAAATAAACTTTATAGTACTTTAATTGCCAAAGCTCGAAATATTCTTAAGCAAGCTCATAATGACTCAAGGACATGGAGCAATAGTGTTCTAACGCCCCTAATGCATCAGATTAAAGACCATAAGAAACAAATTGAAAGTCGCTTGCTTATGCTGAGGAAAATTAGTGAGTCAAAAGTGTCGGTTGCCGAAAATATTACTCATCTAGAAGAAGGATTAGAGCCGTTGAAGAAACAACGGACTGAGTTGGCTATGATTATTAAATCAATGCGTTTGAGTGAATATTCAAAAGAGACATCTGACGCATAAGTTTACCTGGTTACCCATTAGTTTCCGCCACGTTAAATAAATTAAAATGGCTATTAAGCAAGTACAGGTAAAACTTTAAAATGAGTCATTCTTGGTACTTTTAAAGTTATTAATGAGCTGTCATTTCGACCAGCGGGAGAAATCTTGTTGCCCAGGAATGATTTTAGACTCAAGATTATTCCCGCTGGTCAAAATGACGCGGTGTGTAGCCGTTGATTTTAAATAGCAGAAGCTCATAGGTAATCAGCTAAGGTTATAGATTCAGCTTTCTTCTTGGAGAGGGTTTAAATCATCAACTCCACTCCGGTTTTAGGCGGCTAGATTTTCTTAAAAATCAAATCCCATACACCATGCCCAAGGTTGAGGCCCCGGATTTCAAATTTAGTTAGGGGTCTGTATTCGGGGCGCTGACAAAAACGCTGGTCTTTACTGCTGTTTCTCAATGCTGATGATGCTGATAAGATAGTTAGCATATGATTGGCATAATGTTCCCAATCAGTTGCTACATGAAAATAGCCACCTGAAATTAGTTTTTTATGTAATAAATCAATAAAGCTTGGACGGACAATTCGTCGTTTATGATGCCGTCTTTTTTGCCAGGGGTCAGGAAAGAATAAATGGATGCCGGCAAGCATATTGTCAGGTATTTTTTGCTCCAGAATTTCAATTGCGTCGTGATGATAAATTCGTACATTATCAATGCTTTTTTGTTCGAGCAATAGCATTAAGTGCCCAACACCAGGTCTGTGAACTTCAATACCAAGATAATTGTATTCAGGATTGGCTTCTGCCATTTCTGCCAGGCTGCTTCCATTGCCGAAACCAATTTCAACAAAAAGCGGTGCTTTCCTGTTGAAAGCCTCAGTATAATCAACGATTATATCAGGATTTAGGCAATATTTATCCCATAAGTTATCCAAAGCATTTTGTTGGCCTGCGGTGGCGCGGCCTTGGCGACGGATAAAGCTACGAATTCTGTGTTGGGATTCTTTGGCTGAGGAAGTCATTTAAAAAGCCGCCACTGCAACAGGCCGGTGTCAGTATAGGTCTGTTACAGTATCAATTGATTGAATTGTTATTTAGAAAAATAACCCGTCTAAAGGGGAAGAGGCCGATGCAAACCGCTTTTTCGGCATGCGTCCTGCCAAAAAGGCTGCTCTTCCGGCCTGAATACCCTTTTTCATTGCAGAGGCCATCAAAATAGGGTCTTTTGCAGCTGCAATTGCTGTATTCATTAACACACCATCACAACCCAGTTCCATAGCTAATGCAGCATCAGAAGCTGTTCCTACGCCGGCATCAACAAGAATGGGTACAGTTGCATTTTCAACGATGGTTAAAATATTATATGGATTACGTATACCCAAACCTGAACCAATGGGGGCTGCCAAAGGCATTACCGCAACACAACCTATATCTTCCAGTCGTTTGGCAGCGATCGGATCATCATTGGTGTAGACCATGACATCGAAACCATCTTTAACTAATAATTCTGCAGCATTATAAGTTTCAGCAACATCAGGAAATAATGTTTTTTGATCAGCTAGTACTTCTAATTTCACCAGTTTATGTCCACCTAATAATTCTCTACCTAGGCGGCAGGTTCTTATAGCATCATCAGCTGTATAGCATCCAGCCGTATTAGGTAATATAGTATATTTATCGGGTGAAATAACATCGAGTAAATTAGGTTCGTCAACATTCTGGCCAATATTTGTGCGACGTATGGCAACGGTTACAATTTCAGCGCCACTGGCTTCAATTGCCAAACGTGTTTCTTCCATGTCTCTATATTTACCCGTGCCTACTAATAAGCGAGAGTTGAATTTCTGGCCGGCGATAGTAAAAAAATCTTCCTGACCACCGCCTATGGCTTGTACAATTTCCAGGTTATCATTAGCGAGTAATTTTTTTGCAGTGTATTGATCAAATGGCAGTATTTCTTTATTAAGTTCTATTGCTATTCGTTTGCCAGATAAATCCAGATCAGCAACAACATCTGCAACTACAGTACCTTCACCATATTCACGGGTATCGCCATTTACACTTATTTTCATGTTCTTTCCAAATTAATTTTTTACTTGTCGACGACTTTGTACAGCAGTCGCAAGACAGTTCAGTAAGTGGACCGTATCATCCCAGCTTAAACAGGCATCAGTAATACTTTGCCCATAGTTCAGTGGTTGCCCTTCAATAATATCCTGCCGTCCTGCTTTTAGGTTGCTTTCAACCATTGCGCCCATAATACGGTGATCGCCACGAGCAATTTGTTCGGCAACATCTTCTGCAACGACTAATTGACGCTGACATTGTTTCAAGCTGTTGGCATGGCTGAAATCTATCATAATATTGCTGGGTAAAGCAGATGCTTCAAGACCTTCTGCAACCTTCTCGACATTGACGGCATCATAATTAGGCTCGTCGTTTCCGCCACGTAAAATGATATGGGAATCTTTATTGCCACTAGTAGAAAAAATGGCTGAGCGTCCTTCTTTGGTTACAGATAGAAAATGATGGGGATTGATGGCAGAATTAATAGCGTCGATGGCAATTTTGATGCTACCATCCGTTGCATTTTTAAAGCCAACTGGGCAGGATAATCCTGATGCTAGTTCTCTATGTACTTGGCTTTCAGTTGTTCTAGCGCCAATTGCACCCCAGGAAATCAAGTCTGAAATATATTGCGGTGTAATCAAGTCAAGATATTCGGTTGCTGCAGGAACGCCAAGGTTGTTTAAATCGAGAAGCAGTTGTCTGGCAACACCAAGCCCTTTATTAATATTGAAGCTGGAATTAATGTCCGGGTCATTGATTAATCCTTTCCAGCCTACTGTGGTGCGTGGTTTTTCAAAATACACCCGCATGACGATAACTAAATCATTTTTCAGTTGTTCTTTTACTATTTTTAGTAAACTGGCGTATTCATGAGCCGCTTTAGTATCATGAATAGAACAAGGGCCGACAATAACAATTAAACGATCGTCTTCACCTGCTAAAATTTTATGTATATCTTGTCGAGCAACTAAAATTGTTTTGGCTGCAGTTTCAGTAATAGGTATTTCATCATGAATCTGAATAGGCGCTAGTACTTCTTTGGTTTCGCAAATTCTTAAGTCATCGGTGTTAAATTTACTTTGCATGGTATTTACTGACAAACTCTTATGGACTGTTTCATAAAACTTCTTATTTTAACTGTTTTACTAGTTTTAGTGTGACTAATTAATAATCAAATTAATTCTACTTTATGTGGTTTGATGGAATAAAGTTACCAAGATTGCGAAGAATTTTTTTCTGATTAAACTATCTCAAGAGGCGCATAGTTATTCTACGTAACGATTGAGATCATTTAGTCAGGAATAAAAAGCAAGTAAGGTGGGTAACTTTATTCCATCAAACCACCTTATCAGATTATAAATGTAGGGTGCGTTGCACGCACCCTACTAAGATACTTTTGTATAATATCCATTCAAATGTGACAGAGGTGGAACATGAGGTTTGCTATAAGTAATTTATAGAAACTTTATTAGGTTTCATGGCTATATACAAACCACAGGTTATCTTTTGGAAGTGAGGCTAAAGCCTCACTTCCACGCTGAAAATTATATTGGTGTAAATAATTTTGCGAGTTTTTTAACTAAATTTACGACTTATCTAATGAACTGAACAATAAAATGCTAATATATGAAGTGTTAGGAAGGTGATAAAAATAAATTTGTTGCCAATAAAGTGAGTTTATTATTTCCAGTTTAAAAGGAAGGTACATGATTATTTTTCGCCGTCAAATTCATTGCTTGCTTATTGCAACCTTGGGAGTTGTGGTTCATCCCGTGTTTGCGGAGCATTTGAATGAAGCGATTAATGTTGAAACAACGACTAATATTGCCGCAATTCGGTCACAAAAGAAAATTGATGCGCTGAGTGACAAAACACATAAAATGTTGGGTCAGTATCGTTCAGCAACGCATCAAACTGAGACTTTGCTTACTTATAACAAACATTTACAAGATTTGTTGAGCTCTCAGGAGCAAGAAAAGGCCTCTTTAGAGCAACAATTAAAAGAGATTGAAATAACACAGCGCGAAATTGTGCCATTAATTTTACGTATGCTTGATAGTTTAGATAAGTTTATAGCACTGGATTTACCTTTTTTACCCGAAGAAAGAACGCAACGTCTGGCTAAGTTAAAAGAAATGATGGTCAGAGCTGATGTAACCAATGCTCAGAAATTTAGGCGTATTCTTGAGGCTTATCAAATTGAGAATGATTATGGTAATACCATAGAAGCCTATCGAGCTGATTTGACCTTGCAAGGTGAAACCAGTTCAGTCGATTTTTTACGCTTGGGTCGCGTAGCTTTGTACTATCAGCGATTCGATGGTAGCGAAACTGGATACTGGAACAAGGAGCAAAAACAATGGCAAATTTTAGCAGAGGATTATCGTAATGCCATTCGTAAAGGACTACGCATAGCACGTAAAGAAACGGCACCTGATTTGTTGACTCTACCTATTCCAGTTGCGGAGGCAGGCCAATGAAGTATCTAATTATTGTTTTTTTATTTGCTTTTAGCACTCAATCCGTAGTAGCAGAACATTTAGCGTTGGATCAATTGTTAAGAGATGTAAAAAAATCTCAAGGTATTGAAGCCAAGATAAACAAAGCCAGGGAATCTCAATTTCTTGCAGATAAAAACAAACAGCAGCAAGCATTGCAAGCCGCGCTTGCAGAATTGAAAAAACAGGAAGGTTTAAGTACAAAGTTAAAAATGCATTTGGATGATAATGAAGAGTCATTGAGTAAATTGGAAACCGAATTAAAAGCCCGTAGTGGTGTATTGGGTGAATTATTTGGTGTTGCCAGACAAGCTGCCGGTGATTTAAAAGCAGACTTAACGCATTCATTAGTTTCTGCACAGTTTCCTGGACGCGCTGAAAAATTGAATTCAATTGCTGATAGCAAAGCACTACCCACGATAGAACAGCTTGAAACATTATGGTTTTCTTTGCTGCAAGAGATGACTGAAGCAGGCAAAGTTGTCCACTTTAATAGTCAGGTTCAAGTGTCTGGAAAATTACAAGATGCCACAGTTATTCGTATTGGCAGTTTTAATGCCTTGGCCAATGGTAAATATTTACAATATTCATCAGAAACAGGGCGTCTTACTCAGCTTGCAAGACAACCAGAAGGCAAATATTTAACCCTTGCTCAAGATTTCTCAAAAGCACAATCAGGCCCCGTTGCTGTTGGTATTGACCCGACACGAGGCGTAATCCTTAGTATGCTTATCCAGGCACCAGATACGGTGGAACGCATTCAGCAAGGTGGCTTTATTGGATATATTATTCTCGTTATGGGAGCAGTTGGGTTTATTTATGCAATTATCAGATTGCTTGCTTTAACGTTAACTGGACGAAAAATGAATGCCCAACTGAGTTCTTCCGTTGCATTGGAAGATAATCCTCTGGGTAGAGTCTTTACTGCAGCCGAACAACAAAAATCCGAAGATGCAGATAATTTAGAATTAATTCTGGACGAAGCAATTACCAGAGAAATACCTGTCCTGGAAAAAGGTCTACCGATGATTAAGTTGTTAGCTGCTGTTGCGCCTCTGTTAGGTTTACTGGGTACAGTGACCGGCATGATAGCAACATTTCAATCTATTAGTTTATTTGGTACGGGTGATCCAAAATTGATGGCCAGTGGGATTTCTCAGGCATTGGTTACCACTATGCTGGGATTATGTGTTGCCATTCCATTATTATTTTTGCATAGTCTGGTTGCCTCTCGCAGTCGGATGTTAGTGCAGATACTGGATGAACAAACGGCAGGACTGATTAGCCGACGTGCAGAAAAGAAAAGCTAGGTCATGTCTTTATTTGATTCATTGCAACAGTTTCTAATGACCGGCGGAGAAGTTCTGTGGGTAATTTTATGGACCTCAGTTTGTTTATGGAGTCTAATTGCAGAGAGGTTGTTATATTTTAAGCTAACATACCCAAAGCAACGTCAACAATGGCTTGGGCGATGGGAAAGTAGAACGGATAAAAGCTCGCAACGCGCACTTTATATCAGGGATGGTATTATTTCTGAAGCTAAAATCAAGATGGAAAAAACAGTCACTATAATCAAAATGCTGGTTGCATTATGTCCATTGTTGGGATTACTAGGGACAGTGACGGGTATGATTCATGTATTTGATGTGATGGCTGTTACTGGTACAGGTAATGCAAGAGCTATGGCATCAGGTGTTTCTCAGGCAACCATTCCTACTATGGCTGGGATGGTAGTTGCTATCGCCGGACTGTATTTCAGTAAATTGATTGAACAACGCGTGAGTGAAGAAACTCATCACTTAACTGATTTATTACAATATCATTAACATTATGCGTCGTAGATCTAATCGCTCTGGCAGCGAACAAACAGCAGATATTGATATGACACCGATGCTGGACATCGTGTTTATTATGCTGATTTTTTTTATAGTAACCACCTCTTTTGTCAAGGAATCGGGGATAGATGTCAATCGCCCTACTGCACAAACAGCGACCCGTAAAGAGCAGGGTAATATTATTGTGGCCATTAAAGCCAATGGTGATGTCTGGATAGATAAACGGCTGGTTGATATACGTGCTGTTAGAGCGAATGTATCCCGTCTCCATGCGGAACAACCGCTGGGATCCGTTGTTATAGCTGCGGATAAAGATACCAAAGTTAAAGATTTAACTCAGGTTATGGATCAAATTCGTCTGGCCGGTATTATGAATGCATCCATTGCTACTGAAACAGAATCAAAGTGAAGATTATTTCTCTCTCTGCTGTTTTAGGTCTCTTTATATCGCTGGCCTTGTTTTGGTTAATGCAAATGATGATCAGTAATAATCAGCAAAGCTTTAAAAAAACAGAAAACATACAAATGACTGAGTTTGTCCGTCTTAAGAGGGAAACCAAGTTACAAACCAAAGATAGAAAAATACCGGATGAGCCCCCGCCACCAGAAAAGCGTCCGCCACCACCGCAATTACATATGCAGCAAACACATGTGACGCAAAACAATGCACCACAAATGGATATGCCTCGCTTGGATATTCCATTGCAAACCAGTGCATTTAGTGGATCCTTAATGAATGGTACAGAAATTGATCAAAAAGGATTATCTCAGTCCCCAATAGAAGTATATAAACCTAAAGGATTTACTACTAAAAAAATATCGCCGGCAGGTTGTACAGCAAACAGGGGAGTTTGGGTAAATTTTAGTTACATTCTTACAAAAAATGGTAACAAAAGGGACTTTATACTAATCGAAGGTCGGCCACGAAGAAAAGCAAGACGATATTTTAAAATAGCAAAAAAAAATGAAAGAAAAATTAAATTAACTCCAGCATTAGAAAATGGTAAACCAATTGATAAACTAGTGACTCGAGAAATTTGTATAAAATAATGAAACGTACTAGTATTTTACTTTTTTGTATTTTGTTTTTTTCCGTAGTTCATGCAGAAAAAAATGAAAAGCCTATATCCATTTCCCCTGCGTTATATAAAAAGTTTAAAAAAACTGAGACACTGATTAGTAATAAATCATATCAGCAAGCCGAGCAAAAATTAAAAACCATGCTGACCAGTGTAAAGCAGGGAAGTTATGAGCAGGCCATCGTGTTACGAAGCCTGTCGTCAGTTTATGCACTAAAAGAACAGTATAAAAAAGCGGCTGAAGCCTTATCTCGTTGTCTGAATTTGAAGGTTCTGCCAGAGAGTCAGGAACAACAGGGTTTACAGAATCTGGGGCAATTGTATATGGCAACCGAGCAATATGCTAAAGCGATTAAAACCATAGAGCCGTGGGTGGCAAAAAATCCGAAAAAAATTGATGCTCAGATTAATGCTTTGATTGCAAATGCCTACGCCCAATTAAAGCGCTATCGTAAAGCGTTGCCGTATATTAAAAAAGCCATTGCTGCTGCCAAAAAGCCGGAAGAATCCTGGTATCAATTAAACCTGGCTTTATATTATGAGTTGGATAACTACTCCTCTGCGGCAACCCTGTTAAAGCAACTTGTTCGCCGTTATCCGGATAAAAAAACATACTGGAGTCAGCTTTCATCTGTTTACCAGCAGTTGAAACAATATAAAAAAGCCGTTTCGATTAAACGTCTGGCTTATAAAAATGGCTTTATTGCGACTGAAAAAGAACTGCTGGAGCTTGTTAATTTGTATTTATATATAGGTTCGCCTTATAAAGCAGCAAAACTATTAAAAGATGAAATAGATAAAAAAAGAATCAGCAGCAGTTCAAAAAACTGGGAAACATTAGCTAATGCCTGGACTATGGCGAAAGAATTTGATGCTGCTGTAAATGCATTAGAAAGGGCATCAAAACTGAATGCTAAAGGCAGTTTATATCAACAGTTAGGCCAAATTCATGTAGAGCAAGAAAAGTGGCAGCAAGCCATCAATGCTTTGAATAAAGCCATTAGTAAAGGCGGTTTAAAGCAAACCGGATCCACTTATATATTGCTGGGTATGAGTTATTATGAGCTAAATAATATCAAGCAGGCAAAAAAATCCTTTTTAAACGCTGCAAAATATAGCAAAAACAAAAAAGCGGCACATCAATGGCTTGAGTATATCAAAGGCACCAAGAGTTGAGACTACTGATTATTATAGAGGCTATTTTGTGGCGCTAATTAACTATTTAATCCACTATTTAAACAGCAACGGCTCTCAGTTCTGCATTTTCGTAAATACGTAACTTTTTCCAGCCAGCAAATTTACTCTCATCAAATTGTAAATCATGATCAATGGAATGCTCGTAGCAGCTTCTAAATATTCTTGCTGTTCTAAATGCATGCAGTTCGTCATCAGCGGTCACAGTTTCAACATTACCCACCTGAAATGTTTTGTTCCGGGATTTACGATCTTTAACCCAAAAGACGGTATAGCAAAGATAACTTTTATCTTTTCTATGGTCATACTTGATTGTTCTTGAAACTCCGGTAACGCCTGTAGTGGTTTTATTTTTAGGCGGCTTTAAGAATCGTGTTCTGCTACCTTTCAAGACCACTAGCATTTGATCTCGCCAAGCTATCGCTGCTTGTAGGGATTTACTTTTATTTCCCCAGAGTTTATGAGAGAAGTAGCGACTGCTTTCTTTGCCGCGTCGAACTATGCGTACTTGATACCCAAATACATCAGGTTCAGTAATATGTTTGTTTTTTGCCATGTTTAGAGTGCTCCGCTATCAGTTTATCAGTTAACGTAAGTATGAACTGTTTAATAAAAAAAACACATGCTTGTTGTTAATCTTGTAGGACAATGATTACATATTATCTGAAAAGTTCAAACAAAATTCAAGTTTTTAACTGTTTTTATTAGGCAATTACCCAGTATTTTAGTGTAGAATACACAGAACGCATGTTAAAACCTGATGTTTAGGTTTATAACCCCTTGTTTTATATTTAAATTATTTGGAGAAAAATAATGAGTGTATTAGTAGGTAAACAAGCCCCTGATTTTACAGTTCCTGCGGTATTGGCTGACGGTGAAATTGTTGATTCTTTCAGCTTTTCAGATGCAACCCGAGGAAAATATGCGATGGTATTTTTCTACCCACTGGATTTTACTTTTGTTTGCCCTAGTGAATTAATTGCACTGGATCACCGTATGGATGAATTCAAAAGTCGTGGTGTAGAAGTGATTGCTGTTTCAATTGATTCTCATTTTACACATAATGCCTGGCGTAACACGGCGATCAACGAAGGCGGTATTGGACCGGTTAGTTACACAATGGCCGCAGATATTAATCACCAGATCTGTAAAGACTATGATGTTGAAGCTGAAGTCCCTGCCGTTGCGTATCGTGGCAGTTTTTTAATAGATCAGAATGGTATGGTTCGTCATCAAGTAGTTAATGATTTACCATTAGGTCGTAATATTGATGAAATGCTTCGTATGGTTGATGCATTACAGTTCCACGAAGAACATGGTGAAGTTTGTCCTGCCGGGTGGAGCAAAGGGGATGCGGGAATGGATGCAAGTCCAGATGGAGTAGCTTCTTACTTGAAGGATAATTCAGATAAGTTATAACAATAATTTGAAATAAAAAGCGGACTAAGTATTTTTAGTCCGTTTTTTTTATGTCAGTGTTCAAGGATCTAAAGAGCGCATGGCAGGAGCAATTACCGAGCAGGTTTTCTATTCTTTGGCTGACTATTAGTCTGTCGCCTTGTTTTTTATTGCTGACCTAGACAGTTGTTTGTGCGTAAGATACACGATTGTGCAGGCTATGAAAATAGAAATAAGGGTTTCACCTACAGTGGCCATACCTATGGCGAAGCCTAGTATATAACCAATTAATCCAGTTACTGCCCACTTTATGCCGTTTTCACCTTTGTTTTTTCCTGAGTGAAAAAATAAGATTACTGTGATAATGGCTGTCAATATAATTAACATTGTTTGCCTCTTCTTTCAGTTTAATGTATTGATTTAGGTTAGAATCACCCTAATAATCAATGTCGATATTATTATCATAAGGCATATCTTTCATCATTACACCTTTTTGATCAGGAATAAGGGAGGTGGTAATAAATAATCATCAAAATATCATGTAGAATTATTATTTCTGTTTAAATTTTCTCAAGAGGAGCACAGTTATTCTACGTGACGATTGAGAAGGAGGTTTATACAGGGATAAAAAGGCAAGTGAGATTGGATGATTATTTGTTTCCACCTCCCTAAAACAATATTGCTGATATTATAGGGTTAAAGTTCCTCAACAATAGCAGGATTAAAAAATGGGTCGATTACTTAAAATTATTTTATTTTCTATCGCATCAGTTGTGTTGCTAGTCATTATCGCAGTAATAGTATTACCATTAGTCATTGACCCAAATGACTTTAAGCCGGAGATTCAACAGGTGGTAGAAAAAAATACAGGCAGAAAATTAAATATAGAGGGTGATCTGAAGTTATCGGTTTTTCCATGGATAGGCGTGTCAACAGGAAAATTGACGTTGAGTAATGCCCCTGGATTTACTGATAAACTTTTTGCAGAGATCACAAAAAGTAATATTAAGGTTAAATTATTACCGCTGCTATCAAAAGAAGTTGAAGTTAGTCGTATTGTGCTCAAGGGGTTGGTGTTAAATTTAGCTAAAAATAAACAAGGTGTCAGCAATTGGGATGATTTGAGTAGCACTACACAAACTAAAGAACAGCCTGAAGAAACTGATAAAGCAGAAAAAGAACAGGTTTCACCTTTGGCTGCATTGGCAATTGGCGGGATTGCAATAGAGCAGGCAAAAATAGTCTGGGATGATCAGCAGCAAGGTAAATACATAGTACTCAATGATTTTAACTTTAAAACCGGTAAGTTGGTATTCGGTCAACCCATTGCTGTCGACTTATCCTTAACCGTTGTTAATAAAGAACCAGAGATAACAGAATCGATCAACTTTACTACCGATTTAGTTATTAATGAGCAATTAGATGTTTTTAAACTAAAGCAGATTAATATTGCAAGTATTACTTCAGGAAAGGATATACCGGGTGAAAAATTAACGGCTACTTTACTAGCTGAGATGGCGTTGGATTTAACCCAGCAAACCCTAAATGTATCAAAATTTACATTGAGTACAGGAAACTTGAATTTAACCGCAAATGTAATGGGAACAGACATTAAAGATAACCCGGTTTTTAAAGGGTCCATAAATGTAGCGGAGTTTAACCTGGCCCAGTTATTGAAAAAAATGGCAATGCCTTTACCCGTGATGCAAGATCCTGATGCGCTATCTAAACTATCAGTAGCATTTGATTTGATGGCTACAACAGATTCAGCAGATATTAAAAATTTAGTCATTAATCTTGATGAAACAAATATTAATGGTTCTAGTAGTATTAAAAAATTTTCTCAGCCAGAAATAGTATTTAATTTTAATGTTGATGCAATCAATGTTGATCATTATTTGTCACCCGTAAAAGAAGGTAAATCTTCCGCTAAAACGGTTGTGACTCCTGCCAGTGCTGCAGTTACAGGCGCGGCATTGTTTCCGGTAGAGATGCTGCGAACATTAAATGCAAATGGAAGGTTGAAGATTGATCAGCTGACAATTAATCAATTAAATATGCAAGGATTGAGTTTGAAGCTAAATGCTAAAAATGGCGTTATAAAAACCAAACAAGATATAAAGCAGCTTTATCAAGGGTCATATACAGGTTCTTCTACACTTAATGTACAGCGCAAACAACCCCGGTTATTGCTGAACGAAAGTCTGTCTATGGTCCATCTTGAGCCATTATTAAAAGATTTGCAGGATGGCGCTCGAATGACTGGGGTGGTCAATGCCGACGTAAAGCTTCAGGGGCAAGGAAACACCGTCAGGGCGATTAAATCATCATTGAATGGTAAGGTGGACTTTAATTTTAAAGATGGTGTGGTCAAGGGCTTTAATCTGCAAAAAATAATTGATAACAGTAAGGCTTTAATAGGAGGAAACCCATTTCCAACAGATAACAAAAATGACCAAACTGTGTTTACGGTAATCAAAGGTTCTGCAAATATTAACAATGGTTTAGTGAGTAATAATGATTTGTATGCAGAAGCCTCAAAGTTACGTGTTAACGGGGAAGGAACAGCAAATTTAGTGTCTGAAAAGTTGGATTATAAGGTTAATGTTAAGTTACTCAGAGCAATTGCAACAGACACCCAGCCAGAAAAAATTAAAGGAATACCTGTGGTTATTAAGGTGGGTGGGATATTTTCTAAACCATCATACACCTTAGATGTTGCCAGTATGTTAGTGGAAAAAAACAAACAGATTATTAATAAGGAAAAAGATAAATTGCTGAAAAAACTGGATCAAAAGCTAGGACCAGGCGTGGGTGATTTATTAAAAGGTTTGTTTTAGGATAAGATACTACTGTAGGGACTTAAGAAATTATTCCTTATTTAGTCTAAATTACTGGATGATTATGCTCTGATGGATAAAGTAGGCTGAGAATAGATAGCTTGGCCAGAATATAACGGTATATCATGCCAGCAACGTTAGTTGGATGAAGGGAAATAGTATGGCAAATCTGTTCCTGCATAATTTCCGTTTAACACCTTAACTCGGTGTGGGAATATCAGGTTTATTGCTTCCAGTAAATTCTACATACATCGCATGCATGTGAATAAGCGGAAGCTTTGCCCTGCTGTCTACAGTCTTAAAAAACAGAGTGGAAAAAACTTGCAGCGGGCAGCTTGTTAATAGTCATATAAATATAAGGCCTATCCAATATTAGTTTGGACTTAGAGGGTTTGAATCAACAGCAGTTATCCCACACGGAATAAAAATGTCTCCAGAAGTATTTCAGCAAAAAATTCTTGCATGGTTTGATTTAAATGGCCGGAAAGATCTGCCTTGGCAGCAGGAAATCAGTCCTTACCGAATCTGGTTGTCTGAAGTCATGCTTCAACAGACGCAAGTGGTTACAGTTATCCCTTATTTTAATCGCTTTATTCGGCAATTTCCTGACGTAAATAAATTGGCAAATGCACCTCTTGATACCGTTCTACAACTTTGGGCAGGGCTGGGGTACTATGCCCGAGCTCGAAATCTGCACAAAACAGCACAGATTATCAGTAAAAAAGGTGGTGCATTTCCTGATGAATTGGATTTGCTTATGGAATTTCCAGGTATTGGACGTTCAACAGCCGGCGCAATTTTGAGTATTGCTTTTAATAAAAGTCATCCTATTTTAGATGGAAATGTCAGGCGTGTATTGGCAAGATACCATACAATTTCAGGGTGGCCTGGCCATACTAAGGTTAGTAATAAGCTTTGGGAGGTTAGCTCTCGTTACACTCCCATAAAGCGCTGTGCAGAATATACTCAGGCGATGATGGACTTAGGGGCTACATTATGTACCCGTAGAAAACCTCAATGTGAAAATTGCCCGATTAACTGCGCTTGTGTTGCAAGAATAGAAGATAAAATCAATATTTTACCCACCCCCAAACCGACCAAGGTAATACCGGTAAAACAGATTGTATTTTTAGTGTTACAAAATAAACAAGGACAAATTCGTTTAGAAAAAAGACCGGAAACGGGTATTTGGGGAGGGTTATGGAGTTTTCCAGAATTTGATTCTTTTGTAGACATACAAGCCTGGTGTTTAAGAAATTATATTTCTATTCAATCAGCAACAGTATTAGATGAGCAACGCCATACGTTTTCACACTTTCATCTGGATTACACTACTATTGTGGTGGAAACAGAAAACCCTATAAATAATGTGATGGAAGTGAATCAAGCAGTCTGGTATAAAGTTGAACAGATAAGCTCTTTGGGGTTACCTGCACCTATTAAGAGATTTTTTAAGGATAATCCTATAGGTTTTTTGAAAATATCAGAGAGGTAGTTATGGCAAGAATGATTAAATGTGTGAAACTGGGAAAAGAGGCAGAAGGCATGGAAAGTCCTCCTTTTCCAGGACCAAAAGGGCAATTTATATACGATAATATTTCGCAAAAAGCCTGGCAGGAATGGATAGAAATGCAAACAATGATTATTAATGAGCAGCGTTTGGCCA
>JAKIUK010000110.1 GCA_021647585.1 Methylococcaceae bacterium
TATCTTTAATTTCGATTCGAGTGACCTTGATTCCCCATGGAGTTGTAGCATCGTCCACCACATGTAACAATCTAGCATTTATATCATCTCTTTTGGATAACAGTTCATCCAGATCCATAGAACCCATGACTGTACGAATATTAGTCATCACCAGATTAAGTACTGCTATTTCAAGATTATTCACTTCATAAGATGCTTTGGCAGCATCCATGATCTGAAAAAAAACCACACCATCAACCGTTACCATGGCATTGTCTTTGGTAATGATTTCCTGAGAAGGCACGTCTCTAACCTGTTCCATCATGTTGAGTTTATTACCAATTCTGTCGATAATTGGTACGATAATATTTAATCCGGGAGTCAATGTATTGGTATATCGTCCAAAACGTTCCACCGTATACTCCATTCCCTGAGGAACAGATTTAACACTCATGAATACCATTAGAATGGCGAATCCAAAAACGACTAGTGCAAAAGTACCCATAAGTTTTTCCTCTTTTGATAAAGATAGTTGCAAACTATTGCTTTACTAATAATAATGTATATTCTGTCAATTGAAAGAAATAAAGGAAAAGATTTATGATGGTCTGGTCAATTAACTTACTTGTTCTGGCAATAGGTTTTCTTATTGTGGGGATGATTAAACCCCGGTGGATATTATTTTGGATGGATAAGCCGGGGCGACTGCCGATTATCATGCTTTCAACTGTGTTGTTTATGGCTGCAGCAACTATGTTTGGTCAAGCCAATATTGAGAAGCATAAGGAACTTGCTAAGATAAATGAGCAGCCTGGTCAAAGCAAGGTTAATGCGGTTCCTACGGTAGCAGTAAAACCCGTTATAGAAACTAAATAAATTAGCGGGACTGTAGAGCGGACTTTAGTCCGCTCTACGAAATCATAGCCGTCATTAGAAGGAAAACGGACAAAAAGGCAAGCCCGTTGTCGCAGTTATTCTGTGAAGGTTCCTAAATACCTGCGATTAAACCTGCTTCTTTAATGCCTGCGACAGCACTGCGTTCGTCTTGATCAGAAACATCGCCACTGATACCAACGGCGCCAATAATATGATTATCTTCATCCCGGATTAGAACACCGCCCGGAGCAGGCATGACTTTGCCATCCGCAATATCGACCAGGGCATTCATAAAAGCGGGGCGCTGTTCTGCCATAACCGCTAAACTTCGTGAAGACATTCCCATATTCACTGCACCCCAGGCTTTTGCCATGGCAATATCCTGTTTTAACATTGTTGCACCATCTTCCCGTTGCATGGCTTTTAAAAAACCATTTTCATCTAAAACAACAACAGTTAAAGGAGCCAGTTTTAATTGCCGTGCTTTTGTTAATGACCCATGAATGATTTGGTTTGCTTTTTTCAGTGTTAAAACGGACATTTTTCCTCAGTATTATTGCTGTGTGTAACGAAAACTAATTATAGCTCTAAAATAGGGTGTAAGTGTTGCCATATTTTATCAGCAATCAATGGTTGTGCTTTGGCATTAGGGTGTAACCCATCTTTTTGCATCAACTCTTTGGCTAATGCAACGTCCTCTAATATGAACGGGACAAAAGGAATATCCAGCTCTTCAGCCAACTGTGGATAAACATTATAAAACATGTCTACATAACGTTTACCATAATTGGGGGGGATGCGCATACTCAATAATAAGACTTTTGCTCCTGCTTTGTGGGAACGGCTAATAATTTCTGCCAAATTACTTTTCATTTTCTTTGGTGACAATCCGCGCAGACCATCGTTAGCCCCTAACTCCAACAGGATTAATTCAGGATTATATTGGGATAATGCCTTATCTATACGTGCTAACCCACCGGCTGTTGTATCCCCACTGATACTTTCATTGAATATGGTATAAGGTTGGTTTTCCTGGCGCAATTTTAGCTGTAACAAGGTAACCCAGCCAGTTTCAGCTTTCAACCCATAACCGGCACTTATGCTATCACCCATGACAACAATTGATTTAGCAACTATAGTGGTTGAAAATAGTGTAATCAGCAGTACAAATAAAATTTTAAACATGTCACAAACTCACAAAAATATTATAGAAACAAAAAATCTGGGAAAAACTGTTCCCACAACCGATGGCCCCTTGTGTATCTTGTCATCAGTAGATCTACTCATCAAACCAGGGGAAAGTATAGCGGTTGTAGGGGCTTCCGGTTCAGGAAAATCCACTTTGCTTGGTTTGCTGGCTGGTTTGGACACCCCCACCCAAGGGTTTATCAAACTGAATGGTGTTGATTTAACAACGGTGGGTGAAGATGGTCGTGCTGAATTACGTAATCAATTTGTTGGATTCGTGTTTCAGTCATTTCAATTATTATCTGGGCTAACCGCATTAGAAAATGTCATGCTCCCATTGGAGTTAAGAGGGGATAAAAATGCAAAAGTTTCCGCAACACAACTATTGGAAAGAGTTGGACTGAGTCATCGTTTAACTCATACGCCAATGAAATTATCTGGTGGAGAACAACAACGTGTTGCTCTGGCGCGTGCCTTTGTGACTGAACCAGCGATTTTGTTTGCTGATGAGCCGACTGGGAATCTGGATAGTAAAACAGGTGACTATATTATTGATTTACTGTTTCAGCTGAATCAGGAAAAAAAGACTACGCTGGTACTGGTAACCCACGATAACGCATTAGCAACCCGTTGCCAACGAACCATTAAATTGGAAGCAGGTCGGCAGGCATGAACCGGTTTATTTTGGCATTACGATTATTATTGCGTGATGGCCGCAGTGGCGAATTAACCATATTGGTTCTGGCTTTGATTATTGCTGTCACCAGTTCCACGGCGATTAGTTTATTTGCTGATCGCTTACACCGCACCATGAGTACGCAAGCCGCTGACTTTTTAGCCGCTGATTTAGTGATTACCAGTCCAGCATTAATTCCTGAATATTGGCTAAGCAAAGCTAAAAATGTTTTGTTAGATCAGGCAAGAACGGCCGAATTTTCAACCGTACTTATTGAAAATGATGAGTTATTACTCGCAGGCGTTAAGGCGGTCAGCAGTAAATATCCATTACGGGGCTATTTAAAAACCATCAAGACTGATTACAGTAAAGAGACCATAAGACATCATGGGCCGACACAAGGCGAAGCCTGGGTTGATAAACGCGTTTTATCTGCTTTAGAACTCAAAATAGGTGATGACCTGGTGGTTGGTGAAAAAACACTGAAAATTAGTCAGTTGATTACCTATGAACCAGATAAAAGAGGTGATCTGTATAGCTTTTCACCCCGAGTAATGATCAATGAGGCAGATTTGCAGGCAACACAGGTTTTACAGCCAGGTAGTCATGTACATTACTTTTTTCAATTTAGCGGTTCTGCACAGGCTTTAAGTCAATTTAATCATTGGATCAAACCCCAGTTAAATGCTTCGCAACGATTGATGGATATACGCGAAGATCGTCCGGAACTGGGTAATGCTCTGAACAGGGCTGAACGCTATCTGGGTTTATCCAGTATTGTCGTTATTTTAATTGCCGGTGTGGCTATTGCGATGTCAACGCGTCGTTATAGTGAACGACACTTTGATGCAACAGCCATTTTGCGCTGTTTAGGCTGTAAACAGTCTGAAATTTTATGGTTGTATATCTATCAGTTTATTGTATTAGGTGTGGTAGCCAGCGTACTAGGCATTTTGTTTGGCTGGTTTGCACAGGAAACATTATTTCACTTATTAAAAGATTTACTGCCTGCTAAAGTTGCCAGTCCTGGTTTTATGGCAGTCATGCTGGGGTTTTTTACCGGATTAGCTATTTTATTTGGCTTTGCCTTACCGCCTTTATTTCGCCTGAAAAAGGTGTCTCCATTGCGTGTGTTAAGGCGGGAACTAGATCCAACACCACCCAGTGCATGGTTAGTCTATAGTTTGGCATTATCTCTAATTGCACTATTGATATGGCGTTACACCCAAGATTTTGCAATGACTGGGACTATAATTGGAGGTGGATTGATCATCACACTCCTTGCAGGCACGCTTATTTATTTATTTCTGTATCAAAGTCGAAAAATCTTGCCTTATATGAGATTGAGCTGGCGTTTTGGCTTGCAAGGCCTATTAAGAAACCCTAGAGCCAGTGTGAGTCAGATTCTGGCATTCAGTCTTACCTTATTGGCGATGATATTAAGCTATACAGTAAGAACAGATTTGCTGGATGACTGGCAAAAGCAGTTACCAGAAAATGCGCCCAATCATTTCGTACTTAATGTAATGCCCCAACAGGTCAATCCATTTAAACAGCAGTTAGTGCAACAGAAAATTTCTAACCCCCGCTTTTATCCGGTGGTTCGTGGTCGACTGGTAAAGATTAATGATATTGCAGTACAACAAATCGTCAGTAAAGACTCTCAGGGAGAAAGAGCAATTCATAGAGATTTAAGCCTGACCTGGGCTGAAGAATTACCAAAGGATAACAAAACTGTTGCAGGCCGCTGGGATGTGACAGAAAAAGGTCAGGTTTCTATAGAGCAAAAATTGGCTAAAAGTTTACAGGTTGGTCTGGGTGACAAGCTGACTTTTACCCTTGGCAGTCAGTCTGTAGATGCAACAGTATCTCACATACGTACGGTGCAATGGGATACCATGAAACCAAATTTCTATATGGTATTTACACCGGGTACCCTAAGCGGTTATGCAACAACTTACTTAACCAGCTTTCACTTAGCAGAAGAAAATAAACACTTTTTAAATAGTCTGGTCAAAAAATATCCCAGTATCACCATTTTAGAAGTTGATATGATACTCAAACAGTTTAAGACCATATTGACTCAATTGACCGCAGCCATAAATTATTTATTATATTTTGCTTTGCTTGCAGGGTTCACTGTGTTATTTGCGGCCGTTTATTCAACCTTGGATAACAGAATTTTTGAAGGCACATTAATGCGTACATTAGGCGCAAACAGATCATTATTAAAAAAAGCACATCTGATTGAATTTTCTTTGCTCGGTTTAATCTCAGGTTTTATTGCTGTATTGATGTCGGAAGCAATGATTTTTGCTCTTTATACCTATGTTTTACATTTGCAATATCAACTCAATGGAATGTTATGGCTCGGAGTACCTTTGATCAGTACTTTTTGTATTACCCTGGCAGGATATTGGGGGGTCAGAGGCGTAGTTAATAAACCGCCGATGCAGGTATTTCGAGAATTTTAAAGATGTCACAAAAACAGTTTAGATAATAATTACTTGAATGTTTTTTGAATAACAATCATATTCATTAAATATTCAGTTGATATGAGCTATGCTTAGTTTTAACCCAAAAGGTGAAGTTATGAATAATCTGTTTAAAACAATACTGGTAACCAGTAGTTTACTTTTATCGGCCTGCGCTACTCAAACCGGTTGGTCACCAACAGTTGATCCCTATGGAGACCCGAATGCCAATCGTATAAATCAAGACTATGAGGAATGCAGACAGTTAGCTCTACGTTCATCGGGTGGAACAGCACAAGAAGTAGCCAAAGGTGCGGCTGTTGGAGGCTTACTTGGCGCTGCTACAGGGGCTGCAATAGGTGCGATTTCAGGTAATCCAGGTGCAGGGGCTGCTTATGGTGCCGCTATAGGAGGATTTGGTGGGGGAGCCAAACAAGGCTTTGAATCCGAAGATGCATATAAAAGAGCTTATAACAATTGTATGCGTCATAGAGGCCATTACACTGTGAATTAAGTTTAATGCTATTGACTTTTCGCTGATTACTCCCTGTTTTTAAGTTAGGCAGCTGGCAATAAATAACCTACCCAGATTGCACAGGATTTTTATTTGTGTTCAACTAACACATGGATGTGTGTAGGTAGAACAATGCAGGAGCAATTGTCGAGGCGAGGGAACAGGCCCGAAGCACATGGATGTGTAAGTGTCGCTGGAAGCAGGATGCTGGTGCGACCATAGCCAGCTACGAAACTGTTTCCACAACGCAGAAGACGAATAAAAAGACCAGTAAGATGGGTGGGTTATTTGTTGCTAGTTGCCTTAAATTGAATAAACTTCACAAACGGTGTCATTCCGACCAGCGGGAGGAATCTTTAGTCTAAGAGAGGAGGTAATAAATTGTCAGGTTTCACTACGTTGTACCATGATTTTTTAAAAGGTCAGCCCGAAACATATCGGGTGATTTTCTAAAGATTTCAGGATCTATTCTATACCAACATTGAAGAGCTTCAAAGGGTGTTCTA
>JAKIUK010000035.1 GCA_021647585.1 Methylococcaceae bacterium
GCAGAATTGGTTGAATATAAAGCAGAAATTGAATTAGATGTATTATGGACAGAAAATGTAGGTGTTGGTGCAGACCAACAGTTTCTTAATCTAGAACTGGCTGTAAGTTACGGTAAAATTTTGGTCGCTGATGCAGATGGTTTGTTACAAGCAAGAGACATAAAGACTGGTGAAATGATTTGGGAAACAGAAACTGATTACCAATTTTCAGCAGGCCCCGGTGTTAGTGATACAATGGCTATTGTAGCAACCAGTAATGCCGAGGTTATTTCATTCAATTTAAAAACGGGAGCACAAAATTGGGTTACCTCTGTTTCCAGTGAAGTGTTGGCCATCCCAGTTGTTGAAAATAATATAGTCATAATAAGAACAACAGATGGTAGGGTGATAGCATTAAATGAAGAAGATGGAACGCAATTGTGGGTTTTTGAAAGAAGTGTGCCAGCTTTGAGTATTAGAGGAACAGGATCACCGATCATTGTTGAGGGCAATGTCATAGTGGGTTATGCCAATGGAAAGCTACTCTCCTTAAGATTAAAAGACGGCAAAAATCGTTGGGAAACCAGCATAGCAATTCCGAGCGGTCGATCTGAAGTTGAACGATTAGTTGACCTGGATGTGGATCCGATTGAAACAGATGGTGTAATATTTATTTCCAGTTTTCAAGGGGGTACCACAGCTGTACTAGAACTTGATGGGGATGTGTTATGGAGAAACGAAGATGTATCATCACATTCGGGACTCAGTTATGACTGGCGATACTTATATGTGAGTGACTCTAACAGTCATGTGTGGCAATTAGACCAGCGCAATGGTGCTTCGCTGTGGAAACAGGAAGAATTGTTTAACCGGACGCTCACTGCCCCGGTAGCTTACGATGATTATGTGGTGGTTGGTGATTATGAGGGTTATCTACATTGGTTAGCTGGAAGTGATGGCAGGCAGTTAGGTCGGGTAAAGGTTGCAGACTCTGCAATAGATGCCAAACCCGTCATTATTGATAATACCGTGTACATATATTCAAATGACGGCACTCTCGCCGCAATAAAAGCAAGATTATTTTAAATTATTATAAATGTTACCTGTTATAGCCCTGGTCGGCCGTCCAAATGTAGGGAAGTCCACACTGTTTAATTATTTGACTCGTAGTCGTGAAGCGCTGGTAGCGGACTATCCAGGTCTTACCAGAGACCGGAAATACGGTCGAGTCAAAAGAGGTGATAGAGATTGTCTGGTGGTTGATACTGGCGGTATTTCAGATGAATCCGATGGTATTGATAGTATTGCTAAAAAACAGGTACAACTAGCATTAGAAGAAGCCGACATTGTTTTCTTTATGGTGGATGCCAGAGAAGGTATGAACAGTTCAGATGAAGCCATAGCTGAATCATTAAGAAAACTGGATAAACCCGTTGTTTTAGTAACCAATAAGATAGATGGATTGAATGCAGCAATTGCCACTGTTGATTTTTATTCCCTGGCATTAGGGGAACCTGTTCAGATTGCGGCAACACATGGAAGAGGAGTGAAGGAATTACTAGCACAGATAGATACACTGATACTTCCGACAGAAGAGGAAATTGCTGAGGAAGAAAAGGGTATTAGTATTGCTGTTGTTGGCAGGCCTAATGTCGGTAAATCAACCTTGGTCAATCGCCTGTTAGGAGAAGAGCGTGTGGTTGTTTTTGATCAAGCAGGAACCACTCGAGATAGTATTTATATCCCCTTTGAAAGAAATAATCAGAAATTCACCTTGATAGATACGGCAGGAATGCGTAGAAGAGCCAAGGTATCATTAGTAGTAGAAAAGTTTAGCATTATTAAAGCTTTACAAGCAGTTGAAAAATCAAATGTAGTGATTTATTTGGTTGATGCTAGTGAAGGCATTACTGATCAGGATGCCCATCTTTTAGGTATGGTATTAGAAGCAGGGCGAGCATTAATTATTGGCCTGAATAAATGGGATGGCATTAGTGTTGATCAAAAACAACTGATAAAAAGGCAATTAGAAGTTAAACTGCCTTTTTTAGATTTTGCGGAGAAACATCCCATCTCGGCATTACATGGCAGTGGGGTAGGAAAACTATTTGATGTTGTACATGATTTATATGACGCTGCAATGATTGATATGTCAACACCGGTATTAACAAGAATTCTGAAAGAGGCCATTGCAACACATCAGCCTCCGCTAGTCAGAGGACGTAGAATAAAGTTGAAATACGCCCACCAGGGGGGGCGAAATCCACCCACAGTAGTAATACACGGCGTACAAACAGACTCATTGCCGGGAGCATACAAGAGTTTTTTGATGAATTATTTTAGAAAACAGCTGGAATTACAGGGTACACCCGTCAGGTTAGTATTAAAATCTGCAGAAAACCCCTTCAAAGGGCAAAAAAACAAGTTAACAGAGCGACAGTTGAAAAAGCGTCAGCGTTTGGTAAAGCATCATAAAAAAAAGTAGCTGGTACTATGGTTATTTAGTTTGATGGATAGATTTTTTGTAGAGCGGACTTTAGTACGCTATGAACAAATAGTAAGCTTTATATGCCGGTTGTGCGGACTGAATTTCGCTACATTACCCACCAATAATACTGTCAGTATGCTCCTAGGAGGCTGTCCGAGAATAGAAAAACCTACTGCGGAAAAGCTATTTTGGCCAGATTCTCCGTTTATTTTCGTTAAATAATCCATTATTCGCTTCAAATGAACGAAAAATCTGACTCAAAATGCCTTTCCCTCGCTACGGTTTCTATTCTCGGACAGCCTCCTAGGTTTGAATAAATTGAATTAATATCAACAGAGAGGAATAAGTGATGGCAACAATAACATTTCAAGGTAAACCGCTGAACACATCCGGTGATCTACCAGCCATAGGCTCAACGGCACCAGACTTTTCTTTAGTCAGTGGGCAATTGAAAGATCTGTCATTAGCTGATTTTTCCGGAAAAAGAAAAATTTTCAGCATAGTACCCAGTTTAGATACACCCACTTGCGCTGCCTCAACTCGTATATTTAATCAAAAGGCGGATAGCCTGGAAAATACTGTGGTACTGGTTATATCAGCAGATTTACCGTTTGCACAAGGACGCTTTTGTGAAGCAGAAGGACTGAAAGATGTTATACCCTTATCAACTTTTCGATCTAATTTCGCTGAGGAATACGGGGTAAAAATTGTTGATACAATTCTTGCCGGACTCACAGCGCGGGCAATTGTTATTATTGATGAACAGGACCAAGTGATTTATACAGAACTGGTTTCGGAAGTAGCTGATGAACCGGATTATGAAAGTGCTTTAGCTGCGCTTAAGTAGGCATCACTGAATGAAATTAAACCCTATATGATGGATGAATTGAAAGAAGAATACGGGAATCTACCATTGTAAATAGCAGTTGATTTGTAGGGGAAATCAATTGGAATTCGCAATTTGGGACTTGGCTCCGACAATCAGATTTATGACAACCTCAAGCCGTTGTACTGTCATTTCGACCAGTAAAGTGTTTTCTTTTAATTACTTTGTTTTGTTATATATAGACAGAATATTACAAAATTTCTTTTTACATTCGATTAACACCATCAATTGCACGGCGGGCTAAAAAAAGTAAAGGCATCATTAACATATCTAACACCCAACGTAAAAATACTTGAGTTATATTTTGACTAACATTTATAGTTTTCCCCGCGTACCTTAATACTAAAGATATCCAGTGTACTATTCGCTCTCCAATGGCTTTAGATAAATGGGCTGCTTTTAATAACACTGAGGAAATTTGGTCTGCAACTGTTGAGCCCACAATATAAGATACAGCGCCAACAGTCTGAGCCAAATCTAATAGTCCTTTGAGGGCATGACCAAGAGCCCACATGGCGATACTTGATCCTGGCATTTTTACATAGTCATCGGCCTTGTCAATCCATTGGTCAACACTTACATTTAACGGAATTGCCGAGGAAGATAGTCCTAGTGATTTCCAATTTCTTTGTTCAACAGCAGGAGTATATGCTGACATAAAATGTGCATTCAAAGAGAAAAGGTCTCCTCCTGTTTTTACACATAATCCATCCCTGGAGGATGGGGCATGCATAAAAGGATAAATAGGAATCATTGGAACAACATCTGCTGGATTGTAAACCCTATATATATTATTTTCTCCTAACCGACTAGCCAAATGTTGAGTCATTCCATTCATTCCAACACGGGGAGCACCAAAGGTATAAAGTGAAACACCATGTCCTTCTGAAGACAGTTTAGATGCAACTAAATTAGATACAGCTCCACCCAAACTATGGCCAATACAATGTATACGAGAAGGATTCTTGCCTTTTAGTGCAATATTAATAGATTCTTCAATGGATTTAAATACCTGTTGAAACCCCGCATGAACAATGTATCCTGATGGGCCTCTAGTTGTAGTAACGTTAAAGTTGCTTAGCCAGTCGTGTCCAGTGGCGGTTCCTCGTGTGACGACTGCCAACTCACCTTGACGTGATCCCTTTCCTGGAATGATAAGCGCGAAACCTGATTTTTTATTAAATAGTCCGGCACCGGATACACCTTTTGCAATGGTGGCCTTTTCAATATCAAAGAGATCATTCAAGCCACTAACTCCTCTGGCAGCAATTCCACGAGAAATATTATCATTGTCCCGAATGCCATAAACGCCATCAGCTAGTCTGGCAGCAATCCGTGGTTCAATTGCGTTCATTATGTTGTCCCCTTAAAAATAGTCTTACTTTGAACAGCCTTAATATAAGGCTAATTATCTTCTATACAAGTGCCCCAATAGAGACCCTCTGATGACGGTTTCTTATCTAGGCGACACAGAACCTTAATCGGTTGTCCATTCATTTCACTGTTTAGTTCATAGGTCTTTTTAGAGGCATACCAGATTTCTAAATCACCTTCTGAAGTTTTAGCAGTAATTTTTTGACTGATGTCTGGTTCGTGCGGTAGAAGAGAAGCTGTTAAACTACTGCTTGTAACTACAGGAAAATTAAATTTTCCATGTTTGTCTGTTATTGTACGATCAAGCCCCGATTTTCCATTCCAAGCCCAAACCCATTTTCGCTCAATCTCAACACCTGATACTGGATTTCCATCTTTAGAGATTGCAGTACCTGAAAAAGGGGAACAAAGAATATATGTCTTTCCAAACGCCATAGATATACCTGAAACTATAAAAAAAATAACAAATAACAGTGAAGAACGTAGCACTGGGTTTTTCATGGATATTAGCAAGTTGAGTGAAAAATATCTTAAGGTTTATATTCGACCAATGATGTCTGTAAATAAAAATTCTTAATTAAGTCAAAAGTGTAAAGTAGCATCATTATAAAGTCACCTTATTATGATTGTTAGAGATTATAGTATCATCAATACTATGAAGTGGCAAAGAAAAATGTGTCCTGCTTCATAAGGCCATTTAGTTGTCTTTCTTTTGTGTCTCAACATGGAGTGATTTGAGGCTAGCATAACTGAGTTCTTTTTCTAATTGTGTAAAGATATTGTTCTATTGTTATAATTAATAGAGTGGTAGTTGGGAAAATTTATTAAATCCTCATACCTACAGAACTCTAATGAAAAATCAAAGTCGATTACCAATATGATAGAGAGTAGTCTTGAACAACAAGCATTATCCCAGTTGAATTCCGCTCATTATAAAGAAGCGATTGGCTTGTATAAAAAATTAATGCAAATCTCTGATAAAGAGGAATGGGAACAAAAGATAGCCTATTGCTATTTGCAAAGAGCGTTAAGTTTTGCAGCTAGAAATATGGTTAAAGAAGCTTTGGTGTTGTGGGTGAATTACACACAGTATGTACAGCCGCCTTATGATGCTTATGATCATTACATAAGCTGGCTGATAGATACAAACAATCAGGCTAAGATTTATGCAGCTTTGCAGCAATTGTCAACGGAACAACTGGATAAACAGTACTCTGAGTTGGCTGCTTTGCTGGGTCTTTTGATGATCACTGATCATCCTGAATTCCAGCAGTACCTACCGCAAAATTCTATTTTTATAGCGCATTTTCAAATTGTTCAAACTGCGTTACAGTCCTACCAGGATAATAATAAGGAAAAAGTAAGCGAGGCCTTAAAACAATTACCTTATCGTTCTGTCTTTAGGGATTTTCGCACTTTGTTAAATGTGGTACTTGTCATCCCAAATGAGAGTGAAGAGGGACCAAGACTATTAGCTAAAATCCCTGCAAATTCACCCTATCGACAGGTTGCTCTATTGTTACAGGCATGCACAAAAGAAGGTGCCGAGCTAGTTGATGGGCTCTTACTGTTTAATTATAAGCAGCGTCGTATTATTGGAGATATAAAAAGGCTGAATAAAAAACAGCTTGAATTCGTTGATCAGTTAGTTAAACATAAAGATCATTTGTCCAACAAGGTGAAATTTAATCTGGCTGTCAAATTTAAATCACTGATGGGCCCTGAATTAGCTCAGAAATATTGTCAGGCATTGCTGGTGGATTATCCAGCGGGTCGTCGTGATTTTAACAAAAAATTTTCTTCAATCAATGAGTTTGAGGAAAACAGGTTAACGGCATTAACTTGCGAACGAGATAATAATTACTATGATGCTGAGTATTACTGGAAACAATGCATAGGATTATTAATTAATGAAGACGCTGATAATGATTTGAAAATAGCGCTGATTTTACGTCATATTGCCGCACAACAGCCAGAATCTGATGAACAGATTGAGTTACTTATTAAAAGTCTGGAGTATGACCCTGAAGATCGCGAGTGTTATTTACAAATTCTCCATCACTTTAGCCATGAGCGTGGAACAGAAAAGGACTATAAATATTGGCTGGCGAAAACTTTAGATAAGTTCCCGCAAGATATTGATGTGCTTACGCAAGCGATTAAAACAGCTACCCACAATAAAACCTATAAAAAAGCCTGCCAATATGCGGTGAAAATTTTAAAAATTGATCCCATTAACAGCTATGCTAAACAGGTTTTGTTTTCCAGCCATATAGCGCATGCGCGGCGGCTTATTCTAGAGAAAAAATATCAACGGGTTGAAAAAGAAATACAACAGGCTGAAGATCTGAATATTGGCAAGGTATACCATATTCAAACGCAATTAATGCGAGGCTTTTTTTGTTTTGTTAATCAGGATAAAAAGCAAGGTCTGCAAATGATTGTTGAATCGTTGACCCGGCTAAACTCCGATCCGGTAAATATACATTTTCAAGCAACTATGGAAGCGCAGTTAACAGGGTTGCCTGTTGCTACCATATTGAGAGAATTGCCCACAGTTAAGGATTCTGTACTCTCAATTCAGGAATTAGAGCGTTTGATTCAACAGCTGCAAGGCTATGCTTATGAGGTTGAAAATCAGCCGTTAATATATAAGTCTCTGGAAAAAATTAAACCGGCTCTAAAAAAATCTCTGCAACAAGATATAATAGAAGACTTGTTGTTAACCTTATGTCAGATGTTCAGTGAAATAAATTATTATGAATTGATACGCCATTGTGCAAAACAGGCTCTGGTCAAATGGAAAAAACCGATATGGGAATATTATAAGGTTTACTCTGAGACTAAGGGCATGCCAGAACGAAGTTCTCATTCGAATATCATGCGTTTGGAGAATAGTCGTGAACAAGCTATGCACGATAAAGATCACCGAGCTATGGTGTTGATTGATCGCTTTCTTAATCAATATCATCGCGCACATCCTGAGAGAAATAGGGGGTTTCTGGATGAAATTTTTGGATCGCAGGAAGATGATGAGGAGCAATATTTTGATGATCCAATGGATACTCTGTTCGGTCATATTCCCGACAAAGTGCTGATTAAACTAGAAAAAAAACTGCAATCTTTATACCAGAATATATCACCCGAGATGCTGGTTGAACAGCTAAAAAAAGTTATTGGTGATGATAAAAATGTTTTGTTAGCTATGATGCAAACACCTGATTTGTTTAGTGCATTATTGATGTTAACAGCTGCGGATGAACTTGATATTGATATTAATGTCAGTGTTGGAGACGTGCTTGACTGCTTTGGTATTGATAAACAGACTGATATATTCTCTTTTCCTTTTTAACGCTTCGGGTTGCTATGAAAACACCTTATCAAATACTGGACGTTGCTGTTGAGGCAAGCGATGTTGAAATAAAGCAGGCTTATTTACGCCAGGTTAAAGAGAATCCGCCGGATCGTGACCAGCAAAAGTTTCAGTCGATACATAATGCCTATACTCTAATTAAAGATAATAAAAGCCGGGTGAATCATGCTTTGTTTACGCTCCCTGTCGCCAATTTTGAGCAACTCATAGATCAGGCATTGAATACTGATAAACCCCTGGAGCTCACAGCAGCAAATTTTAATAAACTGTTGCGCGCAAGTATTGATGAGTCAACCGTCTTGAATTCAATTGCCAGTCCTGAAAAATAATGACCACAGAAGCAGAAAAAAGCGAATTACTTGAGCAATTTCAAACCTATCTGGAGCAAAGTAATGTTGAATCTTTCGATCCTAAAGAACAGCCTGATCTGAATAGTTTACTCAGTGAATTGACCGGGTTAAAAACGGAAGTAAAAGCGGAATCAAGGCAGTTTAAAAACACGCTGGATACCTTAAGTTCTGCACTAACTACGGTGCAGGAAGATAATCAATCTTTATCCGCAGAACTTATTGAAAGTACTCAACGGCTGGAAAAACAGCATACTGAAAATATACGGAACATGCTACTGGATTTTGTTGATATTTATGACAAATTAAGCATGGGAAGGGATACCTTGGAAAACTACCAGCCAGTTAACTCATTATTTAAAAATTCCAGACAAAAAGACATACATTTTATTAAACGCTTTAAGCAGGGACAGGACATGACGCTTAATCGTTTTGATCAATTATTACGACGATATAAAGTGAGTTCGATAGATTGTGTTGGTAAGCTATTTGATCCAGTGACCATGCATGCAGTTGAAACGGCTTGTTCCCCAAAACTTGAAAATGGTATTGTGATGGAAGAATTACGAAAAGGCTTTTTATTTCAAGATCAGGTTCTGCGCCTGGCAGAAGTTAGAGTAAACAAAATAAGCTAAGTAAAAAAATTATGAACGAAATCATTCTTGGTATAGATTTAGGCACTACCAATTCAGAAGTTGCTATTGTCGAACAAGGTCAAGTCAAAGTCATTGCTGATGGTGACAAAAAAATACTGCCTTCATATGTCGGCATTGATGATAATGGTGAAATTATCGTGGGCGAAACGGCCAGGAATCAATTTTTGCTTTATCCAGAAAGAACCATTAAATCTATTAAGCGATTAATGGGACAAAACACGCAGGTTGAGTTGGCTGGTCAATCTTATAGTCCGCAGGAAATATCTGCCATCATACTTAAACGCCTTAAAGCCATTGCTGAAAAGCAACTTGGGCAAACTGCCAGCAAAGCGGTTATTACAGTCCCCGCCTATTTTTCAGATGCTCAACGACAAGCCACACATGAGGCTGGCGAAATTGCCGGTCTGGATGTAGTGCGTATGATAAACGAACCTACTGCTGCTGCTCTGGCTTATGATGCGAATCAATCCGAACCTAAGCATGTGCTGGTCTATGATTTGGGCGGTGGCACCTTTGATGTATCTGTGGTAAATATAGAAGAGGGAGTCGTTGAAGTGCTCTCCAGTCATGGTGACAATCATCTGGGAGGTGATGATTTTGATCAGCAAATCATTGAATTCCTGATTGATCATTTGCAGACGACTTATAGGGTCAATGCACGTGAACACAGTAAAGCCATGGCGCGGATTACCCGGGCGGCAGAAACTGCAAAGTTTGTACTTTCTGAACAGCCTTATGTGCAGATTAATGAGGAGTATTTGTTAGAATTTGAAGGATCAGCCATTCATTTGTCCGTTGAACTTTCCAGGATGGAATATGAAGAAATGATTGAGGACTATATCAACGCGACCATGGATGCCGTACACATGGCCTTGAAAGGTGCAAAATTTACTAGTTCTGATATAGATGAAATTGTTTTGGTGGGAGGTTCAACTCGTACCCCTTGTATCCGTGAACGTTTAATCAATGAGTTTGGTTTTGAACCGCATAGCGAAGTTGACGCCGATTTATGTGTCACTATGGGAGCAGCTATTCAGGCGGCAATGATTAATGGACAGCAGGTTGATACTGTATTGGTAGATATTACACCTTATACTTACGGTACCGGTGCGATAGGGTTGTTAAATGGTGAGACTTATCCCTTTACGTTTGTACCGATTATTCACAAAAACAGCATATTGCCCAATCGAAAAACAGAGGCTTTTTATACCAGTTATGATGGACAGGAAACCGTTGAAATAACTATTTATCAGGGTGAAGACCCTGATGCACTGAACAATGTAAAAATAGGCGAGTTTCATGTGGAAGGTTTGCAGAATGTCGAGGCCGGCAACATCATAACGCTGACTCTGAGCCTTGATCTAAATGGTATTTTACATGTGAGCGCAGAGGAAAAAGCGACAGGCTTAGAAAAATCGATTACCATTAAAAATGCACTATCCAGTTTTGATAGTGACACATTAGACACAGCCAAACAGAAGATTAGTTCTTTATTTGGCAAACTAGATTCCAGTTTGTACTTGCAAAACGAACTGGAAACGCCTGACGATGCAGTCATTCCAGAAATAGAAGAGGCACGACTATTAATTATTAAAGCGGAAAGTTTATTTGAACAAATAAGCAATGAGGACAAGGAAGATATGATTGATATTATTGAAACCATATCAGGATGTATTAACGCTAAAGACATTGCAGGGCTGGATGAGCCCGTCGAGCAGCTGAATGATATTATTTACTATCTGGAATCTTAATGGATCGTTGTCCAGGCTGTAATGCTCGTCTGAGAAGACAAATTAAATGTCCGCGTTGCCAGGCTGATTTAAGCGAGATAATTGGGTCAGAATTATCGGCTCAAATGTGGCTGTCTATAGCCATACAGTACTCGCTAGACAGTAAAATGGGGCAAAGTGTTGAGGCCTTAGTTATTTCAATACGCTTAAAAAAAACCAAGCTGGCAATTGTCTTTCGAGGTTTTTTAATCATGCAACAATGCCAATATGTTCTGCACTTACTGGCACAAAAACAGTTGTTACCGGCAAAACAACGACTCTATAATCTGCGTTTGCTATTCCCTTATAGTCAACAGTTGCGACAGATAAATTTGTTTGCTGATTATTTATGGGTAAATGATTAGCATGTATTAAATCAGGGTTAATATGACAGTTTTAAAATTAGCGACAGTGTAATATATTAACAGTAACCGAATTTTCTTACCACACCCTCAAACTTTAATTTTAAGGAGTGAGTATTTAATAAATTCTCGCTTCTAACTGTAGATGTTCAATCGCCAATTATTGAATGATCCTGACTTCTCTTTGAGGATAAGGCATTTTAATTTGATGTTGCTTTAGGGTTTTCCATATTATCATTTTCAAATCCGCATCTACTCGGTTTTCACCATCATCAATGCCATCAATCCAGTATTCAACACCAAAGACCACTCCTGAATCAGCAAAATCTCGGATTTCACAATCCGGTAATTCGGGTTGTTGTAGTATTTGAGGATGTTCGCTAATTGCAGCAATGATAACCTCTGGTACTTTTTCTATATCACTTTCATAGGAAACAGAAAACTCAAATTCATAGCGTTGTCGACTATCTTGATGAGTCCAGTTAGTAAATGCTGTAGTAATAAATTGTTCATTTGGAACCACAACAATCTTTCCATCAAAAGTCTGTAAAGTAGATGAGCGCATATTTAGTTCAAGCAATATACCGGTTTTACCATCTTCCAGTTCAATAAAATCGCCTACGGCTAGTGACCTGTCTAATAAAATAATTATTCCAGAGATGAAATTTGAGGCAATTTGTTGTAACCCAAATCCCAACCCTACACCTAAGGCGCCACCAAAAACGGCTAATGCCGTTAAATCCAGTCCTACAATTTGTAATAACAACAAGCCAACAGCTATAAATAGAACAATTTCAAAAAGTTTAGCAAATAACTCTTTAGTTCTAATATCAAGTGATTCATTGTTTCGAATTACATTTTGTCCGGCGTTGTTGGAAATTCTACCCAGCCAGAACAAAATAGATCCAAAAATCAGGGCTCTTGCTAATGCATAAGCAGACAACCTGATATTACCTAACTCCAGAGCGACACTATCAAGAAAAAGTGTTGTATCATCCAGCCAGCCAAAAACATGTAAAATTGCAACAGGAATTCCAATCCAGCAAAAGAGGCCATTAATAAATGCATTTTTAATGAAACGGGTGATTACAGAGTACATCAAAAAGATAACACTGAGCCCTTGAGCTATTTTTACCAACCAGGATTGTTCAACTAATGTCAGTGAAATTTCGGTTGCAATCGCTAAAAAAATGACACATAGCGCAGGGAATAGTAGCTTGCGTAGAGAAAATACACCTCTTCGTATTGTCAGTAACGCCCCGTCATGTGGTTCATCGCGAAATAATACTACGCGTTTTAATAACAATAAGGATAATAACAGTGCTATCACCACAGCAATGACAATAGCAGTCCCTTGTGCATAAAATTTTGGGCTAACAGCCCAATTAATTGCAATATCAACGATTCTATAAAATTCGTTAATAAAATTATCTATAGCCATTATCAAAACCTAATTGCTTATTAAACTCAAATATCTTAAGTATTTTACCTGACAGCTCTGGATACGTATATTTTTATCATTGTAATAGCACCGTTTGTTTCTTGCTTTTTCTCGGACAGTTTTCGGAGGATAGAGGTCGAAGTATTGGTTTTGCAGGCGCATAATAAAGAGGGCTGTTTCAATTTGTGGATCTGTTCAAAAATAGTTCAGTAAAAACTCGTAAAAAGTCAAAATTACCACATACTGGACAACTGAACAAACCGAAGACATTATTTTAATTGCTGACAATCAAAATAACCGTCAGGCTATGGTATTTTTTTGGGATTTAGCCTGTGTCAAATAGCTGCGGGTATACGTCGGTCGGTGTTAATAAACATCCTTTATTCAAACCATTCAATACTTTACACAAAGCTGTTAATTCGATTATCTGGTTGTCAATCTGTTGACGTTTTTGTTGAGCCATTTTTAAGTCAATGAATGTATTCAATCAATGGCAGGTCCTGCAAATCGCTTACCTGTCATTTCGACCAGAGGAAGAAATCTTGATTACACACATTACACTTAGCGCTAAGATCCCTCGTTACGTCGGGATGACAAGAATTGTTTGGTTTCAGTAAAGCATAGAGTTTAGCGTAATCAGATACATTTTTAAGTTATTGAATGGGTATCTGATGATAACAAAAATCAATTCTGGCTGTGCTCTTACCTCCTTTTCCTTTTTTCCTGTATATCCTTGCGTATACTGGCGATGGTGAACACCGATTCTGGCCATCGTGAACACTTCCCTTGTCCACGCATTGGATTTTAGCTATTTTACCTCTAAGTGTTCACGATCAGTCAATTCTGATTGTATTTTTCGCATAGATTCTCCCTTTAATTTGATTCGGTGAGCGTTATGCATCAGCCGATCTAAAATAGCGTCAGCCAGGGTATTATCGCCAATAGATTGATACCATTTATCCGTAGGCAATTGACTAATCATGAGGGTGGAGGTACTTTCATGCCGGTCATCCATGATTTCCATCATATCGTTTCGTTGTGCGGCTTTTAACGGCTCAAGTCCCCAGTCATCTATAATCAAACAATCAAGCTTGGCTAATGATTGTAGCGCCTTGCTATAAGTGCCATCTGCTTTTGCCTGTGTCAGTGCCAATATTAATCGGGAAAGGCGATAATATTTAACGCTGTAACCTTTCATACACGCAGTATGCCCCATGGCACAAGCAATATAGGTTTTTCCACTACCACAAGGGCCTGTAATCAAAAGGTTTTGTGATTTATTGAGCCAGTCACACTGTAACAGTGAAGCCATCAATGATTGTTTTAATCCTCTTGGGTGCTGATAATCAATGGCGTTACTATGTGCCGCCAGTTTTAACTTTGCCGCTTTCAGTAAGCGTTGCTGTTTTCTATTTTCTCTGTCCTGATATTCACTATCAGCCAGTAATTGCAGACGCTGCTCAAAGGGCAAATCTTCATAAGTATTGGGTTGTTCTATTTGACTTACCAGTGCATTGGCCATGCCAGAGAGTTTAAGCTGTCTGAGTTGTGTAAGGGTTTGTTCTAACATCATAAATATCCTTTATTATTCATATCCAGTCATTGTTTTATCTGATTAATGAAAGCTTTTGGGGCCACGAATGTTTTCATGGGATTGAGGTAAGGTTGGCAGAGACTCTTTGCTTTCAGGCAGTAATTGATCCTGGTTGCTTAGCAGAATGTCTTTGATGTGTTTAAGTCTGTACAAGCTATTTTTATTAGCAATCGCGCAAGCTTTGTTGAGTCGCTCTGCGGGATAGCTTCTAGAAAGATTAAGTAACCCTAAACAGACTCTGTATGCTTGTTCCTCATGCTGTCTTTGTTTGAGTACTGTCTTAACCCAGACCAGGACTTCATCGCCAATATCTTTAGCCCAGTTCATTAATCGACCAGGTGTCCATTTGCGATGTTTTTCATGTTTAACAGGCATATGTTCTGGAACCGTGGTCATGCCGGGATGATATTTTCTGACATGACTGGTGACGCGCTTATTATGAAAGTAAAGCTCAATCAAATATTCTTTGGCATGCAGCTCTAGTTTTTCTCCAACCAGATGATGAGGGATAGAGTAAAAGTGGTTGTCATATTGGATATGGTAATCAATATTGACCTTAACCGTTTTAATCTCAGTGTATTGATAGGTCTGCTTAGGCAGGGGTAAAAGTGCAGGCTTATCTATTGAATCAAACCATTGTTGTCGTGTGCCTTTCAGTTGTTTAAACGGTTTGTTATTCACTTCTTCCAGCAGTGCCTTGATACACTGGTTTAGTTCTGCCAGTGAGAAGAAAGTATGATGCCGCAAGCGTGCCAGTATCCAGCGCTCTATGATTTGTACACCGACTTCTGCCTTGGCTTTATCTTTGGGTTTCAGCGGTCTTGCAGGGACCAGTGCGGTGCCATAATGTGCCGCGAGTTGTTGGTATGATGGGTTAATCTCTGGATCATAACGGCACGCTTTGGTAACGCCACTTTTTAAATTGTCGGGGATCACGATTGTAGGAACACCCCCGATAAAGTTAAAGGCTCGAACATGGCTGTTAATCCAGTCGGGGAGTTTTTGACTCCAGGTGGCTTCACAGAAGGTGTAATTGGATGCACCTAACACCGCAACAAAGATTTGTGCAGTTTTAATTTCGCCTGTGACAGGACCGACTATGGGGACTGTTTGGCCAGCATAATCCACAAACAGCTTTTCGCCTGCTTTGTGTGTTTGACGCATTGAGCGCTTCTGTTTCTTTAACCAGTTTTGATACAGCATGCAATATTGTGGATAGCTGTAACACCGATTAGGATATTGCTGGGTATACTCCTCCCACAGCAGATGTTTGGTCATACCCTTTCTTTTTAGTTCTTGGTGAACCTCTACCCAGTCGGGTAATTGGAACTGACTCGATTGACGGGTATCTGCTTCAGGATAAAACTGACGGGCAAGCTGTTGATCATTGAGTTGTTCAATTGTTTCCCAATTAAGCCCCAGCTCATCAGCTTTGCTGGTCACCTTTTGTACAGCGCCCAGGCTTAACCTGAGACTTGCTTTTATTTGACGTAGGCTAAGTTTAGCATTCAGCCGCAGTCGTAATACTTCTCGTAATTGTCGCATTGATATTCTCTTTGTTGCCATTACCCTTCCCAATATAAAAATCAAGTAGGTTAACAGTGGTTGGAATCAATGCGTGGAAAGGATTCTGATTGATCGTGAACACCTATTCTGGAAAAATCGCAAAAGTGTTCACGATGAAACCAGAATGAGCGTTCACGATGGAGCAGAACGAATGTTCACGATACGCCAGAATCGGTGTTCATGATGGGCCAGAATATGCAATCCTTTCTGAATGGTTTCATAGCTAAACTTTTACTTTTTCAAAGATAAAAATGTACTTGGCTATATTGATGTGCCGACAATCTATAATTTGTTTAGCCGCAAAAAAATATAGGCATATCTGAATTCAGGAGTAAAATCAATAATTAAACTAAGGTTTAGATGTTTTTCCTAGCTGGGTTTAGGGCAACTAATTTATTTCCAAGTACCAATGGCCTGATTTAACTCAGCTTCTGCTCGTAAGGCATCAAATCGTGCAGCGATATTTCTGGCATGTGATTTATCTCTGGCAACTTCGGCTTCAATATAACGTGTGACTGTTACTGTGCCTGCTTTACGTTGCTCATTAACTAAGCGTAAAGCTTCTTCTGCAGATTTAACCGATGAAGAGGTCACTTTTACTCTAGCTAAAGCTTCCATTATTTTTAAATGTGCAGATTTAACTGCATTTTCAATAACCAATTGAGTTTGTTTTGCAGATTTTTGGGCTATTGATAGTTGATGTTTGGCTTTTTTAAGGTTTTCACGGTCTCGAAAACCGGAAAAAATATCCATTTCTACCATAACGCCAGCGGTAACATTATCCTGGTTACTGTTGTATTCCAGATTTTTACTGTCAGAACCATATGAAACATAGGCATCCGCTTTTGGTAAAAAGGTACCGTGAGCAGCATTTAACTGCTGATGTGCAATTTCTATATGTTTGTTTGCAGCTTGCATTTCTGGTCGTTGATTCATCGCCTGGTCAAGCAATTCAGTAAAGGTTCTGTTGGCTTGAGGTAACATCCAGTGCTTTGTTGAATCGACTTCAAAGGGTTGCTGTGCAGTGATGCCTAATAAGCTTTTTAGAGCTGTTTTAGTTAATTCAATCGCATTTGCGGTCTGGATTTTGGTGTCTTGTGCTTCTGCTAATTGTACTTCCAGCGATAATACATCAGATCTTAGGGTAGACCCAGCTTGATAACGGATTCGACTTTGCTTTAATTCGCTTTCCACTGCTTCAATTGATCGGATAGCTACTTTATCAGCTTCTACTGAAGCCAGGTAAGCATAAAATGTTGAGCTGACTGTTTGAATTAATTGATTGCGGGTAGCTGATTTTTCCAGAGTAGCTGCTTCTACGCCAAGTTGCGCCGCTTTACTTTGATAATAATCCTGGCCACCTCTAAATAATGAATAACTCGCTCTAACTTCAGGGCGATAATTGTCGGTACCACCTGGGTTATTGAAATCAGTTGTAGGAGAGGATAAGTCCAAGCGGCGTTGGGCGATAATCATGCCAAAAGCTCGTGAAGGATTATCGCTGTGTTCGTAGGACAGGCTGGTTTTTATACTGGGATAAAAACGAGAAAGGGCTAAACCAAATTGCGCTTCGGCCTGAGCAATCCTATCCTGCATGATTTGCAGGTTAGGGTTGTTAATCAGTGCGTGAGCAATAGCTTGTTGTAAATTATAAGTATGATTATCTGCAGCTGCAGGGCTTGCCGAATTTAAAAAAATTGTAGCAATAATGATAAATTGGCTTTTGTAGTTATTAAACATAATTTTTATTTATTTTTCAGTTGCCCGGGCAAAATTAATTTTTCACCTTCGGCTAATCCGGAAATTACAAGTATATTATCCCCGGTTTTTTGACCTATCCTAATAAACCTGCGGATGGGAATATTATTTTCTAAAACCCAGACCACATCTAATTGTCCCATTTGTTTAACATAGGCTGCTGGAATTAGCAGTTGTTCCTGGTCTTCGATAGGAATGCGGATTCTGGCGAACATGCCGGGTAAAAATTTACCATTATGTTCGATTTTGGCTTTGATCAAAAAACTGCGGGCACCGGGGGTTACTGCCGGTACAATTTCTTCAATGGTTGCCATAATGGTTTTATCCAGAGCTGGTATGTGTGTCTCTAACTGCTGTCCTATGCTTAGCGTTAATGCTAACGATTCACGCACATTCGCATCAATACGTAATGACTTGGGGTCATATAATGTGAGTAGCTTCATTCCTGGAGAGGCGAGGTCACCCGGTTCAGCAAAACGATCAATGACTCTTGCCGAAAAAGTGGCTCTGATTTTGCTGTAGCTTAAAGTTGTTTGTGAGGATTCCAGTTGTTGTCTGGCACTCGCTAGTTGAGCTTTTAGGCTATTGTATCTGGCACTTGCCTGTTCCAGCTGAGCCTTAGTTACACTTTCTTTGCTGTACAGGTTTTTAGTTCGAGTGTAATGCGATTTAGCCTGTAGTAAATTTGCGCGAATTGCATTAATGTTTTCTTTGGACTGGGCAACATTTGCACGATTGTTTCTGTTATCCAGTTCTATTAACAAGTCACCTTTTTTTACAGTGTCGCCGGCTTTCACATGAATTGATTTTATCGGAGCTAAAATTCTGGCGGCAACATGTGTAGTCTGCTTTGAGTGTACGGTTGCCGGCACATCTTCATGTAAAGCAGTCAGTGTTGTTACTAGCGTTAAAGATTTTCCTTTGAAATTTTTCTGGGAAGAAATTTCACCTGGTTCAATTTTTGTATCAAAACTACCTGCCATCCACATGATAATCAGCAACAGACCGACTATTGACATTAACGGCACAGTAAAGGGTTTTATTTTATTGTACATAAGTTGTCCTAAATCTTTTCTTCGACAGGTGAATAAACTAGATAATAAACCACTGGAACTACTAATAGGGTGAATAGTGTGGAGGCTAGAATCCCAAAAATAATAGCAATGGCCAAGCCACTAAAAACCGGGTCCAGAGTGATAATAAGATTACCCAATAATGTGGTTCCTGCAGTTAAAAGTACCGGGCGCATTCGAGTAGCTCCTGCTTGTAATAAAGCGTCTTCCAATGTCATGCCATTATTTCTGGCCTGAACAATAAACTCAATAAGTATGAGCGCGTTTCGAATAACAATACCTGCCAGTGCTATCATGCCAATCATTGCTGTTGCAGTAAATAAAACCGGATCAGGACTGTTGCCTATAAACCGCTCACCAAACTGATTGAGCAACCAGAAACCTGGCATGATGCCGATGACAGTCATGGGTATAGATGACATGATAATCAGTGATAATGCAGTTGAACCAGTCTGCAGTCGCATCACAAAAAAGATTCCAATTAATGCAAAAGCAAATGCGAGTCCCATATCGCGGAACACTCGAATGGTGGTATCCCATTCACCTTCGCCATCCCAGACCACAGTAATATCATCAGGTATATGCCATACAACACCACCGCCTGGACTGAAAAAGTTTCGGCTTTGCCAGTCTTTAGGGCTAATATCCGTATTTTCCAGATCTGATTTAAGTCCCATGATGACTTCAACGGGGGTACGTCCTTCAAGTTCAGCAGTAACATAAACCACTGGCTTCAGGTCTTTATGATAAATGGCTTTGTCGGCTGTTGATTCAATAAAATCGCCTAATTCTCCCAGAGAAATTAATGGTGATAGAGTATTATTTGACCGGCCTTTCATGGGTAACACTTCCAGATTGCTTTGACTGGTACGCATTTCTTTTGCCAGGCGCAGGGTAATAGGCAGTGGATTTGCTTCTCTTTCCAGATTAAAGTATGCAGCAACATATCCCTGGTTTGCCAGACTGAGATTCAAAGCAATATCTTGCGTGGTAATACCGGAAAGCATGGCTTTTTCTTTGTCTGTCTGGAAACGCCAACGGGTTTGGTCTGCTTCCACCGTTGAATCAACTTCCACTACGAAAGGTTCCTGTTTTAGCCTATCCATAACCAGTGTTGCAGCATCTCTTTGCTTCTGATAGTCAGTGAGTGAGTCGCCATATATTTCAGCAACAACTGTACTCATGACAGGAGGGCCAGGTGGAACTTCTACCACTTTAATTGAAGTGCCGTTAATATTGAGTGGCTTAAGCATTTTACGTAAACGTAATAACACGGCATGAGAGTTGTGTTCACGTTGTTGTCGCGGCGCCAGGGTAAGGCGTATATCTGCTAAATGTGCTGCCTGACGATAATTGTATTGTCTTACTAATCCGTTAAAGTCGATAGGCGAGGGGGTCCCAACATAGCTGGCAATCGCTTTGACTTCGGGTAGACGACGTGCAATTAAGGCTGCTTTTTCTGATATAGCTGCAGTTTGCTCCAAAGTACTGCCTTCCGGTAGGTCTACCAGTATTTGCATTTCATCTTTATTGTCAAACGGTAATAGTTTAAGTGGAACTAACTGGAACACGGGTAAACTTGCTGTGGCGGCAAATAGAGCAACGATGATAGTAATTAATAGCCAAGCCTTTTTACGTGTAGCGATAAAGGGACCAACGAGTTTTCGATAAATATTTAATAAGACTTCAGAGGTTTCTGTTTCATTTGTCGGTTTTAATGCTTTACTTGCTAACCAGGGTGTTACCATGAAGGCAACCATGGTAGAAATGGTCACTGCAACAGGTACATTAAATGCCATCGGTGCCATATAGGGCCCCATCATTCCTGTGATAAAAGCGAGAGGAACAAAGGCCAGTATAATGGTCACTGTTGACATCAGAAGTGCTGAACGAATTTCTGCCATCGCATGGATAATTCGATCATGAGCAGACCCCGTCCCCTTGCGCATATATCTTTCTATATTATCAATACCAGTGATTGGGTCATCAACCAGTAGACCTAAAGATAAAATCAAGGCAAATAAGGTGACTCTGTTAATGGTATAGCCAAATGCCATGTCCAGCATCAATGTCAGACCATAACAGATGGGAATAGCCATGCCAACAACCAGTGCGGGCCGCCAGCCCAGAAATACAGCAATAAACACTACCACAGTGAAAATAGCAAACCCCAGGCTTGAAACTAGATTGGATACTTTTTCATTGGCAGTTTTTCCATAATCCCGTAACATTTCAATATGCACTTCGGGGGGTAACAGGTTTTGCTGTAACTGTTTAAGGTGTTGATGAATATTTTCAGCAACCCAGACAGCATTAGAACCCCGGTTTTTTGCTATAGCCAGGGTAACCAGTGGGTATTGCTGGTTGAAGTCTTTCGATGCAGGGTGTCCTGGGGCAAATTCAATCCAGCTGTAATTATCTATTTCAGCCGGGCCATCGGTGATGGTGGCAATATCCTGTAGATAAACGGGAAGTCCATCGACTAGATTGACGACCAGTGATTTTAACTGATCAATACTACGGATGAAATCGCCAGCCTCCAGAATAACAGATTGATTGTTGACAGCTATGATTCCTGCGTGTTGCAATTGATTGGCTGCAGCTATGGCATGCACAATTTCAGCGGCTGTGGTTTTTCTGGCAGCCATGCTTTGAGGATTGAACAGAACATTGATATTTCTAGGTCTACCACCAACCACACTCACCTGGTTAGTATCTTCAATTTGCTGTAGAGACGTGGTTATTTCATCAGCAAAGCGTCTTAATTCAAAATCTCCGTATCGGTCGGGCTGGCTACTCCATAAGCCCAGCATAACAATAGGTACATCATCAACTTCAACGGGTTTAATAATCCAGTTGCTAACAGCGGCAGGTATACTATCCTGGCTTGAATGCAATTTAATGTAGGCATTCAGTAATGAATCTTCACGGTCTTCACCAACAAAATATCGTAGTGTAACTATTGCATTTCCAGGTCCTGAGCGTGAATAAATATGCTCCACTCCGGTAATTTGGGAGAGTATCTTCTCCAAAGGCAGGGTGACTTGTTTTTCTACTTGTTTAGCGGAAAGACCCGGTGCAGAAATTATAACATTCGCCATCGGCACCACAATTTGTGGCTCTTCTTCTCTAGGGGTGTAGATCAGTGCAATTGCACCTAAGACAAAAGAAATAAGGAAAAAAAATACAGGTAAACCACCCTTAAGAGAATAGGCTACCAGGTTATCTAACCACGTAAGTTTTACAGAATGAGAAGTGTTCACGTCATGTGTCATTTTTATATGGGTCGAGAAGTAGTATAAAACTTTAGAGATTATTTAGTGCCAGCAAAAATGGCGAAAAGAAGTGCTGATATAATTATATTCTAATATATTGGTTTTGTTAAGCTACTTTTTATGTTCAAAGGATCACAAGCCGACTTATAAGTATAAACCCTAGGTTGAGTGTAGTTAATTTATTTCGTATACGGAATTTTAATTAGCCAGATTCATTATTTCTACACAATTCTTAGTGATAATATACTTAAACCATACGAACCTATTGGGTTAAATCCATTCGAATTTTAATATTTATCTTTTTTTAACGGAGCAAATAGAACAACGGCGGTGAATGCCGGTAGCTACAAAATACTGAAAAATCCTGCTTGTCTTTGGCTAACATATACTTATGTATAGCTGTTAAGCTCAAATATTATACAGGAGCTGCATTATTTGCTGTGAAACTGGACAAAACGCAGCTTACTACTATTCTTGAGTTGAAACTTTAATCCGTGAATTTACTGTGAAACCAAGGTCTTGCACCTTAAATATGTATGTTCAGGTCAAATAATTATCGAGAATATTTATGCTGCTTAATTGTTCGCTATTTGTTGCTGAGAATGAAACTGGGTTTGCTACAGTCGATTCTAACGATAACTTTATTGTTAGAGAAGTTATGTGGATGCCGGATAAGCAATCGAATATTTATTTATATCAACAACTTGTATTTAAAGTATCTAGAAAACCAAAAGTATTGATTTCTCATCTACAGAGAATCTATTTTACTTATAATCATGGTATGTCAGAGCAATTGTATGCTGCATTGATAGATTTATTATGGGTACTTGATGGTAAAGGGAGTGATTTGAGCAGAAGAATGGTCTCAGCATCACTTTCTTTTTTAACAGAACAGCAAATCAAATTATTATATAAGTATCTTAAGCAACAAAACAGTTCTATATTGACTGGAAATAGATATTCAGTACTTGCAGAGGGATTAAAGGGGACCAAGGAAGTATTGACTGGTCAACGTAATGTGCAAGCAACTTATGATCCTTTAGAAATAGCACGAGATTATATTGAATATAGCCAGCTAGATGCTGCACTAAATATACTTGAGGTTGCTGTACTTGAGAGGCCTGAAAGAGAGGATTTGCAAACAGAACTATTGGAATTATATAAAGTAACAGAAAATATTCAGGCATTTACAAAAATGCATAACTCTATCACAGAAAAACAGATGAGTTTGTCTGTAAAGTGGCAGGAAATGGCTGACTATTTTGCTGGACTGAGTAATGAAGAGTAAGGATAAAAAACTAATACAGGTTGCTCTATATGGAATGGACGAGCGAACATACAAAACCATGGAAATGTTTCTTAAAGGTCCTTGCAAAGGAATTGCAGTTGTTGTTGATGAGCAAAATGCAGAAATTGATCTTATTGATGCCGATTATATTAAAGCAAGAGATGTGCTTGATGAAAGACAATCACAAACGCCGGAAAGACCGATAATTCTTCTTTCATTACAAGAATTATCTTTATCAGGAACAATATATGTAAAAAAACCGGTTCAATCACCTGATTTAATTACAGCACTTAAGCAGGGAAACGAAATACTTCATGGAGGAAAAGTAAAAAAGAGAGCCGGTTCAGCAAAACAAGATGCAGAACCAAAAGTAGAACCTAAGCTTGAAGACAAAACTGAATCGACTGTAGAGGAAGGTGAGGCTGATAAAAAAGAGCTATATAAAGAACAGCAAAAAACCCGAAAGCACCGAACAGCAAGGGATTTAACTGAGGTTGGTTTTTCTTCATATATGGGACATGTTGATGGTGTGGACTTTTCTGATCCAGAGCAGGTGTTACTCGCTTCGTATAATCCTAAAAATCATTTCTTAGGTTATGTCAAAACTGCAATAAAAGTGGCTAAAGAAAAATCTCGAATATTACAATTAAATTCGGGCTGGAAATCTTTAGTGATTTTTCCACATAGTAACGAAATATGGCTAGATGCAGGTGATAAACAACTGAGAATATATGCCGGACTGGAAATAAAGAAAAATTCCAAAAATAGTATGTCTCTCAGTCCTATTGATCAAGATGCATTCAATTTTGGTGAAAAAATGGAGAATTTTGATGATATTGATGCCTTCATCTGGAAGTTGGCAATATGGACTTCAAAAGGCCAGTATCCGGTTTCAATTGATATTAACAGACCAGTGTATTTAAAGCAGTGGCCTAATTTTACACGCTTGGTAGTGACACCACATGCAATGCGAATAGCGGCATTATTGATTGATGGGCCTAGAACAGCGATGAATCTTGCAGATGCATTAAACATTAAGCCACAATATGTATTTGTATTTATCAGTGCTGCCAAGACATTAGGGCTTCTGGGTCAGGCAAAACGTAACGCGGATATATTAACAGTACCTCCAGAAGTTAAGCCATCTAAATCTAAAGGCATTTTGAGCAGAATTCTTGGTCGATTGCGTGGGGAATAAAGGGATAAATAATGAGTCAGTATAAAATAATTTTTACTGGTCCAGTAGGAGCAGGCAAAACAACAGCAATACAATCGATCAGTGATGTTGAACCGATTAAAACCGATGCTGCAGCGAGTGATATGACCAAGAAACGAAAATCCGCGACTACTGTAGCAATGGACTATGGGATTATGAAGTTGGAGGATGGTGAAAAAATTCATTTATATGGCACACCTGGTCAAGAGCGTTTTGATTTTATGTGGGATATTTTGACGGTAGGCGGGTTAGGGTTGATTTTATTGCTGGATAACACCCGGGCAGATCCATTTCAAGATATGCAGTTTTTTCTTGATTCTTTTGCTGGTTTTATCACTGAAACCAGTGTTGCAATCGGTGTGACTCAAATGGATTTAAGTAGTAAGCCATCAATAGATGACTATCATAAACAATTACAAAAGAGTGATATGAAGCCAGCAGTATTCGCTGTTGATGCAAGAGAACAAAAAGATATTTCACTATTGGTTCAAGCATTGTTATTTACACTTGACCCAGGGCTGGAGGATGAATAAGGCATGAGTATGTATACTTTAGTAGATGGATTGTTTCTTTATCCAACACCGATAGGTGTGTATTACGCGGTATCTTCAATTGAGCAAGATAAACCAAGAAAATTTCTTATGCGCTTGTTACAGCAAACTAAAACACCGGTATTAAATGCTGGAACCTTAATGAGCTTAATGGATGTTGAGAATGAAGACAAAGCATTGGATTTATTACATCATTGTCAAAAATTAGGTTGGGTTCAAGGCATTGATGAGGTCATTCAATCACCCGAAGGTTCGCTGGAAGATATTTTACCACCGTTACTGGGAAATGTATCTGAATCGGGGAAGGTGTTGTTGGCCGATGATCAGGGTTTTTATTTAGCATGCAGTGGTTTTCCACATGAAACCGCAGAAGAACTTTCGGCATTAAGTGCTGAAATATCAACAATGCATAAGAGAAGGTCGGGCGTGTTAATGAATAATTTAGGTATAGCCAGCCATGCTTGGGCAATAATTGATGGGTTTGGAAGTAGCCAGACAGGGTTTTGGCCTGTGTTTATTGGAAAAACAAGGTTTGCTATTGTGATTTCCGGTATTCCACATTTTAATCAGCCGGATTTTGTGACACTTATTTGGGCGTTAATTATTCGTTATGCCAAATGAGTATAACGAATCTTTTTATTTTTTATTTCAGTATGAGGAGTTAATATGCGGGACGATATGCTTACATCGGTTTTAACCGAGTTAAATGGAACATCAGCAGACATTGAAGCTTCTGGTGTTATTTCAACAGACGGCTTAATGATGGCATCTGTTTTACCTGCAGGGCTTGATGAGGATAGAGTAGGAGCAATGAGTGCTGCAATGCTTTCATTAGGTGACAGAACCGCTCAAGAACTCAACCGGGGTGGTTTGGAACAAGTTCTCATTAAGGGTGATAATGGATATGTATTGATGACTTATGCCGGTGAGGAAGCTGTTTTAACTGTAATGGCTAAATCCAATGCAAAATTGGGCTTGATCTTTCTGGATGTAAAACGAGCAGCGGAGAGTATTTCAGAAATGCTTTAATTTGACTGGAGTTTTTTATGATCAGTGATATGAAACCCGAAGATATCGTTGGGGTATATAAAGAAGTCACCTTGAGTTTATATAAATCAATCGAGAGAAAGATTTTATATACCGAGATTGAAACGCCTTATCCTGATGGCAAACTGATTGTTTCAACCACCACCCCTGATGGGGTTATAACTCATATTAACCAGTCATTTATAGAAATGTCCGGTTTTTCTGAAGAGGAATTGATAGGCGCTCCACATTCCATTCTGAGGCACCCAGATATGCCACCCGCTGCATTCCAAGATTTATGGAATACTGTAGGCAAAGGAGAAAAATGGCAGGGTTTTGTTAAAAATTTACGTAAAGACGGTGGTTATTATTGGGTAAAAGCAACGGTAATTCCTAATGTCAGAAAGGGGAAGTTAGTGGGGTATACCTCAGTACGTAGAAAACCCTCTAGAACAAAAGTGGATGAATGTATCAAGCTTTATCCAACCCTGTTTTAACACGGAGATACTTCATGTCATTTATGTTTACAGTTAGTCCAGATTTCACACCTGATCATTTATCCGGTTGGTATATTTTTAATACATGGTTACAAAAACAGACAGATTTAGCTATCCATCTGGAAATGTATAACGACTTTGCAAGTCAGAGGGAGGCGATTAAAAATGATAATATTGACCTGATTTATGCAAACCCGTTTGATGCAGCAATGCTAGTACGTGAAAAGGGATTTCAACCTTTAGTGAAAGCAACCGGTGAGGCTGATGAGGCGATTATAGCAGTCAATGCTAAAAACCGGGTTGAGGATGTTGCCTATCTAGAAGCAGGTATAAAAGTTGCGTTTACCGAAGACCCTGATGTGCATATGATGGGGATGATTATGCTGGAACCCGGTGATTTAGATGCAAATAATATTACTCCAGTATTATCGGATACCTATGTATTAGTTGCCAAATACCTGCTTAACGAAGAAGCAGATGTCGGAATATTTTTGGCAGAAGCTTATGATGATCTTTCAAATATGATTAAGAGGCAGCTTAGAGTTATTGTTAGGAGTCAGATTAGTGTTATTCATCACTGTTTAATAATTGGTCCTAAGTTATTAGAGAAAAAGGATGGAATTCAAAACACGCTAATTGCGATGAATACGAATGACAAAGGACAGAATGTATTAAAAAGTCTTGGCTTCAATGCATGGGAAAAAGTTGAAAACGACGAAATGGAATTTATGATTGATTTAATGGATACACTAACCATGTAACTTTTCTTTTATTCTGAATTCAACGCATTGAAGTAAGGCAACGCGCAATAAATAACCTACCAGGATTGCGCAGAATTTTTATTCGTCTTCAACTAACACATGGATGTGTGTAGGTAGAACAATGCAGGAGCAATTGTCGAGGCGCAACGGAGGGAGCATAGCAAGCTATGTAACCGAAGTTGCAACGCAGAATACGGATAAAAAGATTAGAAAAGCTTTAGCGATTCTTATGCTTTAGTGCAAGTAAGGCTGGTAGGTTATTTATTGCGAGTTGCCTATGTACATGAAAAATATTACTCAAGAGGTTTCTGAGCATGTTATAGAAGAAACGTTGCGAGGGATTGAAATTCCATCCCCTCCACAATTAATTATCGACCTGCAAACACAAATGGAGTTACCCGGTGTTAAAATCGAGACCATTGCAGAGCTAATAAGAAAAGATGTAGGTATCTCGGGTAAAGTTATCAAGCTGATTAATTCACCTTTTTTTGGCTTATGTAGCAAGGTCACATCAATTAACCATGCAATTAACTTACTGGGCTTACAGAACATAATCAACATTGTGAATTCGATTGTGTTACCTCAAAGTTTCAACCTTCATAAATTAACTGAGATGACTCGATTTTGGGATAATGCAACCGATGTTGCCATGGCATCTATCTATATTTCACGCGTTATGGGTATTGCCGTCCCCGATGAAGCTTACACTTTAGGTCTCTTTCATAATGCTGGGGTCGCACTACTTATTGAAAGATTCCCAAAATACTTGGCGCTATTGAAATTAGCTTATTCCGAACAAAATTGTCGTGTCACTGATATAGAGAATCACAAAATCAATTGTAACCATGCAGTTGCTGGCTACTATGTGGCCAAATCCTGGAAATTGCCTGTGCATATCACGGAAGCCATTGCTGACCACCATAAAACGCAGCCTATATTTTCTAATAAAATACCTTGTGAAGAGGATAAAAAGAATTTACTGGCTATACTTAAGTTAGCAGAAACGATTTGTAAAACCTACAAAACCTTTGGAAATGAAGCAACAGATTACGAATTCGAGAATCTTAAAGACGATTTGTTTTCTTATCTGGAGATTTCTGAATATGAATTTGAAGAGATGAAGGCTGAGATGTTAGATATAGGGATAACACACTAAATTGTTCAACCTAGAAAAATCAGTTGAGCACGAATTTTGAGGAAAATCTGGGCGAAAAAGACAAAAAATAGTGCGTAGATAATGACCATAGTCCTTATCAAGCGCTATTCTGCAGAATTTTTCGTTCATATTTCTTCACAAAATCGTGAAGCGGTTTCATCTCACCAAACGGGGGACAGGTAAAAGCTTTGGATACAATTAATATACAACAAGTTACGTACAAACCTAGCGGTCAACTGATTTTTCTAGGTTCAACCAAACTTTATTCCTTGTGAGTACAAGAGACAAATATCGGTCCAAGTTTATTTGATAAGAGCTATTCAAAATGACTAAATTTCATGGAAACTAAAATAGACATACTAGCCATAGACGATGACAAGTTTGTGCAGAAAATGATTGTCAAGGCTCTACAATCGAGTGAGATGTCAATACGTGTAGCAAATGATGGAGAGTCAGGGATAGCAGCAGCGACTCAACAGGTCCCTGACATTATTTTGCTGGATGTTGAAATGCCTGGTATTAACGGTTATGAGACTTGTGACCGATTACGAAACCTTGAAGCTACAAAAGATGTCCCCATCGTTTTTTTATCCTCACACAGTTCTTTAAGAGAGAGGCTGCAAGGTTATGAAGTTGGAGGCGATGATTATGTCATTAAACCGTTTGAAGCAGAGGATCTACTGGCTCGTATCAATGTTTTAATTAAGTACCAGGAAGATCGCAAAGAACTACTTACTCAGTATGAAATAGCACATAAAAATGCCATCCTTGCGATGACCAGTTCCAGTGAGCTGGCCTTAGCTATGCGATTTTTAGAAAAAAGTTTGTCCTACCATGATATTGATAACTTAGTTCAAGGTTTATTCGAGAGTATGGATCAGTTGTCACTCAATTGTTGTGCCATGATTAATGCAAACCAACAACACTATTGGTACTCATCTGAAGGCAGTGGCAGTATCAGTCCTCTGGAAAAAGAATTGATTGAAATGTGTGATAAAGGCGCCAGGTTCCTGGATTTTGGTGAACGTACCATTATAAATTATCCAAAAATCAGTTTGCTAGTAAAAAACATGCCATTGGAGGAGATGGAACGGTATGGCAGAATAAAAGATCTGATACCTATGTTTCTTTCAGCGGTTAACACTAAAATTAGTACTCTGAACACGCAAGAAGCGTTAATGCAACAGAGTACTAATCTGATTGATTCCTTTAGCCTGATTCGTAAGAGTCTGTATCATCTAGGGGTAACGATAGTCGATAACCGTAGAGACAGTACTAAAATCATGAATGCCCTGGTTCAAGAGTTAAACGTTGATTTTTTGCGTATGGGGTTAGAGGAAGACCAGGAAGAATATCTTTTGACTCGTGTTGATACTGCATTAGAGCAAGCGATGACTGAGATGGATGCTGGCAAAGAAATTCGTGCATCCTTAACTTTTATTCTAAGCAGTCTGAAATCTGTGATGAAAAAACAAGATGAGCTATTGAATGCCTATATTGACAGTTTAGCCAGTGAATCAACAGACCATAATGCTGACATGGATGATAATGTGGAGTTGTTCTAAATCTTTATACAGCAATTAATCAAATTTCAAGAGCAAAATATTTCTGTCTTGAATGTGTGCACTGACCATTACAGGTGAGTGATATACTACACGGCGTTTTATCCTTTAAACTTAGATTATGAAAAAAAGTGATTTTTCCTATCATTTGCCTGAACATTTAATTGCCCAAAAACCTTTAGCAGACCGTGTAGCCAGTCGACTTCTATGTATGGATAAGTTGACGGGGGAATTAAAGGATCAAAAGTTTATTGATTTGTCGGGTATGCTCAATAAGGATGATTTGTTGGTGTTGAATGATACCAAGGTTATTCCTGCTCGTTTATATGGCAAAAAACAAACGGGCGGTAAAGTAGAAATTTTGATTGAGCGGGTATTAGATCAGCATCATGCTGTAGCCCATATACGCTCTAGCAAATCACCCAAAGCGGGGACAATCATAGAGCTGGATAAAAACTTTGTATGTACTGTAACAGGCAGAGAGAATGACTTGTTTTGTTTGCAATTTAATGATCAACAGACCGTGCTGGATATACTCGATCAGATAGGACATATTCCATTGCCGCCATATATTACACGTGAGGATAATGCACAGGATTTAACGCGATATCAGACTGTATTTGCAAAAAATCAGGGTGCAGTTGCAGCGCCAACCGCTGGTCTGCATTTTGATCAGGCAATCATGGAAGCTTTGGATAAAAATGGTGTAAGTAAAGCGTTTGTTACTTTACATGTAGGGAGCGGCACTTTTCAACCTGTCAGAGTAGATGATTTGTCTCAGCATATTATGCATAAGGAATATTATTCGGTTTCGCAGCAAACAGTAAAGGTTGTTCAAGAGACTAAAGCAAAAGGTGGGCGGATAATTGCGATAGGTACAACGGCAGTTAGGGCGTTAGAGTCCGCTTCAACATCGGGTCAATTAAAAGCAGGTTTTGGTGATACCGATTTATTTATTACTCCAGGGTATACTTTTAAATCGGTTGATGCCATGTTGACCAATTTTCACTTGCCTGAGTCGACATTATTAATGTTAATTTCTGCATTTGCTGGTTACGACCATGTGATGAATGCATATCAGCATGCAATAAAGCATTCGTATCGCTTTTTCAGCTATGGTGATGCCATGTTTTTGTCTGATGAATAAGGACTCTGCTTAAGGTGATCAGAACATTACACTATACTATGAAGGCATCAATAGACTTGAGGAGATTCCCGATGTCCACGACTTTATAAAAAAGCAACCACAATAGTCACTTTCAACAAGGTATAATATGAAATTTTTATTGATCGCATAGAGCAATGCCAGAACATTCAGTTTTTTCTCCGGTTATACCTACAGATATCAGAAAGCCATTATTCTGGGCTGGCTTAAAAGGCTGTGGTGATTCGCTGGCTATTGCATCTGCGATTAAAAATGAAAATCGATTGTTTGTTATCGTTACCCCAGATAATCAAACAGCACTACGACTGGAACATGAATTGTCATTTTTCCTGGCTGACGACTATTCCATCTTGCATTTCCCTAATTGGGAAACTTTACCTTATGATGTTTTTTCACCTTTGCCAGAGATTATTTCCGAGCGTTTAAAAACGCTGGCCGTATTACCTGAGACTAAACGTGGTGCATTAGTTGTCTCTGTTGCTACTTTGATGCATAGACTGGCTCCCAGAAAACATGTTTTAGCGCATAGTTTTTCCATAGAAGTCGGTGGCTTATTTAATATGGAGGTTAACCGAATCAAACTAGAAAGTGTGGGTTATCAATGTGTATCTCAAGTCTATCAGCATGCCGAGTTTGCTATCCGTGGATCTATTGTTGATTTGTTTCCAATGGGCAGTAAATTACCCTATCGCATTGAATTATTTGATGAAGATATTGAATCCATTCGAACTTTTGACCCGGAAACCCAGCGCTCACTGGAAAAGATTGATCAGGTACAATTATTCCCTGCCCGAGAGTTCCCATTTACTGATGATGCCATTAAGCATTTTCGTCAAGCTTTTAGAAATCAGTTTCCAGAAGTATCGTCTAAAAATATTTTGTACCTTGATGTGAGCAAAGGTATTGCTCCTAGTGGTATAGAGTATTATTTCCCTTTATTTGTCGATAATACAGAGACCTTATTTGATTATTTGCCAGAAACAACAGTACTGTTATTGCCAGAGACTTATAGAGAAGGTGCAAAACAGTTTTATATGGAAGCTGATGAACGCTATCAGCAACGTAAATATGATATTGACAGACCTCTTTTAGAGCCTTCACTATTGTTCCTTTTAACTGATGATTTTCAGCAAAAGATAGAGCAATTTAACAGAGTTATATTGGCAGAACAGGCTGCAAACGAAATTAAATTTCATTGCCATTCATTGCCAGAATTGACTATTGATGAACGGCTAAAAGATCCCGCTAAAAAGTTACTCGCTTTTCTAGATGATTTTAACGGTAAAGTCCTTTTTGTTGCAGAGACGGCAGGGCATAGGGAAGGACTGATTGAAAAGCTTAAACAACATAGAGTAAGTTTAAAACAGGTTAAAAGCTGGCAAGATTTTTTGCAAAAAGCCCAGTCTTCTTCACCTTGTATCATTATTGCACCTATGGATCATGGATTATTGCTGGATGACCCAGCTATTGCCATTATTACTGAAAGGCAATTGAGTGGAGAGAAAGTGCAGCAGCGACGTAGAAGACGTAAATCTGCTGCTAAAGAACTGGAAAATATATTCAATAACCTGAATGAATTGACGATAGGCTCACCCGTTGTTCATCAGGAACATGGCGTTGGGCGATATTTGGGTTTGCAAACATTGGAGATAGGTGGAATAGAATCCGAGTTTTTAACGTTACAATATGCCAGTAATGACAGACTCTACGTCCCTGTCTCATCGTTACAGTTGATTGGGCGATACAGTGGAGCAAGTGCAGAAAGTGCTCCACTGCATAAATTAGGCAGTGATCGATGGAGTAAAGCCAAGAAAAAAGCGATGGAACGTGCCCGAGATGTGGCAGCAGAATTGTTGGATATTCATGCCAAACGCGCGGCTAAACTCGGACATGCATTCAAAGTGGAGGATACTGAGTATTTAACTTTTTCAGCAGATTTTCCTTTTGAAGAAACCCCAGATCAACAATCGGCCATTGATGCACTCTATCAGGATATGTTGGGTGATAAGACCATGGACAGAGTGATTTGTGGTGATGTAGGCTTTGGCAAAACTGAAGTGGCCATGCGTGCTGCTTTTATTGCCGTGCAAAGCGGAAAACAAGTGGCTGTATTAGTACCCACCACATTATTAGCACAACAGCATTATCAAAATTTTAGAGACCGCTTTGCTGATTGGCCTGTGCATATTGAAGTGATGTCACGTTTTGTTACTGCCAAGCAGCAAAAAGCTATTATTATAGAACTGGAAAATGGCAAGGTAGATATCGTTATCGGTACGCATAAATTGCTTTCCAAAGAATTAAAGTACAATGCTTTGGGGCTGGTTATCATTGATGAAGAGCACCGCTTTGGTGTGCGACAAAAGGAACACTTTAAAAAATTACGCCATGAACTGGATTTGTTGACCTTGACTGCTACACCGATTCCAAGAACATTGAATATGGCGATGGCGGGGTTAAGGGATATATCCATCATAGCCAGTCCACCGCCTAATCGTCACCCCATAAAAACATTTATTAGTGAATGGATAGATGTGCAGATACAGGAAGCGTGTCAGCGGGAAATAAAACGGGGCGGACAGGTTTTCTTTTTACATAATGATGTGAAATCCATGGATAAAATGGCCAGGGAGGTAGAGAGACTGGTTCCCGAAGCACGAGTGCAGATTGCACACGGACAAATGGCAGAACGTGAGTTAGAACAGATTATGCTGGATTTTTATCATCAACGCTTTAATCTGCTGCTCAGTACCACGATTATTGAAAGTGGAATAGATGTTCCTACCGCGAATACAATTATAATAAACCGCGCTGATAAATTAGGTCTGGCACAATTACATCAGTTACGTGGACGAGTAGGGCGCTCGCACCATCGAGCCTATGCCTATTTTATCGTGCCTCCAAAATCATTGATGAGTAAAGATGCAATTAAGCGTCTGGAAGCACTGGGAACATCCGGTGAACTGGGCGCCGGTTTTATGCTGTCTTCACACGACATGGAAATTCGGGGTGCTGGTGAGTTATTGGGTGAAGGGCAAAGTGGTCAGATTCAGGAAATCGGTTTTACCTTATATACTGAGTTACTGGAACGCGCAGTGAAAGCATTAAAATCAGGACAACAGCCTGAACTGGATGCACCAATGGAAATGGGTCCGGAAGTTGATTTACAAACTCAGGCATTGATTCCAGAAGATTATTTACCCGACATTCATGCTCGACTGGTTTTATATAAACGGATAGCCAGTACTGAAACAGATCAGGAATTACGTGCTTTAAAGGTTGAGATGATAGACCGGTTTGGTTTATTACCGAATGCTGTTAAAGCCTTGTTTAGTATTACCGAATTAAAGCAGCTAGCGGCTCCTTTAGGGATTAAGAAAATTGATGCACATGTGGCAGGGGGGCGAATTGTGTTTAATGCTGAGCCTAAGATAAATGTTGAACAGCTCATCCAATTGATACAAACACAAACGCAATGCTATAAGTTTGATGGTTCGGATAAATTAAGATTTACTAAGACATTTGACTCAACAGATGAAAAAATAGCATTTTTGACTGATTTATTGAATAAGTTAACTCCGGAGACAGCAGATGTTTGAGGATTTAGGCGTTTGGGACATAGTATGGAAAAAATAAAAATAGTTATTTTGTTATTATTGAGTGTGCTTTCCAGTCATGTTCAAGCAGATGAACAATTGTACAAAATTGAGCTGCTTATTTTTTCTCAGGACATGCTGAGTACCGAAGTTTTTGATCAAATTGAAAGCCAGATCGCCTGGCCTCGACATACAGTGAAGAGGTCGGCTTATAAAAGGGTTGATTCGAAAAATATGTCTTTATATGCAAGTTATGCAAAACTGGCACGTAGTAATAATTATCAGCCATTGAAACATGTAGCATGGATTCAAGGGATAAAAGAGAATCGATTAGGTACTGCAGTGCAAATCAGCAATGCCGACAGAAGTATTAATGGTTTTTTCCGTATACAGCGTGGAAACCTGTTACACATGATCGCTGATATTGAATATTCACCTGGTTCTTATATGGATTCAGTAATCTATCGACTGAAGGAAAAAAGACGATTTAAATTAAACGAGATACATTATCTGGATCATCCAAAATTTGGAATGCTAGTTCGTATTTCTCTTCTCAGTGAGTAATAACAAGCAAAACCAGCTCTGGTAAGATCATGCAAGTGAATGATCAAACTGAAGATATTCAGCATTCTGTTGTTCAAGCAATAGAAGCTAAAACACCATTGCACATTGTAGGTGGTGTTAGTAAGTCATTTTATGGCCGGGTGTCTCAGGGCGACGTGTTATCTATTGGTGCTCATCAAGGTATCGTAAATTACCATCCTTCCGAATTAGTTCTAACGGCAAGAACAGGCACATTGTTATCGGATGTTGAACAAACATTAGCGAAGAATGGACAGATGCTGGCTTTTGAACCGCCTTATTTTTCCCCCTCTGCCACATTGGGTGGAACCATTGCCTGTGGCATCTCCGGTGCCAGACGTCCATACACGGGTTCAGTCAGGGATTTTGTTTTAGGTTGTAAAATAATTAATGGTAAAGGGGAGGTGCTGTCATTTGGTGGTGAAGTAATGAAAAATGTCGCAGGGTATGATGTTTCCAGATTAATGGTTGGGGCGATGGGTACTTTAGGTGTGTTATTAGAAGTTTCTTTGAAAGTATTGCCTAAACCTGTGGTAGAGAAAACACGAATATTCGAACTGAATGTTGTAGATGCTTTGGCTCATATGACTGCATTATCAAGAAAATCACTTCCTTTATCAGCGTTAAGTTTTGATGGCCGTTTGTTGTATATCCGCTTATCAGGTGCTGAAAAAGCAGTTCTTGCAGCAAGTAAAAAAGTGGGCGGTAACGAGTTACCTGACCAAGAAAATTTTTGGCGGGACTGCAATGAGCAACGAAATAGTTTCTTTAAAGAAGTGAGTGATTTATGGCGAATATCCATACCACCGGCTACACCTGAATTATCTTTGTCTGGTGAATGGTATTATGAATGGGGGGGCGCGCAGCGATGGTTGAAAACAACTGAGTCTAAACAAAATATTTTTACTTTAGCCGAAAAAATGCAAGGACATGCCACTTTGTTTCGAGCAGAAGATCGTTCGGGTGAGTTGTTTCAGCCACTGCCTGAAACATTAAAAAAACTACACAGAAATATCAAAATGGCATTTGATCCTGTAGGAATTTTTAATCCTTATCGTATATCCAGGGATTGGTAAATGCAGACCAACTTGGCCGATTTTGTTAGATCCAGACCGGAGCACAAGGAGCTTGATTCGATCTTGCGATCTTGCGTGCATTGTGGGTTTTGCAATGCAACCTGTCCAACCTATCAGTTATTAGGTGATGAACTGGATGGTCCCCGAGGTCGTATCTATTTATTGAAACAAATGCTGGAAGGAGCGGATACTGGCCCAGTAACTCAGCTGCATCTAGATCGTTGTTTAAGTTGCCATTCATGTGAGACAACTTGTCCTTCTGGTGTTAAATATGGTCGTTTGTTAGACCTGGGGCGAGTGATAGTTGAAGAAAAAGTGCCCCGCTCTTTGCTAGACCAAACAAAACGTCGTTTTATGCTTTTGGTTTTTCCATATCGACAACGATTCAACTGGCTGATTCAACTGGCCAGGCTGACTAAACCTTTTTTGTCTGTAGCATTAAGGGAAAAAATACCTAATAGTCAAGAGGTTGATGTTTGGCCAGAAAATAATCACCTTAGAAAAGTATTATTACTTTCCGGTTGTGTGCAACCGACATTAGCGCCAGAAATTGATGTGGCAGCAGCCAGAGTATTGGACCAATTAGCAATTTCGTTGATTCCGGTTAAGTCTACAGGATGTTGTGGCGCGTTAAATTATCATTTGTCGGAGCATGAAAACGCAAAAAATCTGGCGCGGAAAAACATAGATGCATGCTGGCCCTATATTGAACAGGGAGCGGAGTCTATCATCATGACTGCAAGTGGTTGTGGTGTTACATTAAAAGAGTATGCAATACTATTACAGTATGATCCGAACTATGCAGCAAAGGCGAAACAGTTTTCAGCAATGGTAAAAGATATCAGTGAGATTTTATTAGAGGAAGATACCACATTGTTTAAGGTCAAGAATATCAAAGTAGCCTTTCAGTCGCCATGTACCTTGCAGCATGGCCAGCAGTTAGCCGGTGTGGTTGAGTCAATTTTGCAAAAAATAGGTTATGTACTCGTTGATAGTGATAATTCACACTTATGTTGCGGTTCAGCGGGGGTGTATTCACTGTTGCAGCCACAGTTGTCAGAACAATTAAGAGAAAATAAATTAAGAGATTTACACATAGAACAAGCAGATTGTATTGCTACAGCAAATATCGGCTGTTTAACTCATTTGCAAGCGAAAGCTTCAATAAGAGTGATACACTGGATAGAGCTTTTGGATAGAAACAGGCTTGAATTACATTAAGAACTCAAGCCGGTAATTTGCTTATTTTTTTAGATTGCATTAATAATGCAGCAAGGAATGGACTTCGTATCTTTCAAGTTGTTCTCTTCCCTTTAAAAAGTCTAACTCAATTACAAATGCACAGGCTTCAACAGTAGCTCCCAGTTTTTCGACCAATTCACAACTTGCTTTGGCTGTTCCGCCCGTCGCTAACAAATCATCAATAATTAAAACGCTATCATTTTTATCAAATGAATCTATGTGTGCTTCTAATGTTGCAGAACCATATTCAAGATCATAGGATACACTTTGTACGTCATAAGGCAGTTTCCCCGGTTTTCTTAGTGGAATAAAAGGTATACTTAGTTCCCATGCTACTAGTGAGCCAAAAATAAACCCTCTGGCTTCCATACCTGCAACTGCAGTAAAGGCATTTCGGCCTATAAAAGGATGGATCAGTTGGTGAACAGCAAGGCGTATTGCGGCAGGGTCTTTAACTAAAGGTGTGATATCTTTAAAAATGATACCGGGTTTAGGAAAGTCTGGGATATCTCGGATTTTGTTTCTTAATCGGTCCATTTCTGTAGTTTGTGTAGGTTGTTTTAAAAGTAGGAGCTTGCTCTCAGGGTAATTGAGTTTTTTAACTATCTATTGATTGATCTGGGGATGGGAGCTGCTACAGCCTGTTTGGGTGGTTCCATTATCCATTATATGTAACATTATTAAGCAGCAAAAGCCTCAATACTAGCAATAACTCCCGGTGTATCCAGTCCACATTGAGAGAGTAACTGTTCTCGGGTGCCTTGTTCAATAAATTCATCCGGCAGTCCCAGGTTTAACACCGGCATTAGAATTTGTTGTGCTTGCAGAAAAACATTCACAGCGCTACCAGCCCCTCCGGAAATCACGTTTTCTTCCACTGTGATCAGTACATCATGGCTTTTTGCCATTTCCAGTATCATTGCTTCATCCATGGGTTTAACAAAGCGCATATTAATCACAGTAGCACCCAGCTGTTTACCCGCTTCAAGCGCAGGGGTTACCATGCTGCCCCAGGCCAGAATAGCAATCCGTCCACCCTGATGACACATTTTTGCTTTGCCGATTTCCAGTGCGGTTAAATCTTCTGCAACCACGGTTCCAGGCCCTTTGCCACGCGGGTAGCGTACTGAAGCAGGCCCTGGATAGTTATATCCTGTGGTTAGCATTTGTCGGCACTCATTTTCATCCGCAGGTGCCATGATCAACATATTTGGAATACAGCGTAAATAACTATAATCGAAACTGCCGGCATGCGTGGGGCCATCAGGACCCACTAATCCAGACCTGTCCAAAGCAAACAATACATCCAGATTTTGTATCGCCACATCATGAATTAACTGATCATAAGCGCGCTGTAAAAAAGTCGAATAAATCGCAACGACTGGTTTTGCACCTTGACAGGCCTGACCCGCAGCCAAAGTGACTGCATGTTGTTCAGCAATGGCTACATCAAAATAGCGATCTGGAAAACGATCAGAAAATTCAACCAAGCCGGAACCTTCACGCATCGCCGGGGTAATACCTAATAAACGTTCATCCTGTTCAGCCATATCGCATAACCAGCGACCAAATACCTGAGTATAGGTAGGGTGTGGCGAGGGAGCAGATTTTGGCAAACAATCCTTGCCAGGGTCAAAGGCCGGAACGCCATGATAGGCTAAAGGGTCCTGCTCGGCAGGGGCATACCCTTTGCCTTTTTGGGTTACGATATGTAAAAACACAGGCCCAGAAAGATCTTTGATATTGCTTAAGGTATCCACCAGCATATCCACATCATGGCCATCAATAGGTCCGATATAATTAAAGCCCAATTCTTCAAATAAAGTCCCAGGAACAATCATCCCTTTCACATGTTCTTCTGTTCTGCGTGCCAAATCCCAGACGGTAGGCATGCGACTTAAAACCTTCTTGCTCTCTTCTCTGACAGTAGAATAAAATTTACTGGAAATGACCCGGGTAAAATAATTATTCATCGCCCCTACAGGCGGTGAAATAGACATATCATTATCATTCAGAATCACCAGCAGATTGGCATCGATAGCTCCTGCATGATTCATGGCTTCAAAAGCCATGCCACCGGTAATACTGCCATCTCCGATAATGGCCACCATGCGTTTGTCTTCATCACGCAGCTGGGATGCAATCGCCATTCCCAAGGCAGCACTGATAGAAGTACTGGAATGTCCCACCCCAAAGGCATCATATTCACTTTCAGAACGATTAGGGAAGGCACAAATGCCATCTTTACTCCGAATGGTCGGCATCTGCTCCTTACGACCGGTTATAATTTTATGAGGATAAGCCTGATGGCCCACATCCCAGACTAACTGGTCTTCCGGAGTATTAAACACATAATGCAAAGCCACCGTGAGTTCAACCGTACCCAGGCCCGCAGAAAAGTGGCCACC
>JAKIUK010000036.1 GCA_021647585.1 Methylococcaceae bacterium
TCCTGCATTCTGTTAGCAGGAATCTATTTTTTGCATGAATAGATCCCCGATAAAATACCTCGGGGATGACGGTGTGTAAGGTGTCACCGTTTTTCTCATCTATAAGGCGGAGACTCATGGGTAATCAAGTAAAACTAAGTTGTATTTGCCAAATTAGTTGATTTTAAATATTTTTAGGACACCTTTGCTGATCGCATAATTCTAAGATAGCTATGTTGGCATTAATTCCATAACTCAGTTCTTTGTTTGTTGCACTACATGAAGCTAACACTGAATTTTGTAAGATTTGTTTAGTTTCGACTAATGTCATTTCGGGCTTGAGTTCTAATAGCAGTGCTACAATACCTGAAACTTGAGCTGCAGCGAGAGAGCTTCCAGAGATGAAGTCGTAAGTTCCACGGGGTATAGTTGTGAGAACGTTTTCTCCCTGTGCAATGATTGATTGATTTTTTGTGGTTTTGTTAGTGAATGAGATTTTCATGCTCTGAACCGAAATTACATTTTTTAATGATGCAGGAAATCTATTCGAATCATTTTTGGAACTCGAGTCAGCGGCAACAACAACCATTCCTTTTTTTATCGCTTTATTCAGCAATATTTCTAATAATGGATCTTGAGGTCCTATCAGGCTCATGTTCAAAATTTTAGCGTCTAATTTTATTGCGGTATTAACAGCCAATGCCAGAGTGAAACTATTGCAAGTTGCTTCAAAAGCATTAGCGGAACTTGGCCAACAGGCCTTTAAAGCAATCAGTCTGGCATTGGGTGCAACCCCGATAATTCCCTTTTCATTATTAGAGTGAGCGATCAAGATACCTGCGACGGCTGTACCATGCATGTCTGTCGAAAAGCTTGGAGAAATTCCGTGTACAAAATTTTGATTAAATTCAATTTGGCCTTTGAGATCGGGATGGTTCATATCAACACCGGTATCAATCATGGCTATCTTAATATTTTTTCCTGTCGTCATTTTATGAGCTTGGTCAATTTGCATATCATGCATATTTGACTGGAGCTTATAATAAGGATCGTTATATTGATGAGTTTTAGTTTTGAATAGATGCATTCTTTGAACGATTTCCACGCGTTTGTCTTGTGCTAATTGCGCGATTGTTTTTTCTACTGATTTGTTAGCAGGGATACGATAGACAACACAATGAATATCAACTTCTGTCATAGGCCATTCTGTGAGTTTTTTTAAGCCATACTCAGTCTCAATCTGAGTGGTAATTCGCTTGCTCCATGTGGAGCTATTATAATTGCCTCCGCGTCGGTGATATGATGAAGATACATTTTGAATTCTATTTATATGTCGATCTTCAAAGCCAACAAGCAAAATGTGGTCAGTTTCTTGAGGATTAAACAAACTGGCGAATTCAGTATTTTTGACAGTCATTTCTTCACTTTGTGAAGGTGTAGAAGTGAGTGTTAGCAAGATTAAAAAAAGTAAATTATAATGTTTCATTTTGTCCGCTACCCTGAATTTTGATTATTTGTTGATGGCGATGCAAATGCTGGCTCAGCGAAAATTATTTGTTTTTTATCTCTGAGTAAAGAGATCGTCTTTATTAAATTTTTTGAGGTGATTTCTCCTTTTCCTATACGTACTTTATACACACCTTGTGCTGTTGGTCCTGCAACAATTTGACCTTGAACTGAATTAACTATCTGCAGTATTTCATTCTGTGTGATCTCATTTGAAAAAACCAGTCGGATTTCATTTTGCTTATGCGTAATATGTTTTGAACTGGATAAGGTATGAAATATATTCGTTGAATTTTGCTTTTCAGCAAAAAAAGTAGGTGAAATTAAGGAAAAAGTGAGCAATAAAAAACTTGCCATTACAAGTGGGGGATACAATGAATCAAAGCTCTTTGTGTTTAAACGGGAAAACCAGAGACGAAAACATAACAAAGTTTCGGCTATGGTTTTTACCTTTAATGGCGCTTCATTTTTGTCTATGCGATTTTTCAACTTCAAAAAAGAGGCATGTGCAACGGGGGCAAACAAATCTTCCTGGTTGATCGATAGCGACAGTTTTTGTAGGTTTGATGATTCAATTTTGCAAAGCAAACAGCTTTTTAAATGTGTTTCCACTAAATGAGTCTCATCGCTACGTAGTGTTTTGTTAACATACCAAGGGAGTAACAGGGAGACTTTTTTATGTTCAGAAGAATGGTTTTGTTGAGCAGTGTTCATTGTTTTTCTCCTGATAAGAAATCATGATTATCAAGTTTTGTAAGGATTGAAGCCAGTTTTTTACGGGCATGATACATTCGGGTTTTTACGGTATTTTCGGGGCAGTCCATTAATTGAGCAATTTCATCATAGTGCAAGCCGTGATAGTAAGTTAATTCAATAACAGTGCGCTGATCTGGTGATAGAACATAAAATGCATTTTCCAACGTATTTCTTAATTCCAGTTGTTTTAATTCAGGGTTATTTCGACCAAACTGGGTATTTTCACTATCCATTAAATCCAGTGATTCTGCCTGGTCAAACCTGGATTGTTGCATTGATTTTCTCGCTTTATTGTAAGCAATGCCAAAAATCCAGGTTGAAGGCTGACACTTTTGATTATACGTCTTCGCCTTTTGCCATACGACATACATCACTTCGTTTATGACGTCTTCTATGCGATCTGCACGACCGGTCGTGCGACTTATGAATCTGAGTAACCGGCTATAATAATTATGGTAAAGTTGTTCCAAAGCATTTTCGTCTCCATTAGCAATACGTTCAATCAATGCTTTTTCCATGTTACGTTGACTGTCAGTATTTTTATTAATTTCCAAATTGTAGCCTTGTTTAGTATTCATGGGCAAAGATGATATTTGTAATAAAAAAATCATGTTATTACGTGTATCACCCAAACGGGCATTAAAGTTCAATAAATAATTTATTTTTTAAATATTCTCTAATACTCGGTATGCCAAAAATTAAAACGGGAGTAAAGGTATGTTTTTCACATCAGCAACTCATTGGATCGTTGTGAGGTATTAAAATCCTAAAAAAATAGAAAAAACAAAATAAGAATCTATAATTTCAGGGTCATATGACCATTGCGTTTCAATTTCATCCGTCACTTCTACAGAATCCAAATAACGTAAATCAAATGCTACAAATTTAGTGTAGTAGGTTAAGCCTACATTCCAGTACAAAATATCGTATTCCAGTATCTTTTGTACCTGGCTATAACCAATACCTGTAGAAAACTCAAAGCTGTCGGTAATTGGATACCGGCCTGTTAGTTCGTAGTCTCCAGAAGCATGCCCTTGATTATAGTAATCTTCAGAAAAGGACGCTCTGGCAGTGAAAATATCATTGTAATGAAGCAATAGATAGAATTCATTGTAATCTGGCCGATGGCCAAAAATATCGCCATCATAAAAATAGCGTGTCCATTGTGCATCAAACCGCCAGTCATCCGAAAGTTTAAAAGTCCACCCCAGGTAAGGGGTCATTTCAACCTTGGAGGGATCATCGAAATCATCATCGTCAAAGTCGACATTTGAAACGGTAATTCCTAAATATCCACCTGTGACATGCTCGTAATCAAGATTTGCTTGCAAGGCAAAATTCTCACTAGTTTTGGAATATCCTCGCCAGATGTAGTCAGTTTTTGCTGTTAGTGTTGCGTGGAATTCTGCGTATGTATGAGATGAATAGAAAAAAAACAAGAAATAAAATAGGGATGATTTTTGTTGGATTATTTTCCTTTTTGATTTCATGTTATTTACAAAGTGATTTCTATAATTAACTCAGATTGATATTTTAGATGCCCAAAATTTACTGCACTAATTCTACTTGAGAATAGTTGAATACAAGTTTTTTTATCAAAAGTTGTTCGAGTCGTCTCACTATAAATGGAACTAAAACAAGGTTAATACCCTAATGTGCCAACAAAAATTTTTAAATTGTAATAACCGTTGAACCTTTTAGCTTTAGTTTAGGATAAACGGAACATATGAATTTGAATCAAAATTTGAAGGATGTTTGGGTATTCAACTTTCTCACTTTTTAGCTTTTTGTTCAATTCTAACATATTGACTAAGGAAAATGAAAATGCAAACAAGAAGCGTTAAAAAGATTGTTGTTTATTCCCACGATACATTTGGACTTGGAAATGTTCGACGTATGTTGGCTATAACTGAACATCTGCTGGAAAATATTCCTGATTTGTCAATTCTATTAATTTCGGGTTCTCCGATGATTCATAGTTTTCGCTTACCCGAACAACGATTTGATTATTTGAAACTTCCTTGTATTGGGAGAACATTAAGTGGTAATTACATTTCTAAAAAACTAGGTACCAATTTTGATGAACTGGTTGCATTACGTTCCCAGATTATTCAGGCAGCAGTTTCTAATTTTTCGCCTGACGTCATGATTGTTGATAAAAAACCCAGAGGCATTGCTGATGAATTAACGTCCACATTGGAGCTTATTCATAACAGTATGCCGGCAACAAATGTTATTTTGCTGCTTAGGGATATTCTGGATGATCCACAGGTTACTCGGCAAATCTGGTTGAAAAATCACTATTTTCAATGTATCGAACGTTATTATCATTCCATTCTAGTCATGGGCTCTCAGGTGGTTTTTGATGTCTGTCAGGAATATAGCTTCCCTAAAAAAATTGCAAAAAAAGTCATTTTTTGTGGCTATATTAATCGCAATCAACTTGCTGTTAATGCAAAAACACCATTACAGTTTTCAGATCTTAATAAAATAAAAATTTTGATAACCGTAGGAGGTGGTGAAGATGGTTTGACTCCAGTAAAACATTACCTGAATGGTTTAAAGCAATATGTTCAAAATACAGCACTTTCATCACTAATTGTTACCGGGCCGGAAATGTCTCATCAACACAAGGAGGAGATTCAAAATAATGCCAGGTTTTTGAATGATATCCGGATTGTGGACTTTATTCCAGACCTTGCGGCCCATATGCAAGCAGCCGACTTGATAGTATCCATGGCTGGATATAACACCATCGTGGAAATGCTGGCAATGAATAAACCGGTCATTGTTATTCCCCGTGTTAAACCGGTTAAGGAACAATTAATTCGTGCTGAACATATGGATAAGTTGGGTTTACTTAAATGTATTCACCCCGATGAGTTATCCCCTGAGTATCTAATGAACGAAGTGACAGCTCAGCTAGGTAAACAAAAAAGTACTTTAAAGGCTATTGATATCATTGATTTTGGCGGCTTGAATACTGTAACCGAAACTATTTCATCAATGCTTGCTAGTGATAAGGAAAAATGTTGTCGCGAAAACCTTACCCATAAAGTATTTAACTTAAATGAATTATCTGTGGAGGCAGGATGCTCGGTTTTCTCGTAAAAACGTACCCAAAAATATCCGAAACATTTGTACTTCAAGAAATTTTAGAATTACAGAAAGAAGCGTTCGGAATGAATATTTTTTCTATGCAACGGCCGACAGATGAAAAATTTCATAAAGCATTTAATTTAGTGACGGCTGAAGTGAACTATTTGTCATCCGATGATTGGCAGCGCAGAACCATTGTTAATATGCATATCAAGTTTATTTCTAGCAGACCTTGGTGTTATTTACAAACCCTGATTTTTATTTTCACTCGATCAGAAGGTGGTAAGTTTAGTCAATTTCTACAGGCAGTCTATTTCAGCGGGTTAGTACAAGAAAAAGGGATAAAACATATTCATGCGCATTTTGCTAGCGAACCGTCCGGTCTGGCGGAACTGGTCAGTCGCTTATGCGGAATTAGTTACAGTATCTCAGCGCATGCTAAAGATATATACCTACAAGATAAAGCAAGTTTGGGTAGAAAAATCCGGCATGCTCGCTTTGTCGTAACCTGTACGGATTATAATTGTCGTTATCTGCAATCAATTAATGAATCGAAAACGCCAGTTTACCGGTTATACCATGGTATCGACAGTGCCAGAGTTACTTCAGAGAATGATCAGCCATTAGCCCAATCCGCTGTGCTGCGTATACTTAGCGTAGGTCGATTGAGGGAAAAAAAAGGTTTTCCGACATTGCTGGCTGCTTGTCACTTGCTACATCAGTCTGGGTACAAGTTTCAATGCGATATAGTGGGTTACGGTCCTGACATGGAAAATTTGCAAGCGCTGATTGACGGTTATCATTTAACTGGCTATGTTCGCTTACTAGGGAAATTAACCCATGAAAAATTAGTTGCACTTTATCGGCTCACGACTATCTTTGCACTCCCCTGTCAGATTGCTGACGATGGTGATCGAGACGGCATACCCAATGTTTTGATGGAAGCGATGACCTTTGCTATTCCGGTTGTCTCTACCAATGTTTCCGGTATCCCTGAACTTATTAATAACAACAAGACAGGGCTTGTTATCGAAGCCAAAAATAAGCAGGCATTATTTAATGTCTTAAAGCGTTTACTTGATAATCCCGAGCTGTGCAAACAATTGGGCGAAGCTGGAAAACAATACGTAACAACTCAGTTTTCCGTCGACCAGCATATTGGTCATTTAAAAGAACTACTGACTCATACGTTAGAAGCAAATGGTGCTACTAATTTTCGTGAGTCGGTTACAGGAGAACAACATGGCTGATGAGATTGCATATATTATTAAGGGGTTTCCGCGTCTATCTGAAACATTTATCAGTAATGAAATATTGCTGCTTGAGCAAGCAGGTACAAAAATCAAACTGTTTTCAGTCAAGCGTCCAGATGAACCATTGCAGCAAAATACAGTATCCCAGATAAAGGCAGAGATAAACTATTTGCCTCGCGTTTCCTCATTATCCAACACATTTCTTCCTTTCTGGTTTTTGAGTAATATGCGGTCTTTTGTTCAAGCGCATATACAACTTGCTTGCAGCCAACCGTTCTCATTTCTGCAAACCATGATCCAGGCACTGGTTATGACGGTCAGCTACCGAAAAGGACCATTTTCCAGACCGAGAAAAATTTTTATTAAAGAATTTATTCAGGCTGTTTATATAGCTAATCAAATCAATCAATCTGTAAACATTGCTCATATTCATGCACACTTCTGTCATGGAGCGACCACTATTGCTCTGTTTGTCAGCCATTTGACGGGGATTCCTTTCAGTTTTACCGCACATGCCAAAGATATTTACCAGAAAAACCAAAATCCTGGTGACTTGTTGATAAAGAAAATCAGAGCGGCTTCGTTTGTAGCTACCTGTACTGGAGCAAATAAACAATATCTGGATACACTGGGTAAAGCAGATAAAATAAAATTGATATATCACGGTCTTGATATTACTTTCTTTAAAGAATCTAAATCTGTTGTACAAAGCCCTACAGAAGCCATTCCGCAAATTTTGTCTATAGGTCGTTTTGTTGAAAAAAAAGGGTTTCATTTCCTCGTGCAAGCCTGTTCATTTCTTAAAAAAAGAGGACTGCGATTTCATTGCCGGATAATAGGTGAGCTGGGTGATGCTTATCCACAATTACAAAAGACAGTGGAGCTACTTCAGCTAGAAAAACATGTTACTTTGGAAAGTCCCAAGGCACATGACGAACTATTGCAAATCTACCAACAAAGTCAGGTTTTCGCCTTACCCTGCCAGGTTGTCAGTGACGGTGACCGGGATGGTATTCCCAATGTATTAGTGGAAGCGATGGCCTGTGGTCTTGCCGTGGTCTCGACCAATATATCCGGTATACCGGAATTAATTAAAAATCAACACAATGGATTGCTGGTTGCAGAAAAAAACAGTAGAGAATTAGCTGATGCGATTGAACAGTTACTAATAGATAAGGCGCTTGCTGAAAAGCTGGCAGTCAATGCACGGGAATCTGTTTTGCAGGATTTTGATTCAGCGCAAACTACACTGCATTTGCAACGATTGTTTGATGATTGTATGTGTTGCAAATCTATCGAGACTATTGAAAATCAAGGAGAGATTTCAAAGTGTTAATACTTGAAAATCAGATTGAGCCACAAAAAAAATTGCTAAGGCCAGTGCTTTCAATATTCAAACAGCCGTTTAATCAGTATTCAGCAGTCGAATTGCAAGCACATTTCCAACAACGACAAGACATTAAGTTTTCCCCCGTTTGTGATGTTGAACAGTGTGCCCCCGCGTTTATTAATGATGTGTTGCAAAATCGGTTCAGATTTAATAATGAGGTCTACAGATTTGGAACTAACATACCGTGGCAGGATAATCCCAGCGATGATATTGAATGGTTGATTTTGTTACATAAAGGCTACTATCTGGTTGGCCTGGGGAAATTGTTCAGCGAAACTGGTGACGAGAGGTATCAGGATAAATGGATTGAATTGATAGATTCCTGGATTACAGACGTAGATGACCCTGGTTATATTGCAACTGATGTCACGGGTAGACGTGTTCAGAACTGGATTTATGCTTTTTATTATTTTGTCAAAGACAAGCCCTGCAAACCCGGAATTGAAGATTTTTTGCTGCGATTATTGACCTCATTAGAACACCAAGTCAATTATCTGATTAAAAACCTGGCAGTGGCTCGCAATCATAGAACTTTGGAGTTATATGCTATTTTTCTGGCTGCTGTGGTGTTTCCTGAATTTAAAAAGGCCGAACAGTGGTTGAGTTTTTCTATGAATGCATTGGCAGAAAATGCTGACAACGATATTCTTGCTGATGGTGTTCATTGTGAATTATCAACTTTTTACCATCATATTGTTGTTAAAAACTTACTGGCAGTAAAACGTCTGGCTGAAGTTAATCAACTATCGATGCCCATTCAATTTGATGACGCTGTACGTCGAGCACTGGACTTTTCAGTCTTTATCCATAAGCCCGACGGTAAAATCCCCTCACTGAGTGATGGTGATATCGACAGTTTTTATGATTTATTGCAGCTAGGCTATGATTTATATGGAGGGCAGACATTACGCTATATTTTTTCTCAAGGTAAAAAGGGCGCGCCACCTGGGGTTATGGCTAAAGCTTTTTCATCAAGTGGATATTATGTTTTGCGTAGCGCCTGGCACAGTGAAACTGAATTTTTTCAGGATGCACGTTATCTGGTTTTTGATTGTGGTCCATTGGGAGCGGGCAATCATGGTCATCTTGATGTGCTGAATATTGAAGTAGCTGCTTATGGTCGCAGTTTGATTGTGGATCCCGGACGTTATACTTACGATGAAACTGGTGAAACCAACTGGCGTGTACTGTTTCGCAGCACTGGTTATCATAATACTGTTGAAGTGGATGGCAAAAATCAGGTTGATTATCAGTATAATGAGGGCAAGGGAAAATATAAAATTCAAGGGGAGCATACGAAAGCTGTTGTTTCCAGTTTTCTTAGTGTCAATGATTGTCATTTTTTACATGGAAAAGTACATAGCGATGAATATACAGCGGTACATGAGCGAAAGATCTTTTTTGTTAGTGGTGAATATTGGTTGATCTCGGATATTTTAGATGATGATATTTTGCATCAGTATGCGTTACGTTACCATTTGTCTCCGGAAGCTCAGGATCGTACAAATATTGAACAAAGCGAAAATTTGATCATTATTGATTCGCCAAATTTATTACTGATGCATCCCTATGCCCAACAAAGCCAGATAGAGATAGAAGCGGGATTTATTTCCACCAGCTATGGACATAAAAGCAAAGCACCCATTATCAAATTTCAGCGCTCGGCTAAAAAAACGGTGTTTGAATCAGTGATTTTTCCCTACAAGCAACTAAGGCCTGAATTTATTCTTCAGCAATTATATGTTGAAATTGCTGCTGAACAAAAGATAGCCTGGGCTATTTCCGCATTTTCTCTAACTATTCAAACACCGTCTAAAAAGGTACAGGATTTGTTTTTTATTTCTCATGATGGAACTCGAAGACGATGGCATTACAACAACATCGTCTGTACTGGTCAATTCTGTTACATCCGTTTGAATAGCGATGGAAATGTTGAAAATTTTTTTACCGGGCCAGATAGCAACATTGAAATTGAAGGGCGGTTGTTAGCTGCTCAAGAGGTAAACTCATGAGCCAATATCAAACCTGTATGATTCCTATAGATAATATTTTGAATCATCTTGAAACAGCATTTAATACTGAAAAAATGAAAGCTGTTTTTCAGCAGCATCTATATCCTTCTCTTTCAGTTCGGATAGAGACATGTAATATAGAAAGAATCAAATATAAACCACAAAAAAATTGTCATGTCAGTTACCGATTGAGTTTCAGGAAAAACCATTTAAACAAGGCTAATGAGCAACTGGTTTGTGTGAGATTTTATGAGCACGCTGGTTCAATGTCTCGATTCTTAAAAGAAAGTGATAAAAAGAACAGTCAAAATTTGCTAATACACATTCCCGAATTGGATTGTGTTACCTGGGTTTTTCCTAATGACCGTAAATTAATTAATCTCGAAAGGGTTACTGATCCAGAGTTTCTTTGTCATCAAGTCGCTCCATATCTTATTTTAAGCGTTTATGGTTCAGACTGGTCAATAGATAAATTTAAATCAGATATGATCCGTTATGTACCTGAGCAGAACTGCAGTATGCGTATTCAATTGGAAATAGCTCATAGCCAGAGTAAACAACAAAAAAAAATGGTTGCTTATGGTAAGTATTTTTATAACCAAAGTGGGCAACAGATTTATCACACACTGTGTCAACTTTGGGATAGTGAAATATGTAGGGAGGGTGTTTTAAATATTCCAGAACCCCTCTTGTACCATTCAAAATATAGCATGTTGTGGCAGATGGGCGTACCTGGAGTGATGTTATCAGAGTTATATATTAATCAGACTTTATTTCTTAATAGTGTAGCTAATGCAGCTAGACAAATAGCATTGTTACATCAGGTTCCTTTACATGATTGTCCTCGAAATAATCAAGAAAATATAATACAAGAATTACGTAAAGTCGGGCAATTATTGAATAAATTTAATGTTCCGTGTCGGCAAAAAATAACAAATTTAATTGAAAAACTGGTGGTTTATTTTTCAACTGTTATGCCTGAACATCAGGTGGTCTTACATGGCGACTTGCACCTTAAAAATATTCTTGTCGATAGTGACAGAGTTTATTTAATTGATTTGGATAATGTTAGTTTAGGTAATCCCTTTCTGGATATAGGTAGTTTTATTGCAGCAATATTGAATCTTGAATTAACCGACTCGATTCCCTTGTCGCTTGCAGATCAAACCATTAGCTTTTTTTTGTCAGCCTATTGTGAAGCAGTACCTTGGACAGTTAACAAAATCGATTTACGCAAATACATCGCTATGGCATTGGTCACTGAAAGAATATTCCGTAGTTTCACGCGATTGAAAGCGGGACGTATGGAAATTATTGATGATCTGGTCAAACAGGCTGAAATGATGTTGAACGGTTCTTTTACACCACAATGGTTGTAAGGCATAGGATAACAAATGAATAAAAAACCGATACTATTTCTCTATTGCCAACATTCACTAGGCATGGGACATTTACGTCGAACAATTGAAATTGCCAAAGCACTAAATAATAAATTTCGAGTGGTTTTTTTTAACGGCGGGCGTATTCCAGAAGCTATTCCTCGCCCTGAAGAGATTGAGTTTATAGATTTACCACCTTTAGGAATGGCTGCAAATGGTATTTTATTCAGCCAAGGTAATGAGCAGGATTTAGCTATTATTAAAGAAACCCGCTGTCAATTACTGTTAGAACATTTTCATCAATTACAACCCGATGTACTGTTAGTTGAATTATTTCCCTTTGGACGCAAAAAATTTGCTTTTGAATTATTACCGCTATTGCGAATGGCAAAAAAATCAGATCCAAAACCCTTGGTTGTCTGCGATCTCAGGGATATTCTAGTAGATGATAGACGAGATCAACAGCGGCATGATGATCGCGCTTGTTGGCTAAGCAAACGGTATTTTGATGCTATATTAATCCATACTGATCCTGATTTTGCACGTCTTGAAGAATCATTCAAACCCAGACTACCTTTGAAAACCCCGGTATTCTATACAGGGTTTGTTGCAGGGGATGTTGAAATTAATGAGGATTATGATCACAACCCTGGAATCATAGTTTCTGCAGGAGGGGGCAATGTTGGAGCATCATTATTTCATGCTGCAGTTGAAGCGCAACCTATAATCTTGGAACGATACAGATTACCAATGTCCATCGTAGCGGGTCCTTTTCTTCCAGAGTCAGAGTGGAATTTATTAAAACTCAAGTCGCAAAATAACAAAGGAATAACGCTTTATAGAACCGTACCTGATTTAAAATGTTTATTTCAAAACGCGGAAATATCAATAAGTCAATGTGGCTATAATACGGTGATGGATGTGCTAAAAACCCATGTGCCTGCATTACTGATTCCATATGCTGAAGGTCGGGAAAATGAACAAACCAAACGCGCTTTAAAGCTAGAAAAACTTGGCGTTGTACGGGTGTTGGCAGCCACAACATTGACTACAGATAATTTACTTCGGGAAATTGATTCTTTATTATTATTCGGTCCTAAATCTATCAAATTACAGATGGACGGTGCAAATAAATCATCTGAGATAATTTTTGATCTTTTGGAAAAGTTATCCAGTCGTTCTGGAGAGTATACTAATGTGGCTTGACAATTTAAACCAGGCTCTGGATAAAGCAGTCAAACCGATTAGGTTTTTTTTTCGTGACGATGATGCCGGATGGGCAAACAAACAGCTTTTCGAGCTACTGGATTGTTTTTCAAAGTATAACGTCCCTATAGACCTGGCGGTTATTCCTCAAGCCATTAATTATAAGAACAAAGAGCTATGTAACCGTGTTAGACAAAATAACGGTTTGATTGGTGTCCATCAACATGGATTCAGACATAATAATCACCAATTAGATGGCAGGAAATGTGAATTTGGTAGTGACCGAACCTATACACAGCAACACCTAGATATTTTTACTGGTCAGAAAATACTCCTGGATTATTTCGACGAACAAAGTGAGCTCATATTTACACCACCTTGGAATCGATGCAATCAAGATACAGTGAATGTCCTGATAGACTTGGGTTTTTCTACATTGTCCAAAGACAATACCGGGAAGCCATTGGATTGTCAGACGCTTCGGCAACTACCTGTAAACGTAGACTGGTTTAAGAAATGTCAGGGTATACGAATGAGTCAGACTCAATTAGGGCAGTTGATTGAGCAGGTTGTGACTAACGGTGAAGTTGTCGGGATTATGTTACATCATGAAATCATGGATCAGCAGGAAAGATATACAATCTGTGAGTTACTTGAATTGCTTAGTTCCCACCCAAGGGTGAAATGTGAGCATATGAAAAAAATACTCAGAGTGATTACTGTTAAGAATTAAGTAGCAAATTGATTTTTGTCAGGAATAAATCACTGAAATGAGACATATCACAAAGAGAGAAACTGTGACAGCGACATTGATGAAAAATCAATTGGATTGCATTGGTGCAAGACATGCTCGGTTCTACTAGAAGTAGAGCTAAACTTCTAGACAAGTTTTAAAAAAAGGAAATAAAGATGGAAGATAAAATATGTATAGTAGGCTTAGGCTATGTTGGTCTACCATTAGCTGTAGAATTCGGGCAAAAATTTCAAACAATTGGTTTTGATCTTTCCAAGCAACGTATTGACGAATTAGCAAAAGGGTATGATAAAACCATGGAAATTGGCGATGATTACTTGATTGATGTAGTTCAAAATCATCGTCTCACTTTTACCACATCCATATCAGATGCCAGGGATTTTAATATTTATATAGTGACCGTTCCCACACCTTTAGATAAGAATAAACGTCCCGATTTAACGCCACTTATCTCAGCAAGTAATTTAATAGGCAGCGTACTTAAACTTAATGATATTGTTATTTATGAATCCACCGTTTATCCAGGCGCCACTGAAGAAGACTGTGTGCCGATTCTAGAGCAAGTCAGTGGTCTGACATTCAATAAAGATTTTTTTTGCGGTTATTCTCCAGAACGTATTAATCCTGGAGATAAAGAACATACAGTAAGCAAAATTCTCAAGGTTACCTCAGGATCAACTCCTGAAATTGCGCAAAAAGTTGATGTTTTATATCAAAAGATTATTTCAGCAGGAACTCACTTAGCCCCAAGCATTAAAGTTGCAGAAGCGGCAAAAGTAATAGAAAACACTCAGCGATACATAAATATTGCTTTTGTCAATGAACTGGCAATGTTATTTAATAGACTAGGTATTGACACCCAAGCTGTACTTGAAGCAGCCAATACTAAGTGGAACTTTCTACCATTCAAACCAGGGCTGGTGGGAGGTCACTGTATTGGTGTTGATCCATATTATCTTACTCATAAAGCACAGGAAATTGGTTTTAATCCAGAAATTATTCTTGCAGGTCGTCACATTAATGATGGAATGGGAAGCTATATTGCCAATCGGGTTATTAAATTAATGATAAAAAAATGTCTATCCATAACCCAGTCTAAAGTACTTATTATGGGTATTACCTTCAAGGAAAACTGTCCTGATATTCGTAACTCGCGAGTGATAGATGTCATCATAGAATTACAGGACTTTGGTGTCAACGTTGATATTTATGATCCTTGGGCTAATGTTGAGGACGTGCACCATGAGTATGGAATAAAGCTCATCGGTACAGAAAATGGGTTATGTGTTTCAAGTTATGACGCTGTAGTTCTTGCTGTAGCACATAAACAGTTTGAAACTATTCAATTTGATAGAACGGATAAACAAATTATTTTTGATATTAAAACGCTTTTTGATCAAGAAACAGTTGATGGACGGCTGTAATATTTGTAGTGAATTTAGAGCTACTTTTTTTGATTTATGATTTTTATCATGGAATATAAAACGATGGAATCTTAAAAAATTAGAGGATGTGAATGATGAATATTACGATGATAGGGACTGGCTATGTCGGTTTAGTTAGCAGTGCGTGTATAGCACAAATGGGGAATAAAGTTACCTGTGTAGATATTGACAACAAAAAAATTGCTTCATTGAATAAAGGCATTATTCCTTTTTACGAACCCGGTCTTGAACAAATGGTGTTAGATAACCATAAGAAGGGTAGTTTAATTTTTACTACGGATACCGAAAATGCTATAGGCAATTCACAAGTCGTTTTTATTGCTGTTGGTACCCCAATGTCTGAGGATGGGGCGGCTGATTTAAAAAACGTACTAACAGTAGCTAAAAATATTGGTAAATATATTTTGGATTATATTGTCATCGTGGATAAATCAACGGTTCCTGTGGGTACTGCCAATAAAGTAAAAGAAACCATTCAGGCTGAGCTTTTTAAACGAGAAGAATCATCAATTGACGAAAACTCAAAAGCCAAGATTAGACAGATAAAATTTGATGTGGTTAGTAATCCTGAGTTTTTAAAGGAAGGTGCGGCTATAAATGATTTTATGAAACCTGATCGTGTAATTATTGGTGTAGAAAATACTAAGGCATTGAAGATTATGAATGAGCTTTATATCCCATTCATGAAAAACCATGAACGCTTTATCGTAATGGATATTCGGTCGGCAGAGATGACAAAATATGCGGCTAATGCAATGCTGGCAACTAAAATTAGTTTTATGAATGAGATATCTAATATTTGTGAAAGAGTGGGAGCCGATATTAATAAGGTACGTAATGGAATAGGTTCCGACAGTCGTATTGGTTATAGATTTATATATCCTGGTTGTGGTTATGGAGGGAGTTGTTTTCCTAAAGATGTGCAAGCTTTAATCAAAACCGCAAAAGACTCTGGCTATAATCCGCGTATACTAGATGCTGTTGAAGCAGTCAATTTGGATCAGAAATCAGTTGTTTCCAAGAAATTGCTAAAGCGCTTTGATAAAAAAATTATAGGTAAAACCATTGCTATTTGGGGGCTTGCTTTCAAACCTGAGACTGATGATATGCGAGAAGCGAGTTCAATTACAATTATTAATGAGCTTACCAAGAAAGGTGCTAAAGTTATTGCTTATGATCCAAAAGCACAGGAAGAAGCTGAGAAATTCTATTTAAAAGACAATGCAAATGTTTCCTATGTCAATTCTAAATATTTAGCATTAACAGATGCTGATGCATTAATATTAATTACTGAGTGGCAGGAATTTAGGAGCCCGGACTTTGATGAGATGAAAAAACTATTAAAAAACGCAATAATTTTTGATGGTCGTAATCAGTACGATAAAGTCAGAATGGAAGAAATGGGATTTGAATATTTTCAAATAGGTGTTAATTAATGAAGATTTTAGTAACAGGTACAGCAGGTTTTATTGGTTTTCATTTGGCAAAACAGTTACTTGAACGTGGTGATGAAGTTATTGGGCTTGACAATATCAATGAGTATTATGATGTAAACCTTAAATATGGGCGTTTAGAAGAACTTGGAATTGATAAAAATGAGATAGTCGATGGAATTTTAATAGCTTCAAAAAGATATCCTAGACATAAATTCATTAAACTTGATCTATCAGATCAAAAAAAAATGGAGTTATTATTAAAAAATTCAGAACTAGATGCTATTTGTCATCTTGCTGCACAAGCAGGTGTACGTTACTCAATAGAAAACCCCCATTGCTATATTGAAAGTAATATAAAAGGTTTTATAAATATACTTGAAGGATGTCGACAAAGTGACATAAAAAATCTTTCGTATGCGTCTAGTTCATCTGTATATGGTTTGAACAAAGCACAGCAATTTAAAACTTCTGATCATACTGATCATCCTGTCAGTCTTTATGCAGCAACAAAAAAGTCGAATGAGATGATGGCTCATGCTTATAGTCATTTATATAAAATTCAGACTACAGGGCTTCGTTTTTTTACAGTTTATGGTCCCTGGGGTCGCCCGGACATGGCACCCATGCTTTTTACAGATGCCATTTTAAATGATAGGCCGATAAAAGTGTTTAATTATGGTGAAATGGGCCGTGATTTTACATATATTGATGATATTGTAAACGGTCTTATTAAAGTAATTGATAACCCTGCTAAGACAAATACAGATTGGGATGCTAGAAAACCCACTCCAGAAAGTTCATTAGCAACGTATAAAATATATAATATAGGAAATAACGCCCCCATTTCTTTAATGGATTTTATTAAAGAGATAGAAAATGTTCTTGGAAAAGAGGCGGAAAAAGAATTACTTCCTATGCAAGATGGAGATGTAAAGTCTACTAATGCTGATATAAGTGATTTGGTCACTGATTTAAAATATAAACCGTATACAAATTTGGATCATGGGATTAAGGAATTTATTACATGGTATAAGTGTTTTTATAAGATCGCCTAAAGTCGTCAATAGTCAATAGTCAATAGTCAATAGTCAATAGTCAATAGTCAAAAGCGAATGCTGATAGGCTCCTCAGAAACTAAACAAAATAAGTTTTACGATTTCCCCCATCTGTACCTTTTTTTATCTGAGTAGGCAGGTACTTCAATATTTGCACGAAATAAGTTCGACAACTTGCTTGTCTTTTACACCATAAAAACAAACATGTAGTCTTGGCAATGTGCTTGTGTTTAGTAGTGCGATAGTTTTCTACAAAAAGAGCCAAACATGTGTGAACTTTTAGAAATTGTAGTTAACTTTAAAAACCATATCTACAGCAATATTGCTGGATTTTTTTCCGTATGCTGAACCTGCTTTAAATATTGCCGTTACGAATTCCAGTTCCCAGTGATTCCATTCTTCCAGAGCAACTATCAAATCCCACTCGTGACCAATGGATGGGCTGATTCCATTAGGGGGAGCCGGACCAATTCTACCATTTCGCAAGAAGGTCTGAGCATCAACCTGACGGTAATAATGATACAGTGCTGAAACAGAACTGTTTTGTAAGAAAGGGAGCGTTGCGCCTGCCGTCCAGATTTGCAAATTTGACAGTTCAGGTCGTAATAATTCACCATAGTAACGGAACCGACTTACCGCACCGAAGCGATCGTTGTTATCCTGAAGTCCGGTTTGTCTGAATTCGCGGGAACCGAGGGCATAAGCGATTGTGAAAGAAGGTTTCCATGAGAATGGGATTTCCCATGTCAAGCCCACATCAAGTGCCCAGCCTTCAAAATCATTGTCTTCAATATTTTTAACGACTGAAATATCTTCAATTCCAGAATCATCAAATTCAATATTGTGTTCATCACCATGTACCCAGGCTCCATCCATCCAGAAATCGAATTTACCATGGTTAGACGTGGAAAATTTATTCAGTGTACGCAGTCCCACCCAGGTAACTTTACCGTCAACCGGGTCAAGATCATCATCTCTAATCAGCTTGCCGATTGAATCTTGCCTAGAATGATCATTCTGGTGTAAAAAAAACAAGCCTACGGTTTGTTTGGAAGCCCATGTCCACGAAATACGGGAGAGTATGCGCAATAATTTTTCCTCTTCGGCTGGAATGCCATTGTCTAGCGTGGACAAAGAAAAAAACTGTTCTGCTATGCCTGCTTCAAAATGAAAAAATGGACGATTGTAAAAAATCCGTACTGCATCGAGATCATCGTCCCACCACCATTCACGAGATTCCCTAAAGTTCTGTCGACCTATTTGCAAACTTAAACTGCTATTAAAAATATCCCCCCAAAATATCCAGCTTTCTCCACGTTTAACTTCGTTTTCACTTTTCCTAGTTCCATTATTACCTCTATAGAGATCCTGCTGATAGTTAACTTGTCCTTCAAGGAAAAATGCTAGATTTGAATTCCAGGAATAAAATAATTCCAGTTGAGCTTCGGTATCCAGTCTTATTCGGTCGCGATTTTTATCAGGATCAAGATTAAAATTTCTACGATATCGAGGTGTTATGCCTATTTCACCACCAATAGTTAAAGGTTTTCCAAATAATAGTATATCTAACTGCTCATCAGGTCTACGATCATCCTGTTTTCTGGTTAACACAAATGCAGGAGAAATGTGTTGGCTAGGGATGACAATTATTTTCCCCAACAGATTCGCTAAAATATCTCCATTAGTCCGGTGTTGAACAGTCTTGATTGTGCCAAGAACTTGCAGCACATCTTGACTCCTATCAGATGTCCCCTGTTCAATCCGAATTGCTGTTAATTGATCTATATTGTTGTTTTGTACAATAACTTTAATACTATCCCAATTTGACAGGTCAGCCTTAGTCAGTTGTTGAAAGTTAGTATACTCATTCCAAATAATCAGATAGGGGCCGAGTTTAAAACTCTTTTGACTTTCATCTAGGTCACTAATTGTTCCATTGATGCGGCCTATTAAAGGATCTTTGCGTGAATCACGATATTTCAATTTATATACAACTAGTTTATTGTTACTCCATACTCCGCTCACTTTAATACGTTGATCAATTAAGCTAAGTGCATGAACAGGTTTCAATGTTAGCAGAACCATAATAAGAACAGTCGTTATAGCAAAGAAAAATTTTATTAGTCTGTACATTTTGTTAGTTTAATTCTGAGTAGTAGAAATCTTCGTTTCCGTTTTAATTGAGTATGTTATTCAACCTAGAAAAATCAGTTTACCGCTAGGTTTGTACGTAACTTGTTGTATATTAATTGTATCCAAAGCTTTTACCTGTCACCCGTTTGGTGAGATGAAACCGCTACACGATTTTGTGAAGAAATCTGAACAAAAAATTCTGCAGAATAGCGCTTGATAAGGACTATGGCCATTGCCTACATGGAAGTAGGTAAGGGGCGTAAGCAGGACGCGGAAGCTTTATCTACGCACTATTTTTTGTCTTTGAAACTCATGGATGAGTTGAATGTCGAAAATGCAGGAGCAATTTTCAACCTCGCCCAGATTTTCCACAAAATTCGTGCTCAACTGATTTTTCTAGGTTCAATCAAACTCATGGTTAATTACGCGATAAAAGATATGAAAAATATCTTCAAGGGAATCCATTTTTTGTTCTAACAGGACCGCAGCTATGTTTAGCAATTGTGTTTCCTTTTGCCGGGACTGTTTGTTATTATTTAAGCAATAGAGGATTGCTGCTCCAGAGAATGCAACTATTCGTGGATATATGACCAACCATGAATGACCTATCACTTTGCGATAAATAGAAACAGCGCTCTGCAATGCTTGCTGGGAATCGAAATGGGACGAAGTGATAATTCCCCAAAAAAGAATGTGGCCTAGTAAAAAACCAAAATCATAAGCCGGGTCGCCGATACTTGAACTAAGTTCAAAGTCGATAATCCCTATTTCATTATCAAAAAGCCGTATATTTTTGGGGCAAAAGTCAAGATGAAAAAAGCCGAGTTGAGTCACTTTAGCACTTGCACATTTTAACTTTGCAAGATCATCCTTAACCTGCTCGGAAAGATTGACGTGTTGTAATCCAACTGTGCGAAGACTGAGCAAATTTTCCCAATGTTGCAGTTCTGCCTCAGGATTACCCCAAAAAGGCTCAATTTGTATGAGTGTACGGTGGCAATTTGCCAGAAAAGAACTTACCTTTGTTAAAACTAAAGAATCAAAAGTGCCCTTTTTTAAGTCATCCTCCAGAAAATGACCGTTAGGGAAGACTTCACTAAGCATCAGCGTTTTGCTTTTGTTTTCAAAGTAAACAACATCGGGAAGTTTAATGCCATAATCTCTATGGTTTGCCAACCATTTTAGCGCTCGTCGTTCTACATATAATCTTGCCCGTGGTTTGAGACTCAGTGGTTGCCCCAGTTTTGCCGCTTTTACTGTGTCGTTTGCATATTTAACAAAAAGTCGTTGTCCAGTTGTTAGTTGAACACAATGTACTTCATCAGGTTTAGCATTTTTTGCAATGAGGATATTGTCTATTTCGCCAATACCTTGCTGCTCAATTATTTCCCTGATTTTATCTTTGGCAATATCGCGCATTTCTCGCATGTTTTGATAACAAATTTGCCAGACTTGCTCACATTGCTCTGGAGCCAAATGATTTGGCAGGGCGGTAATAAATGCTTCATATCCTGAACGACCCTTTGCCAGATGGGTGCGAATTGCAGTTGCACCACCCGGTAAGGGAGGGGGGGATGAAGCAATTACTGATGCAGTAATTGCATATTTCTTGGCTAATGTGTTGATTTCACTGAATCGACCCATTCCATTTTTCAGTTCATTTTCACCCGCACAAAAGAGTAAAGTGTCCCCAGAATTAACTTGTTTAAAGTAACTTTGTGCATGTTTTACTGCACTATGCGGAGCAAGTTCAACGCGTACTTTAGGGATTCCCTGTAGAAAAATTGACCAGATTTTTATTGCTACACTGGGTTCTAATGCTTTTGATGTGCCAGGAACATGTCGACATCGATTGGTAATAATGATAATGACTTCGTCAATATCAGGCCTGGAAACAAGACTGAGAACGGTCTGAAAGTGGGCTAGATGAGGCGGACGAAATGCGCCAGGAAAAAGTGCCAGACATCGTCCACTGGTTTTTTCTGTAGATGTCACAGCAATGCTACATTGTGTCATACACGTATATCTCTTAGAGCCTGCTGAGCATAGAAGAGGTACTGTCGTGCCATACGGTCGCCATACATACGTATGGATCGTGCTGCTTTCAATGCCTTGGCCAATCGTTTGTGGCTACGATATGCTTGTAGCAATTGTAAATTTAGTTTTCCTGCTGTATGTTGATAGGCATCTAAAAAGGTACCATTTAGTTCATCAACGGGTACGGATTTTCGATCTTCAAAATCCATTTCGGCAATAAAGGTTGCTGCATCCAATTCTGGATCTCCACAGCAGATCCGGTCAAAATCAACCAGTCCCAGATGATCACCACAATCTAGCCATTGATGAGCATGTTGAGCACCGTATAATGGTTTATGATTAGAAGCATCAGGAGAACAAGCGTGGAGTAAGCGAAGTGATTGCAATAAATCGCTTAATGTTTGTGACAGATCAGGGAGACGTTTAGAAAGTTCATGCGCATACTTGGTAGAACGTTGCATCTGAGCTTTCCCATCAAAATGCATAGCAGGCTGAATGCCACTAATAGTTATGGATGCTGCAGCCTGTCCTATATCTGCAGCTATTATAATTCCATTATCACTAAACAATTGCTTGACCAGTGGTTTGCCGTCAATAGCATGTTGCCACAAGGTTTGGTTCTTTATATTCCAGCAAATAGATTGAGCAACCTTGAAACCTAGGCGGCCCTCACAAGCCGCATTCCAAAGTCGTTGACTTTCGGAAAAAATTTGAGCCCCACGGTTATCAGCAAAATGCTTGCCAAAAATTCTGTTGGAAAAATTACTGGAATATGAACTAAAGGTACAACGCTTATAGGGACGGTAACGTAACACTTCAATTTCTTGCTCAGTTTCCAATACAGATGGGAGATGCTTTAATATTGGATCATCTGGAAAACGCTTGCCTCGCAGCCAGCCGAGTTCCTTGTCGTAATATTGCAGAGTGCCAGGTTGCTGATCAGGTTTGTGTTTAAAGATTTCGATAAGACACATATGAAGTGAACAATCAGATTGTTGCAAGAGTATGGTTATATGAGGTTCGCAACCAGGATCAAAACGCCCGTAGCACTTGTTCCACTCTACTGTAGGATCCCATTCTACCCAATGCTCGGCATACATTTGGATTGTATTTACTCGCCAGGCACTCTGTAATATCAGTCGAAATTTGTCTCTGTGGAGTTCATAGCAAGAGGTCGAGGATTTCATTATCATTGTTTTTTTTATCTTCAGTAGATTTCGATGGCTGGATACTAAGCACGCCATTTTCTAATTTGAGTAACTGATTTGCTCTATCTATTAGTGCAGGCATATGAGAAATAATCAGGCAAGTTTTATACTGACGAATCTGTTCCAGAGCATTGATGATGACTTGTTGAGATTGCACATCAATATTGGCAAGAGGTTCATCCAGTAATAATATCGGCCGATTTAGCAGTAAAGCCCTTGCCAGTGATAAACGTGCCCTTTGTCCACCTGAAAAATTATGCCCTTCTTCATCCAGTATGGTTTCCAGCTCCAGAGGCAATTGACGTATATAGTTTTCCATGTCGACTTGTGCAAGCGCTTGCCAAATAAGCTCTTCATCAATAGTGTTATTATTCAGCCAGAGTGCGTTACAAAGCTTGCCTGCAAATAGATGGTGTTGCTGTAACATCACTGAAAATTGAGCGCGCAGAGATGTCAGGCTCACTTCATCATAAAGTTTGTCATCAATTAGAATGTTACCGGAGGAAGGAGTTAGTTGGCGCAGTATTAAATTAATCAAGGTGCTTTTTCCGCTACCACTGGAACCAGTTAGAACCGTCAGTTGTCCTGGTTGTAATTTGAAGCTGATATTGTGTAAAACTAGCTGTTCAGAAGCTTGATTAGGATAATTAAAACTGACTGAATGGAATTCAATGATGCCCTGGCAATTTGTGATGGACTGGGTTTTTGGCTTGTCTTGAATTGCTGGTTTCATATTTAGCAGACTGGTCAAGTGTTCCGCACGGGTTAGACCTCGACTAACTGCAGATGCCATTTCATTGATTTTTTCTACCGGCTTTAATAATTGCACCATATAAGCGACAAATACAGTCAGATCTCCAACGGTCATTTGACCGTGCAGAACAAAAATCGCACCACCTCCCATGATCAGTGCCACAGCAAAACCGTTAATGATTTGCATGGTACGTTCCATACCCACTGCAGCAGCTGTTTCTGTTATTCCTGCTTGCAGACTTGCCCGATTGGCATGCAGAAACTTTTGCCGGACATAATCTTCTGCACTAAGTGCTTGTACTGTCGTCATACCTTTAACACATTCCTGAGTATATCCCGAAACGATACCTTCCTGATTACGTTTATATCGTGAACAGCAGCGTAATCGGCTGCCGTGAAAACGGACTAGGATAGCCAGGATAACAACCATAAAAAGTCCTGCCCCGGCTAACCAGGGTTCAAGCCAGAACATGATCGAGAGGGTAAACAGGGCGATAGCAAGATGCCTGAATATTAGAGGAATAGTTTTAGTTAACAGACGTACGAGATGATGAACATCAACCAAAATGTATAGTCCCATATCACCACTGCGGTAATTAGAACGCTGAAAGCTTGATAAACTTTGGAAATGTAACAGCATTTTATCCCGAATTCGCAATACCATGTTTTCTCGAACTCGAGCACCAGCCATTTTTTCAGCTGATCCACAAAGTGTTACAAAAACTGCAATGAAGGTATAAGCTGTGGCAAAGATGATAATTTTGTCTTCTTTAGATAGGGTAATTCCTTGAGTAAGAAGATAAGCCTGGATGTTTGTGAGTATTTCTGGCAAGTCATATCCAGCCATCACATGATCAATAATTAGTTTTAGCGGCCAAGGCAGTAGCAACAGTGCCGCTACAGCTACAATTCCAAACAGATAAGCACTAAACAAGGTCCGGCGATTATCCCATAAATCAGCACCAGCCAGTTTCCATACTTTTAGCCATAGTTTATCCGTAGACTGGCTTGGAAATTCTATTTCAGCTGGTTTCACTATAAGCTTCCACGTGATCACTCCTCCACTTTGGGATATTAATACTCAGAATACATGCTTTGTTGTAGGTTAATCCCTGAAACTAGAACAAAGGTTCAATAACAAAAGTTAAAAGTGATTTTTCAACTATTCACTTTATTTATCCCTTTATTGCTTTATCGTATTGATATCTGCTATGTCTGGTCATCGGTAGTAACACACAACCTGGTTGTAATGGCACGAGCGTAGATGCCTTAAAAAGCCAAAGAACTGAACGGCTTTTAAGAATATTAAGTTTTCACAGGAAAGGTGTGAGCAAAAAATGGCTTTTTTGCATAATTGATGGCGGTAAGTCATATTGTGACAAATAATAAAACCTAATTTTATGAAAGACCGTCTGGGTTTGTTTTTTTGTTCGCTCTCTGTTATGTTTTATTCATACATAGAGTATGATTATAATGTCATGAATAAAAAGCTAATGCATTTAACTAGAATAACCTTTGGTCATTGCTATTTACCGTTGTTTATTGCTTTGTTTATTTTTGGCTGCACAAGTGTGCATCAAGGACACCAACAAACAAATCCTTCTCTTGGTTTTCTGGCATTTGGTGACAGCGGTTATAACGAACAATACCTGGGGTTTGAGCCCTCTTTTACTTATCTGCAGTATATTGAATATATACGTCGGCATTGGCAAAAACAAGGTATACCTTTAGACGAATTTAGTCTTCCACCTTCACATAAACTTGATGGCACTGATTTCTTTATTCAATCCAGTGGTATTATTCCTGTTACGGCGGCAATGACCAAATTTTGTGAGAAACAGCCATGTGCTTTTGCGCTGATGCTGGGAGATAATATTTATCCCAATGGAGCCCAAGGTGATACTGATGACCCGATACGTTTTTCTACAATCCTTGAGCAACCATTTAAGCAACTAGGAAAAGGTGTTAGCGACTTTACCCTGTATGCAGCATTAGGCGATCACGACTGGCGGTCTGGTAGAAAGGGACGTGATGCACTACTGGCTTATGCCCGATCAGCGGATAGTAAAATTCAAATCAAAGGAAATGGTTTTTATAGTTTCGTTCAGCAGGATGCTGAATTTTTCATCCTTGATACTAATCTTATTCTCGCTGCAACCCCTGTTTTTAAAGCTAAGCTCGCTGTTGATGGAAGTGAGATTGAAACTAACAAAATTGACCAACCTGACGAATGGAAGCGTCCAATATCTGAGGAAAAAAACCAGTTAAACTGGCTTAAAAATGCCCTCAACCAATCTCAAGCACGATGGAAAATTGTTATGGGTCATCATCCCTTATGGAGTTCTGGTGGTCGAAAATTTGAACAAGCCAAAGCGCTTCGAAAATTATTATTACCTATACTCTGTAACAATGCTGATCTTTATTTAGCAGGGCATGAGCATAGTCTTGAAGTTCATTTAGATCAATGTTTGGAAAATACCAACAAGAGGTTACCATTGCCAATCATAATATCGGGTGCTGCTTCAAAGCAACGGCCAATAAACACTCGGTTTGAACGACAACAGCAACGTAAATATCCTGATTATCAAACCTTGTGGGAAAAAGGGATGACTTGGGGATTTGTTCATATTATTTTAGCAAAACAACAGGCGATAGTACGAATGGTGACAACACCGGATACAGCTTCTGGTATTCCGGTAGTTGAAAAAATACTTTATTTTCCTCATAGAAGTCGATAGAAGAACCGTTACAATGAGTGAATAATCTAGACAGCTTTATTACTAGTTATAGTATCTTGGACACCGAGAAAAATAATTAAAAGAAAATAAGACTCCATAATTTGTTTTGGTACCTAACTAAGGCAGCTGGCAATAAATAACCTATCCAGATTGCGCAGTATTTGTATTCAACTAACACATGGGTGTGTGTAGGTAGAACAATGCATAATGCCATGGATGGCATGTAGTAGGGCAGCGTAGGAGCAGTTACCGAGAAGCAATTGTCGAGGCGTGGGAACAGGCGCGAAGCACATGGATGTGCAAGTTTCGCTGGAAGCAGGATGCTGGTGCGACCATAGCCAGCTACGTATCTGTTTCCACAACGCAGAAGACAAGTAAAAAGACCAACAAGATGGGTGGGTTATTTGTTGCTAGCTACCTAAGTGCATATGACATAGATACATTTATATAAACAAACAAAGAAGAGCCAGAGGAAAACCCGTTGACAGCACAGCGTAGTTGTGGAAGGAATATATGATAAAACTCAAAATTTAAAGTCATTTCCAGAAATTAGTTACAAATATAAAAAAGAACCAGAAGGTGAAATTTGAGTGATCTTTTTGGTCATTATAGAATTGCTTACTTTGTTAAAGATAATTTAGTAGAGATACTTGGGTTATTTCATAGAGCTTTAAAGATTGAGAAATATTTAAAAGAATAGGTATATTGCGGTACAAATAACAAGGCAAATGTTCATGGAAAAATTAAGATATATCAACAGCCTGTACGTTTGAACGAATATGCAAATCCCGTTGGGGAAATGGTATCTCAATATTGTGTTCTTTGAATGCTCTTCTGATTCTTCTGTGTAAATCATCAATAGCAGGCAATCGGTTTCCTAGTTCACGAATATAAACCCGTAATTCGAAATCCAGTGAACTGTCACCAAAACCAAGGAAATAAACGGATGGTTTGGGTTCTTCTAAAATGAGAGGCGCTTCTTCGATCACTTGTTTTAAAAGACGGATTGCCAGTTCTTCATCTGAATCGTATGCAATACCTACTGGAATGACCACTCGAGTAACGGTATCAGAGAGTGACCAGTTGATAAGTTTATCGGTAATAAAGGTTTTGTTGGGTACTATCAATTCTTTTTGATCCCAATCAACAATTGTTGTTGCACGCATTTGAATTCGACAGACCTTTCCGCTAACATCGCCCACTGTTACTGTATCACCCACTCTGATCGGACGCTCGAACAATATAATAATTCCCGACACCATATTGGCAAATATTTCCTGTAAACCAAAACCTAAGCCAACACTGACTGCTGCAACCAGCCATTGTACTTGAGACCAGCTACCACCCAGCTCACTAGCAATGGCAATAAAGGTAATCGAAATTACAGCATAGCGGGTCAATTGAAGTAATGCATAACGACTGCCTGCGGCCATACTATAGCGGCCAACGAATACTAAATCGATCAAACCGGGAAAGTTATTGACAAAAATCATCATTAAAATCAAATATAATAGACAAATAAACACATTAACCAGGGTGATGGGTTGTAGAACCTCCTGTCCATCTATCAGGATGATGTGTTGCCATAAAACCACCTGATCAAAGATTGAAAAAGCCGGTAAAATATCACTTAAGGTGAGCCAGGTTCCTACCACTAAGATCGCAGTTACCACCGCATTGAGCAGCTTTTTACTTTGTTCATTAATTTTAGGAATATCGAGTAATGCCTCTTCCTCAATATTTAGTGTGGTCAGATTATTATGGTCTTCAGCTTCAGCGTGCTCTTGACTCTGTTTGCGCTTTTGTCTGGCATTTTGTAAAGCCAGTTGACGGTTAGCCAAAACCATTGCCCGTATGACTAATTCGTTAAATAAAGCAGTAAAAAAAATAAGGCGCAGCATAATAACCAGTTTGTTCTGTAATTCCAGTGCACTTTGATAATAACCGGCTATGGCAAACCCGATAATGACCAGTGGGGCCAGGACTAGGATGGCATACCAGACATAACGTAAGCGACAAGTCCAGTTAGTTGGGGTATTCAGATAGAAATCCTTTGCCAGACCTTTAACAGGGTGGGCAAGGCGATGAAGGTAATATGTAATCGCTAACATGGCAACAATCAATGCCATTCTGCCAAGTGAATAGCTGTGTATAGAATAGGTATCATCAATAAACATGGCAATCAGGAAAACTGCAGGAATGACTACAAAACGTAGCCATTTTAATTGAGTATATATAAGTTGAACACTGGTTTCCTGCCAGTGAAAAAGTGATTGAACAACGCCCTTGGGTTTAAATAAGCGATAGAAAAACTGTATAAGTAGCAAGGGAACTGCTGCTGCAAGCATGCCTTGGGCCACTGAATGACTAAACACCGCAGATTGTTCGTCTATGTAGAGTAACCATCCCAGCCAGGTGGCCAGCAAGGGGAAAGGCAAGGCTAACAGAAAAGCATAGCCTAAACCATAATAGGTGTAACTAAAGCGATCAGAATATGGCTTGGAACTATTTGTTAACACTTCCTGTAAATTAAAGATGATTTTTTTTCTAAACCACAACAATAAAGTGCTCATAGCTAGCGCCAAAAAAGCGAGTAAAGTATGATCTTGTACACTGCTTTTTATATCATCTGCTGCTTGCTGCCAATGTGAAGTTTGTATTAGCCATATTATGGAATTATAAATCTCCAATATGTAATTTTGATCAATGACCGGTGCGCTGGGTACCCATAACAAACGCTGGTTTAAATAGTGACTAAATTTCTCACCCAATGTAACCAATTGATTTAGAGAGAAATCAACATCTGCGAGTGTTCTGGAATAACTGGAATAGACTGAACTGAGTTTTAACACCAACTCCTTTTGATTATTCAGCAACATGCGTAGTTCTGTACGAATCTTTAACTTTTCTGATGCCTTCGTTTCTTCTGCAACAGAGTTTGACATTTTGGATAAAATAGTCTGATTGATATGACTTAAAGACTTCTTTTTCTCGTCCAGGTGAAATAATTCAAGACTAGCTAATGCAATCTCTTGCTGAATTTTATCAAAGGTATACTGATGATTTTTAATCAATGGTAAATTTCGGCGTTGCTCACGCAATAAATTACCCAGTGCAGGACTAAGACCAGCCAAACTTATTTTTTGCTCAGCACTTTGATAATCTTTTTCCAGCTGTTTATGGCGCGTATCTATTTCACTTTTTAGCTCCAGATATTGTTCAAGTTTTTTGCTGGTTTTCTGCAGCATTTGATTATATTGAATGTTTTCTCGGGTGGCTTGCTGAATGAGGGGGTGTTTCCCTGAGGCATCTTTTTGCGCCTGAATTAATTCGACCTGTTCTTTGTTAATCTCCAGTTGTCGCCTTTCAATCAGAAGATCATCAATACGTTTAATCTGGCTTGTTACCTGTTCTCTTTGTAAATGTAACAATTGTAATTGTAAATTTTGAGCTTGTTCCTTTAATGGGAAAATAATTTTTTCTAGATCCAGCCGGGTCAATATTGCATTAAGTTTTCGTAATCGGCTATCCAGCTGGGTCTGACGGGCTGCAAGTTCCTGTTTATTAGACGTTAGGTTGTCCAGAGAAATCAGTTCCTGTTGGGTATTGCTCTGATTTTCTTTGATTTCGGCAATTTGTTCCCTGATTTTTTGCGACCGTTTCAGCTGAATTCCTATTTGTATTTCCAGTTGACTGATGGATGACATCAAATCGTTCAGACTGGATTTTTCATTGAGCAGGCGCTGTTCTAATTCATCATTAGGATGACTGGATATGTTCTCTTTTTTCTGGTTTTTAAGGTTCTTGGTGATTTTGTCAATGCGACGTTCCATGCGCTTGATTTCAGAAGGATAGTTTTTAAGTTGTCGTTGCTCTTTTGGAATTTGTTGTTGTAGAATTACTAGTTCTTCAAGATTGTCTTCTGCGGCGTAGTAGGCATTTAAAATTCTTATCCTAAGAGCTTCTTCAATGTTAGGTTTGTTTTTTATCGCATCTATATTACCCCGAACATCGGCCAGAGATGTTTTAGCTGTATCTACAAATTTTGCTGCCTGAACAAATGTTGGATGCGTTTGAAATAACAACAACAGAAAATATACTATCCATCTTACAACAGTGTTCATATCGTATAGCCTGTCCGGTTATTCTATAAAATGGCTTTTGGTTACCAGTCTCACAGTAAAGGTCACTGTAACAGATCGCTCCAGTTTTTTACTCAGGTGCTGTTCAATCTGGGCTATCATTTCCGGGCCAGGCATTCGTGTACTGATTAAATCGCCACTAATCTTTAATGGCTGTCCCAACCGCACTTTAATATTGCGTAATTGTTGCTGTTCACCCCCGATTTTATAGTTCTGACTGAGGAGTTGTTTCTTAACGGCTGCAATTTCCTGCATATTAGAAAAAGACAAAACTAGCGGTATGGATATCAAGGCGACCATAAACAGCGAAATTATAATGCCTTTTTTTGCTCGGGAGAATGGTGCAAAACCAATGACCATGAAGGATAAGCCGGCGGCCAGGATAATACCGGTCAGGTTAGTCATAAATAACAACATGGCGCCATAAAACACCTCAAAATTCACCCAGCCTATGCCAATACCAGAGACACATAATGGTGGCACAAGAGCAACAGCTATTGCGACACCAGGCAAGCTTTTTGCAATATTTTCCCTGGCATTGGCAAAAGCGCCCGCTACACCCGAAAGGATGGCCACCAGTAGATCCAAAGTCGACGGATGCAGTCGCCCTTCAATTTCGTTAGTCATTTCCTGAAAAGGTAACAATGCTGCCATTAGGGCTGATAACACCAAAGCTATGAACATACCTATGAATAGAGTGACGAATGAATTCCGGCTTAAATCATCATCTGAGCGCAACACGCCCATGGATAATGAAATAATCGGCGCCATCAGCGGTGCCAATACCATTGCACCAATAACGATAGATGGACTGTTTAGAAATAAACCTAAGGTTGCTAGTAAAGTACTTAACACCATCAGCAAAACATAGGTGTTACTGACTGTAGCATTTTCCTTCAAGGACAGGAATAGTTCTTTAAAATCTGATTCCAATGCATGAGGGAAGAAAGGAAGTGTATTACTCAAATATTTTATTCTACTGTCATGTTGTGGCAGTTGGTCGCAACTTACATTTTCTTTGTCATCCGTATATTGCTGTCTGTCCCTGAATTTTTCCCCAGCATTGACTCGAACTCCATCACTAACTGATTCAATATGTAATTCACGGGTAGTCAAAGGTTTGTTGTTAACCAGATAATGGGTATCGACCTGGGTTTTTATGGTTAATGATGAAGTGCGGATATATCCTAATTGATACGGTATATTCTTTTTCTGAGTTGAATTTAGAAAAGATGTGGATAATTGCAGATAGGATAAGATGGAATGTGGTGCAAACAACACCATGGAAATACGTCGATCTTTTAATGAAATAGATTCTTTGAATAGATGAGTCAGAAATCCGCTTTTATGGAAATCCAGTAATACCATGCCGGTAATTGCTGTTGAGACTGTTTTACCTTTTGCTGTTATCAGAGTAACAGGATGTGGTGTTAAGGAAAAGGAGTGGATAAAACGTTTTATTTTAAATTGCAGCTTATTCAATCCTTTGTATTCATGACTGTCTCCGATAAATTCAGTCATAGTCGTCTGATTTTCCAGGTTGACACCATTAGTCACAACCTGATCATTACAAACGATGATATCAATATAAAAGGGATCTTCCTGTATTGAAATTTCAAGGCAGGCATCAAAATCAGACGGCAGGTCCAGGTTTTTGAAAAACTGGCTAGGACAGTCTCCTTCAATAGGCAAAAACCCGAGAGATATGTCTTTTTGATCTGCAAACAACAATACTTGAGGATAGTCTTTTTGTTCTATCCACAACAGAGCATGATTTAGTTCATCGTGAATATGGAGGGAAGATACTTCGGCTAATTTTACCTTGTGTAACTGGATCCCTTTTTCTGCAAGCAGTGGATGATCAGTTACTAGTTCCAGCAGATTTTCAACACAAGGTGAATAAATCAAATATATTTTTTTAAGTACATTCATCTTTTTCACAGGAGAGGTTGAGATTGATCGTGATTAGATTATTTTCAATAGATGGGGTATATCAATGTTGTGCAGTTAAAATAATTCAGTGATTTGTTACTGAAATAAAACAGCCGCACTTACCATGGCTGCACTTATCAAAATAGCCCAGATTGTTCCGTCATGGTTTTTTTCCATCTGTTGGCGTAATTGAGAAATCGCTTTGTTTTGGTTTTCAAGTTGTTGTTTTGTGTGTGTGACGCTATCTAAAGCTTGAAAAATTAGCGTAGGCACTTCAGGAAATTTTTCTGCTATTTCCGGAAATTGCTTAACCATTTGCTTGATTTTTGCTTTCGGTCCAAGACGTTCATGAAACCAGTTTTCCAGAAAAGGTTTTGCTGTTTGCCATAAGTCCAGATCAGGATAGAGTTGGCGACCCAGGCCTTCAATGTTTAGCAAGGTTTTTTGTAGTAGAATAAGTTGCGGCTGTACCACCATATCAAAGCGTCTGGCGGTTTGGAATAAACGTAATAATAATAAACCAAAAGAGATGTCTTTTAGTGGCTTATCAAATATAGGTTCGCAAACACTACGAATGGCTGATTCAAAGTCTTCAATACGTGTACCCGATGGAACCCAACCTGATTCGATATGCATTTCGGCAACCCGGCGGTAATCTCTATTAAAAAATGCCAGGAAATTTTCTGCCAGGTAGCGTTGATCAGATAAAGATAAGGTACCAACGATACCAAAATCAACGGCAATATATTTGTCGGGTAAATCGACAAATATATTGCCGGGATGCATGTCGGCATGAAAAAAATTGTCTCGAAACACCTGGGTAAAAAATATTTCTACCCCCCGTTCAGCGAGTAATTTAAAATTGGCATTTTGTTGCTTTAATTGCTCAATTTCGCCTACAGGAATACCATAGATCCTTTCCATGACCAGCACTTTTTTACGGGTAAACTGCCAATGAATTTCAGGCACATAGAGAGCGTCTGAGTTTTCAAAGTTACTGCGTAACTTTGTTGCATTTGCTGCTTCTCTCACCAGATCCAGTTCATCCAGAATTGTTTTCTCAAATTCTGCTACAACTTCAAGCGCTCGTAGGCGTCTGGCATCTTCCCAAAATTTTTCTGCCAGGCGAGCTAATTCATATAACAAGCCAACATCAGAATGAATTCTATTTTCTATATTGGGTCTTAAAACTTTTACAACAACTTTTTCGCCACTATGTAAAGTGGCTGTATGAACCTGAGCGACAGATGCAGAGGCCAGAGGACTAGGTTCAAATTCAGCAAATGCTTCAGATACTGTTTGTCCAAGCTGTTGTTCAATAACCTGTCTGGCTTGATCGTTGGAAAATGGAGGAACTTTGTCCTGTAATTTAACCAGTTCATCGGCAATATCATCGGGGAGTATATCTTTACGTGTTGATAGCGCTTGACCAAATTTTATATAGATAGGACCTAAGTCTTCCAGGGTTTTCCGAATTCTAACGCCCCGAGGTTCTGAAGGTTTTCTAAGCCAATAGTTGGGGGAAAAAACAGCAAGATAACGGATGGGGCGAAATAAATGTGTTTTTAAAACAATTTCGTCTAAACCGTGATACATCATGACCCAGTTAATATGGATTAAACGCATTAATATTTTTGGATGGATCACACTATTTCCTTATTGAATTTTTAACTGTTCTATTCGCGCAGATAAGCGATCAAAATCAGAACGTATTTCATCGACTTGTTGATAAAAGATGTCGGCTTCTGGCCCTGCTGGAAGGTCACGAATTTCTTCCTGCAAAAACTCTTTGCTATTGAGTTTGAAAGTTTCAATGCTTTCTTCCGTCCACTGTTGGCCTGCACGAAACAGGTTGCCAATTTTATGGGCAATAATATCACCGGAGAACTGGGAGAGTTTTTCTTCCAGGTCGATGTCCAGACTGTCAAAAAGTTGCTGAAATTTATGGGCAAGTTGAGTATCGCCTTCGATTTTAACTTCACCGTTAAAAATTGAGCGCATGGGGGTTGAGCTAAAACCCATTAAACCAAGGGCAGATAAGGTGCCACTAATTGTTGCATCGACTTCAAGAGTATAACTTTCTAGTAGCTGGATTTTATCTTCTGTCGGGCATAGGTATATGGTTTCATTGAAGGGGAGAACCTTAATAGCAATTACTTTGCCTGCCATAGGCTTTAGAAACAGGCTGGTATCCTGATCTAGAGACAAGAATTGATTCAACGCAGTTTCCATTGTACTGGTTAAGAGAGGTTTGATGATCATTAAGTGTTACCTTTGTTTGTAGCATTTAATTATAATTTAGGCTAAGCATGGTTAGGAAGCAGTGCCTACATTTGGCTACAGGAAGTCTATTAACTGGGGCTATGTACTCGTTTGGATTGGTCTCTTAGATCTTATAACCTCTGTGAACAGCAACAATGCCCTGACTCATATTAAAATATTCACAGCGCTCAAGCCCCGCATTTTCCATCATCTGCTTTAACTCATCCTGTTTAGGATGCATACGAATAGATTCAGCAAGATAACGGTAACTGTCCTCATCTTTAGCGACATACTTGCCGATTTTTGGCAATAGTTTAAAAGAATAAAAGTCGTAAACTTTTTCAGTTATTTTGTCGATTGGGTGGGAGAACTCCAGTACGATAACACGGCCACCAGGTTTTAGTACTCTATGCATGGAACGCAAGGCGGCATCTTTATCAGTCACGTTGCGCAAACCAAAAGCAATGCAGACACAATCAAAGGTATTGTCTTCAAAAGGTAAGCATTCAGCATTGACTTGAGCGTAACGGATATTACCCACTAACCCCCGGTTAATCAGGCGATCTCTACCCGTACGTAACATTTCAGAATTGATGTCAGCCAGAACAATCTGACCTTCTTTACCGACACGTTTTTCAAATAAGGTGGTTAAGTCACCTGTTCCACCCGCCAGATCTAAAATCTGATCACCATTTCTAACATTGGCTAGTTGTATGGCGACTCTTTTCCAAATACGGTGGATGCCCAGGGACATTAAGTCGTTCATCACATCGTAATTGCTGGCGACAGAATCAAAGACACCGCGAACCATGCTGACTTTGTCATCAGCGGCAACTTGTTTAAAACCAAAATGTGTTGTGTTTTCATTTGTCATATTAATACCTGTGTATGTGGCGGCTCATTGCGCGGCTGTCCTGCATTATCTAATTCCTGGAGATAATTAGCCCAAAGTGTCTGGTATTCAGAACCTAATTTATACAGCATGTCCCATGAATAAATGCCACTATTATGGCCATCTGTAAAGGTGGGAGCAATGCCATAATTACCCACTGGTTTAATTTCGCTGATATTTACCATTTCTTTTCCTATCTGCAGAATCTCTTGACCGGGTGCATGACCCAATGCTTCAGCAGAAGGGGTATATACACGCAAGTATTCACAGGGGAGTTTAAAGGTTTCTCCATTATCAAAACTGATTTCAACAATACGAGAGAGCTGATGCAGCTTGATATCTGTGGGTGTATGGTTTGTCTGTTCTACAGTTAATCTCATGGTTTATAAAATATAGCGACTCAGATCTTCATCTTCTGCCAGTTCATTTAAATGTGAATCAACATAAGTAGCATCAATGGTGATAGTGTTTTCTACCATATCGGGTGCATTGAAAGAAATTTCTTCCAGTAGTCTTTCTAATATAGTGTGTAACCGTCTCGCACCAATGTTTTCAGTGGTTTCATTGACTTGCCAGCCTAATTCAGCAATGCGCTGAATACCGTCAGTAGTAAAATTAATGTCTACGCCTTCAGTTTTAAGTAAAGCCTGATATTGTTCAGTTAATGAAGCATCTGGTTCAGTCAGAATGCGTACAAAATCATCTGCTGAAAGTGCATCCAGTTCAACCCGAATAGGAAAACGCCCTTGCAATTCAGGAATTAAATCAGAGGGTTTGGTTAAGTGAAAAGCACCTGAAGCAATAAACAGGATGTGGTCAGTTTTGATCATGCCATATTTGGTGCTTACAGTGCTGCCTTCAACTAAAGGTAACAAATCACGTTGTACACCTTCGCGAGACACTTCTCCACCACCGCCACCTAATTCAGAACGTTTACAGACCTTATCAATTTCATCCAGAAATACGATACCATTTTGTTCAACAGATTCAACGGCTGATAATTTAATATCCTCTTCATTTACCAGCTTAGAGGCTTCTTCTTCCTGTAATGCTTTTAACGCTTCTGAAATTTTCATTTTGCGGGTTTTAGTTTTCCCACTATTCAGATTTTGAAACATGCCTTGTAATTGGTTGGTCATGTCTTCCATACCTGGAGGCGCCATGATTTCAACACCCATGGAGGGTGCTGTGATGTCAACTTCTACTTCTTTTTCGTTTAAATCACCTTCACGTAATTTTTTACGCATTTTTTGTCGAGTGCTGGCCTCGCTTTCAGAAATCATGCCACCTTCAGCTCTGGGTAACAGTATATCCAAAACTTTTTCTTCCGCCGCATCTGCCGCTCGATTTTGAACCTTTTCCATTTCAGTCATGCGATTCATCTTAACGGCAGTATCAACTAAATCTCGGATAATGGACTCAACATCACGGCCGACATAACCTACTTCAGTAAATTTTGTCGCTTCAATCTTTATAAAAGGGGCATTGGCTAGGCGTGCCAGGCGACGAGCTATTTCAGTTTTACCTACGCCAGTCGGTCCTATCATTAAAATATTTTTTGGTGTAATTTCCTCACGTAATGTTTCAGAAACGCGCATTCTGCGCCAGCGGTTACGTAAGGCTATAGCAACTGAGCGTTTGGCACTGGCCTGACCTATGATGTGTTTATCCAGCTCGCTTACAATTTCTTTGGGTGTCATTTGACTCATTCTAATTACTCTTTTTCATTGCTGAGTTCAGCATTTAATTCTTCAATACGGAGGTTATGGTTAGTGTAAATACATATGTCAGCAGCAATATGTAGGGACTTTTCTACAATTTCACGGGCACTCAAATCAGTATTTTCCAGTAATGCACGCGCTGCTGACTGAGCAAAAGATCCACCTGAACCTATAGCCATCAGGTCATATTCCGGTTCAATAACATCACCTGTACCCGAAAGAATTAAAGATGTTTTTGAATCAGCAATAGTTAATAAAGCTTCTAGTTTGCGTAAAGCACGATCTGTACGCCAGTCTTTAGCCATTTCTACAGCCGCCCGGGTCAAATTTCCCCGGTGTTTTTCAAGTTTGCCTTCAAAATGCTCAAATAAGGTAAATGCATCAGCAGTTGCGCCTGCAAAGCCTGCTATAACTTTGTCATGATATAAACGGCGTACCTTGCGTGCATTGCCTTTCATAACTGTATTACCTAAAGAAACCTGGCCGTCTCCACCGATTACTACTTTGCCGTTACGGCGAACTGAAAGTATTGTTGTACCTCTAAAACTCACTTTATACCCACTAAGAAAAGTTAAATCCGATAATTCTACATGTTATAGGTCAAATTGGGGGAAATTTAACGCTTTTCAAGGTTTGTCTTTATAAATTGATTTTATGAAATAAATTTTGCTATATAGGCTACTTTTAGTAAATAATATGATTACACAGTAGTCTAGCTGTTATTACAGGTGGATAGGATATAGTTATGATTACTGATTTTGTATGGGAGGTTCTATATTGGCTTTAAAAAATCACACAACCAAAATAAATGGAGAGTTCTAATGGGAAAACCAGCCGCCCGACTGGGTGATATGCATGTTTGCCCTAAAGTCGAGCCAGGTCCTGTACCTCATGTCGGTGGGCCAATTCTTGAAGGGTCTCCAGATGTCTTTATTAATGATTTACCCGCTGCTCGTGTAGGAGATGCAGAGTTATGTGTTGGTCCAACAGATAAAATTTCATCAGGCTCTCCAAGTGTGTTTATTAACTGGAAACCAGCGGCTCGCATGGGTGATTCTTGTGCGCATGGAGGGAAAATCACTATTGGGTCTTCAAATGTATTTATAGGTGATTCCTCATCTTCTGGTTTCCAAAGCAATACAATGGTAACTGAAATTAACGATCCGCCCCTGGAAAGTGTGCCTATACTTCCTGTTGAAGAGCTTGCACAAGGCGTTCAAGAAATAGTAAAAACACTTCAAGAGAAAGGCCTTAGTATTGCCGCAGTGGGTAGTGTGGCAGCAGATGTCGTATTGCGTAAAGTGGATAAAGTAATTCCTGTTAAGCAACTTAAAAACGAAATTGAAGCGTTTGGTGAACGTGCATTAGCCAAATACAAAGCACTGACAGGAAAAACAACACACCCTGATTTTAATAGACGTTATCATGGCCCAGATGATTTACTTAAAATTAAAAATAACCGACTGGAAGAAGTTGAAGTTAAAGCCACAGCAAATCCAGCAAGTAAACCCGTGCCTAAGAAAAATACAGCGGGAAAACAAGGCTCTGCTGCCAATAATAAAAAACGCGGTGCTACAATGGCTAAGAAACTGGATAGAAATAATTATCAGACACCATCAAATCGTATTGGCGGTGTTTATACTGAGAGCGAACTAAAGCTGTGGAAAAAAATAAGAAATTCAGATGGTAGTAAGCAGCATACTTTTATCCGTGCCAACCAGTCCACCAATAAAGCTGAGGTATTCCCTCAAGATGAAAAGGGCAAATTGGGCGAAAAGTTATTTGATTTTGATGTGGATTAATAAAAATAGGATAAAAATATGATTCAATATACTGCACCAGAACAGCAACAGATTGATCACTGGCTTAAAGTAGCAAAGGAATTTATTGTCCAAGTATTAAATAACTACCAATCTGATTTTTATCAAATAGAAGACTTACCTATTCAAACCTTTTATACCACTATAGCAACAGCTAATGCTGAGCTTGCTCACGCTCAGTATTTAAATGGAGAAAAATCAGAGATATTTCGAGCAAATTTTTCAAAGGCCTCATCTTATATCATTAAAAGCTTTAAAATGGCTTATGACAAAAATGATCCTGATTATATTGGTGATAGTAAAGAAGTAGATTTCTCTGGTTTTGGTTATGGTTGCGTCAGCTGGTTTAAAGTTGCTGAGGATATTTTTATTGAAGGCTTTCATTATGCTTTGATGGGTGCTGATTTAAAATTAGCAAAAGAACTGTCCAGTTTATTCAGAAACCCACCCAATGGCTATTTGATGGACAAAGAAATCAACCGTTACGCCCACGCTTTAAAATGTACGGCACTCGGAGAAAAAGAACAAGGCAAGATATTGTTAAAACAGACTATCGACGAAAACACGGGTAAAAAAACAAAAAGCCCTCTGAAACTTAATTACCTAACATTATCTCACGCTTTATACGGTATTTTAGATAATGATGAGACTTTGTTTAATAGAGGATTGGAGTTACAACTTAATCTGCATGAACCTTATGCGAGAGGCGAAGCCAAGGACACACCGGAAGAGTTTATCTGTGATAATGCAGTGGCATTAGCTAACCTTGCCATCACTTATAAAATACCCGTCAAAGTAGAACATTATTTACTTCCAAAAAGTATGCTTATTGAGGTTGAAGTTTAAAAAAAGAAAAGCTAACAAAAAAATCAATGTGGAAAACAAACAGCTAGTGGATTTATTGAAAGTCTTCTTTATTGTCAGGTTTCACTACGTTGTACCATGATTTTTTAAAAGGTCAGCCCGAAACATATCGGGTGATTTTCTAAAGATTTCAGGATCTATTCTATACCAACATTGAAGAGCTTCAAAGGGTGTTCTAAC
>JAKIUK010000037.1 GCA_021647585.1 Methylococcaceae bacterium
AAAGCTGGTAATGCAGGCAGTTTTGAGGCATGATTCATGTGCGTCCTATTTGAGTTTTTAGATGATTTCAAGTCAACTTATATTATACTCTTTTAGGGCGCTATTTTCTTTGTTAATCAATGACTTGATTTCTTATTTGAACTCCGAAACTTTAGTTATTAGAATTGTTTGGTTTAAGTTAAACTGCATTTTTATCGCATGTTAGGTAATTTTAGTTTCTTTGCCATAACAATTTTATTATTTTTAAATCATCAAATTCGTTGGCTTTATTTTCCCACATGTAAGTGACGTTGCACGGAATTTTACGTAATTCTGTAAGAAGTGTTTCCATATCAAAAAAATTAGCAATACGAGGACGCCCAATATTTAAGCTTTGTGCCAGTAATCGGCGCTGATAGGACTTGCTTGACATAGCCACGACGGTTTGAAGAAATATGTTATCCAGTTGATCATTGCTTAGGTTATGTATGCCTTTTATATAAACATTGTTATGTTTAACTTTAAGCCCAAAATAAATTTTTCGTAATTCCAGCGAACTGATGGTATCAATCGGACAACTAGAGTTGGTAACTAGAACTACCTGATGATGTGCAAACGCAGTCGTAGTCAACGACAGAAAAGCAACAACACAGCAAAAAATACCGCTCAGTCCACGTAATTTCATGGAAATACGGCGCTCCATTGTAACCGTGCTTGTCCAAAGTTTTCTCTGACTGTTTCTATATGAGCGAGTTCTAGAGTCAGCGCATGCCGTTGTAGAAACTCGTATCTCGCTCCAATCATTTGTTTTGATTTAATGAAATTTGGTATTAATTTGAGATAATCTGAATTGTCTGCGGAAAAGCTTTCTTCTACCCGGCCAAATAAAATCCAGTCTTGTTTTAACTCATATTCCGTCTGTATAAATCCCACTGTAAACGCATCATCGTTTGTTCGGTTGTTGCCATATAATCGGTTGATAATATGCGAGACTGATGAAATTACTCGCCATTCCTGCCAGTACCAATCCACAAAAGCTCCAACAGTGATTTGTTCGACTGCATCTATATTTTGTTGTTGAATATTTGGGTGTTCAGAATTAAGATCAGCAAATGATGCAACTAGGCCAATCTTGTTATTCTCGAAAAAATTGGGTTGATAGCTAAAGCGAAAATGATAGGCCAGGTTATGTCCTGACTTGGGGTTAAATAAATCAAAATTTTCCATAAAACCATTGTCCAGAACGGGTGCCGTACCGATAGAAAAGGCAGTTGTTATTCCGGTAGAGTCATCGAAAACATGGGTTCCATCAAGTAGCAGACCGGTGGAATGAGAGGGAATAATACCGCTAACATCTTCGAACTGAACAATTCCTGGTTTAGAAATACTTGTTTGTAGATATTGGCCGTGATGATAGGCTGTCATCCAATAATTGGAGGGAGTGTGGAAACGCCCGATCCAGGCGAAATTATTTTCACCAAATTCCACCCCCAGTTGCAATCGTTCAAGTTCGGCTTCCTTGTTGGATGCTAGATATTCGCCGAGAAAATGAAATTGCCCCCAGGAAAAACCATACAGAATATCAGCAGAAAGAACACCATCAGGTGATTTTATATCCTCGTTGGTATCGAGCAATTTGTTTGCACCTTCTGCACTTAAAAAAAGTAGTAGTTCGTGTTCAACCTCTGCAAAAGCCTTAATGGGTAGAAGTAATATCATCAGCATCATTGCAAAAAGTTGTAATCGTGTTTTAAGCATAAATTTCAAAACTAGTTAACATATATGAACATCCTCATTTGCTGGCTATTCTAAAAAAATAGTATCTGATCGGCAATAATAATACGCTTACGCTTTGCTATGTTTACATAAGCCATAGATAGATATGGATATTGTAGGGGGAATAATTACGTCTATGCAATTGTTCGGTAATTCTCTTATGCCTGTTCTCTCAGTAAAATACTATAAATAAAGTAGTATCTACTAAAGAATGTGCACGAAATATCTTGAGCAACTAGCTTATCTTTTTGCCCATCCTCTGCGTTGCACAAACAATCACATAGCCTGCTATGCTCATGTTTGTGCGCCTTGATGATGAATAAAGATATTTCGTGCCCATTCCTAAGTATATTTTTCAAAAGTGATTGATTTTTCTGTCATTTCGACCAGCGGGAGAAATCTTAAATATTATCATGATACTCAAAGTTGCAAGATTCTTCGTTAAACTCAGAATGACACAATACAGTGAGTAGATACATCAAAGAATAACTAAATGCCTAAAATATTAAACAAAACAGGTGCAGGCATTCTCTCACGTGATTATATCCTCAAACCACCTTATTAAAAACAGATTAGCTGTGTTGTTTAGTTGATGAGTAGTGGGTAATCGTAAGAAAACAGTGTACTTAAGCCTATTCAACTAGGAATACTATCAAGGAATCTAATAAATATCACCTTTGGAGTATCAAATTCGTTAAAAAAGTTGGCTTTTGGATAACTGAAATAAAACATAAAACGAATTTCGACTTGTTCTGAAATTATCTTAGAATAAATAATTTATCTTTTTATTAAGCTTATATTTATTGAGTTTATTAGGTTTCAAACCATTTAAACAAAGTATAGCATTTACCCTGGAATAAGGAATCTGGCAAGCAGAAAATTACATACATAAATTAGGGTTTTCCCACAGTGCAACTATCACAATTGAGAAAATGTTTTGAATTAACTCTCAATAAAAAAATATCAAATAGAGGTTAAAAAATAAATACTTTTAAATCAGTGTGTTATATGTTGTTAAAGTTGGTATGTATCGTGCTTTAACAAATGAAACAGGATTTAGGAGCATGGTGATTTATTTAACATGTGGATATTTAAGGGATGATTATAAATAAACCAATTAATGAGGATAGAAAATTGAAAAAATTAAAATTTAATGGTCTGAAAACATTGTACATTTCAGTACTCATCTCTTTATTTTCCTTGGCAGCTAATGCCGCAGTAATTAACTTTAATAGCCTGGGTGGGGTTAACTCAGGAACAGTCAACTATGATGGCGCGGGTGGTGTGTTAGTAGGATCAAATATTGATATAGGTGATATCAGTGGTATTGGAACTGCTGCAAATGCAGATAGTTTCACTTGCATAGCATGCCAACTTAATTTTGAAACAGGCCTTTTAAATGTGAGTGCTTCAGCAGGTAGTCACTATGTTTTTGATGCGGGTGGTTTTTTTAAAATAACAGGATTGTTTGATACAGGTACAAGTCTTACAGGTATTATTGATGGTACTTCAACTCCTTTGTTAACAGGGTCGTGGACATCACAAGTTACTGTTGATATTTTGGCTGGAGTTTTTGCTGTTTCGCAAGGATCCGGTATTGATACTAAACATCCTGATCTTCTCAATTTTTTTAGCGAAACAGGACCTTTTAATTTTGCTAATGCAAATATTCAATTATCTGACTTGTTTGCTCCAATTTCATCTGGTGCAGGATTCAATACCAATGTTACTCAGGCTATCATTTCAAATGTTAACCCTGTCCCAGTACCTGGAGCTGTCTGGTTGATGGGCTCTGCTATGATCGGTCTGGTAGGTGCGAGTCGTCGTAAAGTATAAATCTTTATGTTAGTTTTGAACTTATTAACCAGGGAAGGTAATTAAGTATTATAACCAAAGGTGACTGAAATACTTGTTTAGAAAGGTAAAGTTAATCTTAAATAAATCAGTTGGATCACGGTTATTTAGCAAAAGCTAAAATTCTGCACCTAACTGTTTTTATGTTTATACATTGATGTAGGAAATAAAGGGTAGCCTGCTGAACGGTGAATATCGGAGATTTTAGGGTTGAGAGTATTCGAGTATTAGCCAAACTTTCTTTTTCTGATCAAATTATAAAAAAGAATTACAAATGACAACTGTGGGGGGGGGTCATGAAAATAAAAATCAGGGGTGCGGTCTTAATAAATAAATTAAGCCCTAGAATGCTTATGGTATACCTGCTGGGTTTTTTATCCATTGTTCCGGTTACAGCCTATGCATTTCGTGATGATGTGTTAGTAATTGTCAATGATAATTCAATTGACTCACCACAGATCGGTGCTTATTATGCGCAACAACGTAATATTAATCCGGCAAATATAGTGCATGTTCGGATACGTAATGGTTATTTTATAAACTGGGACGAATTTCTTAGTTTGCGTGATCAGGTTATTGCATTTATGCAGACCAATACACTGGATGACCCCACATTAATACCGGCAGTTTGTGTAGATGGGGATTTGCCCTATTATTGTCCAGCAGCCATGCAGCAACTACGGCAGCATACGAAAATACGCTATCTGGTAACAACGCGTGGTATACCCACACGAATGACAGTTACTGGTTCAAGTCTGTTTGCAGCAGCAGCGCCGACATCAGTTGATAATTATTTGAAGTACTGGTTGATTAATTATTTTACCAGCGATGTTACATTAAAATTTACCGAGCGTGAGCAGGCTTTTCTGGATGGTCGAGGCATGCGAACGGTTGTACCATCAGTGGATAAAGAGTTGATTGTCGGAAGGATTGATGGATTAAATCAGGAAGCGGCATTAAACCTGGTTGACCGGGCTATTCAGGCCGAACAAAATGGACTTTATGGAAATTTATTCAGTAATACACAAGCTCTACATTGGATTGATCATTCTGTAAATAATGGAGTTCCAAAACGTGTGTATTCGCCTAGCGAAGGGTTACGACAGTCCTGGCGTTATCAGATGGGAATATTTGGAGAGTCACGTTTTGAGTGTCTGGATAATCTGAATTTTCCACGAACTTCTCTTGCTGGTTTAACACCTATAGACTGTAGTGTCCAAATCACACCATCTGGTGAAATAGGCCCAGGCAATACAGTTTCAAGACAACCTGCCGTTCATGATGCCCTAATGTATTTAGGTTGGCTGGATGGGTCTGTCAGTGCAAGCAGCTTCAATGGATTATTAAATTGGCGCAAGCATGAGACTTGCAATGTAGTGTTGTGTGAAAATTCAGCCAATCCAGGCGCTTGTCGTGCTGCATCAACAGATGTTTATCGTGAAATTAATACACAATGTGTGGGTGTGGCAGATGGTTTTATAGGTTATAACCATCAGTCGTATCCAGTTTCATATCTCTCTTCCTGGCCGACTTACTGGTATCCGGATCTAAATAACACAAACTGGAATTCAAAAGGAGGGGGGGACAGTTTTAAGAATCTGGCTTTTCCTGAGATTATTGAATTTTATGGTTTAGGCGACCGGTTTAGTCTATGGTTTCGCAGTAGTGATCAAATTTACACTCCCGTGTGCTACATAGACAGTAGTTTTACCTCAACAGAGTCTTGTAGAGACCAGCGCAGAATAAATCTTAATCAGAAAGTTTCATTTGCTGAAAAATTATTGGATGTTACAACCCCGGCACGTTTTAAGATTACATTCTGGTATCGAGCTTTTGGTGTAACCAGCGCAACGAATTTACAGGTCAGATTATTTGTGCATGAAAGTGGAGCAGGGAATAAACAAATTGATTATGGTATTCATACTATAGGCAATATACCTGTTGGTAACAGCAGTTGGAGAAAGGCATCAGTGATTATTACACTGGACCCTGCTTTACATAATAGTCTGTTCTATGACGGCATTAAATTAAGATTACAATCTTCAGGCTTGTTCGCGGGTGACCTGGTTATTGATAACGTAACAGTTACTGACCTGGAAACTAATCAGAACCTGATTCAAAATGGGCTTTTTAGTGAAGGACATAAGCAAGTGGCCATGGGGGATTATGCAGCTAGTTTTCTATCCCGTTTAAATGGTACAGCATTTTGGGGTAGTGTGAGTCATCACCAGTCTGGTGGTACAGCTTTTACCTTCAATCAATTGGAAACACTGGTTTATTTCATGCGAGGACTACCGCTGGGCGATGCTGTCTGGTTTGATGAGTCGAATAATAGCGGCGTGTTATATGGTGATCCTTTGTATTCACCAGTATCTGTTTATCTGCATCCTATTAATGTAGATGATAATTTACAAGGTTTAGTTGGGCTAACCGGGGATGTCGTGAATGGCCAAGCTCCAGGTTTTGTTGATACTCAATATAGTGTTGATTTCTGTGATGGCACGGATTTTTATATCTGTGATCTGGATCCCTTTGCCTGGACTTCGACAGGTATTAACGGCGTGGGTGGTAAGAAAAATATGTCATTAGGTCAGTGGGATACATCGCTGATGATACCGGGTGAATACGTATTAAGACTGGCGGTAAGCAGTACTAATTTGACCACAGGTAAAAATCAAATCTTTTATGACTACTATCCAGTTACTGTGGGGAATATTAATACGCCTCCGGAAGCAACTGCAGCATTAATTCAGATAAATGAAGACACAGCAGGTAGCAGTCAAATTAGGGTGATAGACCCGGATATTGGTGATAACCATAGTTATAAGATATTGTTAGCACCCAAACTGGGCACGGCGACGGTTTCTGCAAGTGGATTAGTCAACTATATCCCGTTTAATGATCAAAATGGTATGGATGTTATTTTTCTTATGATCACTGATAGTGCAGGCAACACAGTTAATTTAGCTGTGCGGGTAATAATCAATTCAATTAACGATGCACCAAAGCCGACTGCTCGTAATTATATAATGCTTGAAGATACAGCTGGAACAACACAGATACTTCACAATGATCCGGATGTTGGTGATGTGCATATCTATACTATTGTATCGTCACCCACAGCATTGGGGGTTGCAACAGTATCAGCAACAGGTCTGGTAACATTCACACCAAATGCAAACAGTTTTGGGTTGGGATCTGTTACGGCTAATGTCAGTGATGCAGCAGGAGCAAGTGTTAATTTTACATTTGTTATTTTGGTGCTGCAGGTTAATGATGCGCCTGTTGTTTCCGCCCCGGCAATCAATACAGATGCCGGTATTACAGCCAATAGCCAGATATCGGTCATCGATCCTGATATTGGGGATAGCCATACATATAGTATTGCAACGATGCCTAAACATGGCACTGTACAGCTATCTCTGACTGGATTAGTGACTTATACTCCAGATTTGGGGTATAGCGGCGCAGATCAACTGATGGTAACTGTCACTGATGCGGCAGGAGCTTCTTCCAATGTAACAATTTCAGTGACTGTTGCACCAATTTCTACAGTGACGACTTTTATCATACCTAATGATAGTGCAGTGACCATAGAAGGAACTATTGAAAGAATTTCCGGTGTATGGGTCACGATTCTAGGGAAATCCATATATGTGCCATCAACTGCACCGATTAATTATAAATCTGAACCCGATAACCCGGTACTCAATGTAGGTGATCATGTAAAAATTACGGCTAGTTCTATTTGGACATATTTAGTAGCATCTTATATTGATAGAAATAACAGTAAATCAAAAGTGGCTGTAACGGGCCCTGTTTCCTTCAAAGATCCAGACAACCAGCGTTTAGGAATTGCTTATGTAGATGTACAAGCGGATGATAATACTAACTACAAAAACTTTACTAATAGCTTGAATCCAATGGCATCTATTACTGAAAATATGGTTCTTACTGCTGAATTGGTGACTTTACCGTCTGGAGATGTTGTTGCCAAGCAGGTGAAAATTAGTATTTAAAGTTTTGATTTGTTGTTTTTTGAAGTTATTACTGATGGTAATAGTGATTACTTTAGTAGATCAATAACTTGGGGTAGGGGGGGATAACACAGATACTATGCACTTCTTATGCATAGTGTCTGTGTTAATGTTAAATGACTTTAACCTAGAAAAATTAGTTGGATCACGGTTTCTAGCACAAACTATTGATTCCATAGCACTTCAAAAAAATGCCCACCTAACCTAACGGGTGAGGCTAAGATTTTTTCAAAGCACTGTGAAACCAATAGCTTGCACTATAAATCTGTGCCCAACTGATTATTCTAGGTTTAACCTATCGCAGGTACTCTTAATTTTGACGTTCGTAGGTTAACTTCACAAACGGAGTTATTCCGAGCAACGGGAGGAATCTTGAGTCTAAGGCAACTCGCAATAAATAATCCCCCCACCTTACTGGTCTTTTTGTCCCTGCTCAAACGTAAGCGACTGTCGTTACCACTTTGCTATATCCTAGAAAAATCAGTTGGACATGAATTTTGTGGGAAATCAGGACGGAAAAGACAAATAATCACTCGCAGATAATGGCCATAGTCCTTATTAAGAGTGATTCTGCAGGATTTTACGACCAGATTTCTTACAAAACCATGGAGCGATTTTCCTCCCCACCAAATGGGTGAGTGTGAATAGACCTGATTAGACACGATACTCAAGAACTTGCATGGAATTTAGTGCCCAACTGATTTTTCTAGGTTTATCAGGCAGTTTTTGTTTTACATGGCTATGAACTAACCACAGGTTGTGGTTGAAAATAGGTTCATAATTACCAAAATAATTTTCAGCGTGGAAGTGGGGCTTTAGCCTCGCTTGAATCATGCGAGGCTAAAGCCTCACTTCCAAAAGATAACCAGTGGTTTGTATATAGCCATGTTGTTTTATTGCACCGATGTCATCGGATGCCAAAGGCAGCAATTCATCAATACGACTGATAGGCCAAGCAGGTAATTTTTCCAGGGTATCTTTTAGCCACACTGCCGGGTTCAGTCCAGTAATGTCTGAATAGCAGCTGCATGTTGGCCGGCCCGATCTGATCCTGTAAACAATCCGTTCTTTTTTTATGTTAATTTCAACATAATCGTAAAACAAGGCTTTATAACCACCATAGTCATCAATCATCAGATGGCTTCGCCATTTCCCTAGAAACGCGCGCGCCGCAGCGCCTGGGTGGTAGTCGAAGACACTGATACGCGGGCCTGGCTCTAAATTATTACTGCGATACGACCGCCATGGAGGGTGGAAGTGCAGTGTTGCAGGAGTATTCACAGTAGGCCCACAGATAAGCTTTTCGAGTTTTAACTCTACCCGGTTCAAGTTGCGCAACCGGAGTTTCATCAGCTGTAGCATGTTACCTTGTAATAAGTGCCAGCTCAGCCGATCTACCAAGGGTTGCAGAGCGACATCCATACGTCCTGCCCATTCGGCTAAAGTCGAACGAGCCAGGGTTACGTTGTCACGGTCTGCAATCAGTTCTAGCCGGTATAAAGGTAAGTGGTCGACGTATTTGCTGATCATAATCCAGGTCAACAATGAGATATTTTTGATCTTTGGTTTTATAGTTTGAGATTAACTTTCCAAAAAAGCATCGTTTATATGCACCAGTAAGTAGCGTTCGATCTATTTTTTTTAAATTGATGCCCAACTTAATCTCATGTACTTAGAAGGGCTATATATTCACCGAAGACTTTGCTGGTGTTAAGTGATTGGTAATATTGAGTTAATATTTTTTTTTGGAGGGTTGAAAATATTTGGCCCTTATTTTGCTTGTTTGATTATATGACACAGTTAATTGCTAAAAGCAATATTTCTCGTTTGAAATCAAAATAAATACACTTAAGTAAAAGAAAATGTTATTTGGAAGAAACCAAAAAAATCCAATTAAAATTGCCGATAAAGGTATTGAAAAATGGACCTATTCAACCTGTGGCTATTGTTCTACAGGTTGTGCAATTGAAATAGGTACAAACAAAGAGGGTAAACCTGTTGGAGCAAGAGGGGTTGCAGGTGCTGATGTAAACCGTGGCAAGCTTTGTGTTAAAGGAATTTTCGAGCATGAAGTTTTTGAGTCATCAGGCCGTGGTACTACCCCTTTGATGCGTACAAATATTCATGATGATTACCAGCAGGCTAGTTGGGATCAGTCATTTGAGAAAATGGCATCAGAAATTAAACGCATACAGGCCACTTATGGCCCAGACTCTTTTGCGATTGTTTCTACTGGGCAAATATTAACAGAAGGTTTTTATACCCTGGGTAAATTAGCGCGTGGTGTAATCGGTACCAATAATTATGATGGCAATACTACATTATGTATGGCATCTGCAGTATCTGGTTATAAACGCTCATTTGGATCAGATGGTCCCCCTGGCTGTTATGAAGATTTTGAAAAAACGGATTGTTTGATTGCCTGGGGTTCTAACCTGCCAGAGCAACATCCGATTATTTACTGGCGCTTTAAAGAAGCCCAGGAAAAACGAAATTTTCCTTTGATAGTGGTAGATCCTAGAGTGACCATGCTGGCACAGAATGCAGATATGCACCTACCCATTATTCCCGGCACTGATGTGGTTCTAATGAATGCATTAATGTATGTCATTCTGGATGAAGGGTTAGAAGATCAGGATTATATTAAAGCCAATACCAATGGCTTTGATGAGCTGGCTGCAGAAGTTAGAAACTATGATCCGGTAACGGCTGCCAAAATCTGTGGTATTGATGAAGATAGCATCCGACATGTTGCTCGTTTGTATGCAAAAGCGGATGCGGCAATGAATATCTGGACCATGGGGATTAATCAAAGTACACATGGTTCAGATGGCGTAGTGGGCATTAATAATCTTAGTTTAATTACCGGGAATATTGGTAAACAAGGAGGTACAAGCTTGTCAATTACCGGGCAATGTAATGCGATGGGGACACGCGAATGGTCGTCCTGCTCGGGTTTACCTGGATATCGTCTATTAGAAAATCAACAAGATCGTAGTGATATAGGTAAATACTGGGGTGTTGATCCCGATTTTTTCCCTAAAAAAAGAGGTTTGGCACAAACTGATATTTTTCCAGCAATCGAGACGGGGCAAATTAAAGGACTTTGGCTGGTGGGGACTAATCCAATGACCTCTATGCCAAATACAGCACGTATCCGAAAAACTCTGGAAAAACTGGAATGTTGTGTAGTACAGGATTCCTACCTTGATGTGGAAACGACTCAGTATGCACATATTTATTTGCCAGCAGCGATTTGGGCAGAAAAAGAAGGGGTGTTTACAAATACCGAACGACGAGTCAACATCATTCGTAAGGTAAAAGAGCCTTATGCGCAATCAAAAACAGATTTACATATATTTAATGGTCTTGCACAGCAGTTTGAGCAGGGCAGAAAAATGAATTTCCCCGATAATTTTGATGATGTGTTTGATGAAATGCGAGAGCTTTCTAAAGGGCGTTTAGTTGATATATCAGGCATGACACATGATTTGATTGAACAACATAAGGGTATACAGTGGCCATACACTCAAGAGCAGGCTGACAAAGGGGAAAAACCTGTTAAAGGTGGAAAGCGATTGTATACAGAGCAAGCTACTTTTCGTTTTGCTGATGGCAAGGCTAAATTAATCCCTCTGCCATTTATTGACAATAATGAAAGACCTGATAAGCAATTCCCTCTCTGGTTGAACTCAGGACGGCTGGTTGAACATTTTCACTCACGTACCCGAACGGGGAAGATAGGGAATAACAATAAATACAGTCCAACACCGTTTATGGAAATCAATCCAGATGCGGCTGCGGAATTAGGTGTGGGTCATCAGTCATATGTTCGTGTTGTTTCTCGGCGTGGTGATGCCATAGTCATGGCAATGTTGACACAAAGAGTACCTAGGAACATGGTGTTTATCCCCTTTCATTTTTTTGATTGTGTTAATCGATTAACCCTGGGTCTATTAGATCCCCATTCCAGACAACCTGCATTTAAACAATCTGCAGTACGTATTGAAGCAGTTGATCAACAATTGGCTGCTCAAATGAATAAAGAAGCGCGGACATTTTAACCTAAATTAATTAGTTGAAGGCTAAATATGTACTTAACCTATTAAAAAATAAAGATAATTCAATTTTTCATTATTCACCCATTTGGTGAGCAAATTTCGCTTCACGGTTTTGTGAAGAAATCTGGACGAAAAATCCTGCAGAATAGCTCTCGATAAGGACTATGGCCATTATCTTCGAGCTATTATTTGTCTTTTTCGTCCAGATTTTCCACAAATTCCGTGCTCAACTAATTTAGTTAGATTTAAAGACCATGATTGAAGTACAAAATGATGAACAAAAATATGCTTTTTTAAGGAAAGAAGAAAGTAAGCAACAAAATCGTTATGGACAAAACATTGAGTTAACTGAAGAAGGCAATGCTTTAAGAGAGATGAGCCTGAACATCAATGGTGACACTGGATTAAGTGATAACCCTGACCGCTATAAACAACATGGATTTTACTTAAATGCTGATAACTGTATTGGTTGCCATGCTTGTGAGGCGGCTTGCAGCGAAAAAAATGATAACCCGGCGCATATTGCTTTTCGTTCGGTTGGCTATGTGGAAGGGGGGACTTATCCCGATTATCAGCGCATAAATATCTCTATGGCGTGTAATCATTGTGATGACCCTGTGTGTTTAACAGGCTGTCCCACACGAGCCTATACCAAATTTGCAGAATATGGAGCCGTATTGCAAGATCCTGATATTTGTTTCGGTTGTGGTTATTGTACCTGGGTTTGTCCCTACAATGCGCCTCAGCTTGATCCTGTAAAAGGTGAAGTTTCCAAGTGTAATATGTGTGTTGACAGGCTGGAAGTGGGGCTTAAGCCATCTTGTGTCTCTGCTTGCTTAGGTAATGCGCTGGATTTTGGTGTGATAGAGAATTTACCTGAAAATAGGGAGCAATTACAGGCTGAAATTCCTGGGTTTCCGACCACAGAGATAACACACCCTAATATTCGCTTCCAACAAACCAAAGGTTCACACCGCGAAATGACAAGAACCGATTCCATGCCGATAAAATATCATCGGGATGATGCTGAACACAAGTTCAAGCCAGTAGTTGATGATAAAGCAGGGCATACAAAACATTGGAATTTAAAGTCCTTATTAACTAGTCATGAAAGTGCGCATGTGATTTTTACATTATTTACACAAGCCACAGTAGGTGCGTTTTTAATCTTAATTTTAGGTCCCTTGCTGGCACCAAATGAATTTGGTTTATTGCAAACAGCCTCTGTTTTTATTCCTTTGGTCGTATCTATCTTTGTGATCAGTACCGTGGGTTTGTATAAACTGAATATGCATTTGGGTAAGCCGCATCGTTTTTACCGAGGTTTTAATAATTTAAGACTATCACCTGTAAGTCGGGAAATTGCAGGAGTATCGATGTTCTACACTGGACTATTAGGCGCAATGGTTTTTGCAATGTTTGATAATGACATTACTCATGTCATATTTAATATTTTTGTATTTATTGGAGTAGTCAGTGGGCCTGTTGGCTTGTACTATATGTATAAACTGTATCGAATACCTGCCCGACCTTTCTGGAATCACAAACAAACCGGTTCAGCTTTTTTTGGGTCTATGTTGAGTTTTGGTGCTTTAATTATTGCAGTAACCTGTTCGTTTGTTATGCCTTTAGTAGAAATGTCGTCTCAATTATTAATTCAAGTTTTGGCGATAATAGTTACAGCGGGACTATTGATTGAAGGACTTGGTCATATATTGCATGCTCGTGATATGCAACAAAGTGAAAATGAAGGTGCAGCATCCTATTACCGTCAAGTGACTCATTATGGTAAATCCTATACATTACGGAATGTTTTATTAGGGCTTAATATTGTTTTAGCAATAAACATTGCTCTGAATGGGATACAGGATACAATGGGCTTAGTTTTAAGTTTTACTCTGATTTTATCTATGCTAGTAATGGGCATTTTTGGACGTTCTTTGTTTTTTGTGCTGGTCATACCAACGACCATGCCAGGGGCTTTTTTCTGGAAAAATGAAGGTTTTGTAAATCATGCGCGTGAAACAGGTTTGGCTGAAATGCAACAGGTTGGGGTGGTTTATGAAAGGCATCACGCCTTTAAATTAAGTGAATTAGTACAAACTATTAAAGAAAATTCAATTAAAGATATGATTAGACATGTCAAGTGGGTTTTTGGGGGCAAAAAAAGTCATTAAATTAATGAAAATGACGTTAATTTATTAACACTTTTATAAAAAAAGGAATTGGGTATGAATCAGTTAAAAAGATTATATGATAACAATGTAGCCTGGGCTGAAAAAATAAAAAAAAACAAGCCGAATTTTTTCTCTGATTTGTCAAAGCAACAATCCCCCGAATATTTGTGGATAGGTTGTTCGGATAGTCGGGTGGTTTCTGAACAGCTGGTAGGCTTGCAGCCAGGAGAATTGTTTGTACATCGTAATATTGCAAATGTAGTGGTGCCGACAGATCTGAACTGCTTATCAGTGATTCAATTTGCAGTTGAGGTATTAAAGGTAAAACATATTATTGTCTGTGGTCACTATGGCTGTGGAGGAGTTAAAGCCTCTATGCAGTCTATAGAACATGGATTAATTGATAACTGGCTTTGCCACATTAAAAGTGTACATCAAAAAAACGAGGATGAATTGCTGGCAATTGATGATGAAACCAAGCGATTGGACAGACTTTGTGAGCTAAATGTAATTGAACAGGTAAATAATATTTCTCATACCACAATTGTACAAAGAGCATGGCGCAACCACAAAGAACTGAGTATCCATGGCTGTATTTATACCTTAGAAACAGGGATTCTTAAAGACCTGAATGTGCGTTTTTCTGAAATTAATGATACCAACGATATCTACCAGTTAAGAAAAGATAAAAAAGAAATATATAAACCGAATTTAACTATTATGGAAACCGATTACGAAGGGCGTTGATATGAGCCAACATATTTAGATCAGAAAATACGTAGCGAGCCACTCAATTATCAAGGTTTAAACCTTATGAGGTAATTCAACTTCGGTAATAACACCCGCATCAGGATCTTGAAAAATTTGGTCATCAATCTTGTTTTCAGTTCTTGCAACAATACATGTAACAGTTGCATCACCAGTGATATTAACTGCCGTGCGGACCATATCCAGTATACGGTCTACACCGAGTATCAATCCAATGCCTTCTACCGGTAAACCAACCTGGTTGAAAACCATCGCCAGCATAATGAGTCCAACACCTGGGACACCTGCTGTACCAATAGAGGCAAGTATCGACATGCCCACTATAGTCATGTAATCCATTATACCCAAGTCTATTGCATAGACGTTGGCGATAAAGACTGTCGCCACCCCTTGCATAATAGCTGTACCATCCATATTAATCGTTGCGCCTAATGGTACTGTAAATGCTGCAGTGGAGTTATCAACACCAAGACGCTGCTCCACAACTTGTAATGTCACTGGGATGGTAGCATTTGAACTAGCGGTACTAAAAGCAAAGATGTGGGCAGGCCGCATTTTCTGCATAAAAACTAATGGGTTTAATTTTGCCAATAGAGCAAGTAATACACTGAAAGTGCCAAATGCATGCAACAAAAGACAAAGAATAACCACAGAAAAATAGCCAATCATAGGCAGAATAAGTCCTATGCCTTGTAAAGAAAAGGTTTTTGCCATTAAAAAGAACACACCAATAGGTGCAAAATCCATAACTAGAGTAACAACCTTCATCATTACTTCATTTAATTTTTCTGCTGTATCGGCTAATTGGCGACCAATGTCACCTGTCATTAACATGGCAATGGCAAATAAGATAACAAAGAAAATGATTTGTAGCATATTGCCTTCTGCAAATGCATTGACTGGGTTGCTGGGAACTATGTTAATGAAGACCTCTGTCAGAGGTGGAGCTGGTTTCGGGGTAAAATCAGATGATCCTGCAGCTTGTTCAAAGCCTTCACCTGGTGCAATAAATAGAGCGACTATTAAAGCCAGAGTAATAGCCATTGCCGTAGTTAGTATGTATAAAGCAAATGCTTTAATACCCACTCGCCCAAGGACTGCAACATCACCAATGCCACAGACACCACAAATTAAAGAAAAGGTGACTAAGGGAACAACCAGCATTTTTAAGGAATTAACAAATGCTGCACCAACAACATGGAATAATCCGTTCACCAGATAAGTTTGTACAAAACTAATATCATGAGCAAAAGCATTAATTAAACTGCCAGTTGCCAGACCTATGCACATGGCTATCATGATTTTTGTAGTTATAGACATTTTCTTATTCATGTTGAGGTCTCTTTTTAAATTTCAGACTTTCTAATCAGCGCTATGCAATATTATAAGTTTTCCTGATTACCCATGAGCTTCCGCCATTTTGAAAAAAGTAACCACACAGCCCGTCATTCCTGCATTCTGTTAGCAGGAATCTATTTTTTGCATGAATAGATCCCCGATAAAATACCTCGGGGATGACGGTGTGTAAGGTGTCACCGTTTTTCTCATCTATAAGGCGGAGACTCATGGGTAATCAGGTAAATTTTTGTTTCAACACAGAGTACACGACGGTGATGAAGAAAAATACAAAAAAATTTTATGCGTAAAATGCTTTTTCTGAAAATATTTTTAAACTGTCATTTCTGTTTCAAAGTGTGAAAGTATTGAATTGATGAATTCAATGTTTAATTGTGCTGTTCTGTTTTGTTTATGGCATAAGGCACCGCGAAACCCTATATAATCAACTTCTAACTTTAAAAGTTCAGGGATTTCATGTTCTTTAACAGATCCAGCTAAACCACAAAGCAGTCCGGAATCTTTGGCGATGCGGACAAAGGATTTAATTTCGGACACTGTCATAACTTTGGATAGAGAGCCTTTTACTTTATTCATGGTATCCAGCATTACCCCAGAAAACCCAGCTATTTTAAGTGACTTTATAAAGTTTAAGTCGGGTTGTGTATCAGCAAAAAGGACTGCAATTAATTTATGCCCTTGTTCTGTAAGAGTGGATAGTTTTGATACAGTGCCTTGCCAGTCTCCATCAGGAAAGAAACCAATTTTAATATAATCCACACCGGTATCTGCCATTTTTGAAACAGCATTAAAAATCAATTCGGGTTGCATGGGTAAATCACCCACAGTTGCACTGACTAACTTTTTTTTATTAACAGCTTGGACAATATCTTGTACTGTTTCAGTAGATAAGGCACCTAAAGCACCTTGTTCTGGTTGCTTAAGATCAATGATATCGACAGATGTATTTAATATCAGTCGTGATTCATTAAGACTGTTCACACTTGCGAGCATTCCCGTCATGCTTGTGCTAACTCCTGTTTATGTTGTTCAATAACTGCCATTAACCATCCCCAGGCTTCAAGTTCTCTGTCGCCGGCTGTTTTGTTTAAACCAATAGCTAAATATTCGACTTCAGTTTCTATTTTTTTTAAAGGTAACATGTTTAAACGACTCACTAAGATAGCCGCTTCCAATACAGCATATTGAGCACGATTAAACCCCAGAAAAGGTGTATGGTTAGCAGTGTAAACAGCTTTGCAGTAAAGCTTAGGTCGTGTTTCGTCTTCTTCAATACGCAATAGTTCTAATTCTCTATGCGCTAATGATGAAGCAAGAAAATGGCCCGTAATTTTTTCTGTTTTGCTGAGTGGCCAATCTCGTCTACCGGTTAAACATCCAGCAAAAATACGTACATCATCACAATAATTGATGACTGCTGTTTTAGATTGAAGAATATTGGCTAGCGTAGTAGAAGGACGAAATGGCAGAATAATAAATTCATTATCTTTGACATGAATACCCATGGGGGCAATATGAGCAATGCCATCAGCATTTTGAGTGGTAACTATAACTTCTTGTATCATTGTTTCTTTTGTAGGGTAGTTCCTGCCGGTTTAAAGGTATGTAGGTCAATGGTTGTTTCATTTACTTCAACGGCGCATCCCCATCTTAATGCCTGATCCTGATTAAATCGTTTACCTAATTGCCATGAAATTTCAGCTCTAGCCAGTTCGACACCTAGATAAAAAGCGTGCCCTCCATCATTTTCAACCTGCAGTTTTGGATAAAGTTCAAAGGGGTCGGTGGCCGTATGCAAGCCATCTCGATTATAAATATGTATGCCATCAGGACTGGTTTGTATGCGAAAACTGGGATCTCTTATTGCTGCCGCAAATTCTTTAACTTCATCGAGTTGATAAGGGAATGGAGAGGTATCATGTACCGTCATTAAACTGGAGTCTATGTGCTTTGGTAGTGCATGATTTTGTAGCGCAGCGTACATTATACGTCGGGCATGGTCGGCCTCATTTATGGCTCGGCACGCATGTTGACTGACTTCGGTAGCCAGAATATGGTTGATGTTTAGTTCTGAACATATGCCCAGTAACACGGCATTCATGCCCGATGTATCTGCATGAGTTAATTCGGTGATATTACCTACGCCCATCATCATTTCTATGTCAGGATACCGCTGTCTAAATTGGTAATTACGAACAATGGATTCAGTAAAGCCAAAATGGATAGGGTCTAAAATAGGGTCTACAATGAATGGTTTGTTATTGGATTGTAATACTGTAATTGCTTGATCAAGTGAAGATAGATCACCATGTGTTTCGGGGATTAGTATAGGGATGGTATTCACTTCATCAGCAATCCAGATGCTTTTATTCGTCAAACTTAACATATAGTCTGCACCTGCATTTCCACCTCGGAGTAAATCATCATCTTCCAGCGAGTCAATGCTGACAGTAAAACCTTCCTGTTTTAAAGTCTGGATTATATCTTCCATATGTGGGAATTTTGTACCTGGCAAACAACCAATATCAATGACATTTGCACCATTTTTTTTATAATAATAAGCGCGTTTAACCACCTCATCTACACTGACATTGGGTGCGTCGACTATTTCGGCAAAGATTTTGACTTTATAATTGGATAAATCATAATGATGTGCTGCCTTACCAAAAAATAGTGGTAAGTCTTTTAACTCTTCTGGGCCTCTTTCTATAGCTAGACCCAGTTCAGCCGATAAAGCTCCAATATCACCACGGCATCGACCGGGAAGTATGATTTTATCCGCATTGAAGGTATCTTTGAGTCTACGGCTAATCATGTCTGTAGTCATTAAGGCAGCGACTTTAAGCCCTAGTTGATGTACATGATAAGTAAATTCCGGCTGCATTTTTTCTAAAATCTGATGCAGCTGTTTTTCAGCCAATTTGCCTGTTAAAAATAAAATATGTTCTGGTTTCTCTGTCATATCAGCACTCATGACAGAGAATTAATCCGCTGTTTGACTATGTCAATTAATTCATCGACACTTTCTACCACTTGTGTATATTCAAAGCTGCGAATTTTTTCGGTTGCTTCCAGGTCAATTTTGCGTGGATAAACCATCACTTTTCCGCCAGGTGCAGTGGTTTCCATTTCTGGCGCAATATCACAGGGATAAACTATACTGGGAACCCGACATTTCCCCGCTTGTGAATATAAGTTTGTCACCAGTGAATCAGCAATCCCTAAAACGCATTTAGCAATGGTATTTGACGTGGTGGGAGCCATGATAAAGGTATGGTAATAACCTTTATAAAAATGACCAACGGGTGGTGAAGATGCAGCTTTGTCACGATAGACAGGATGTTTTTCCCGCACCTGTTTCAGATTAACACCATACATTTTAAGCACCTCTTCCCCGGCTTGACTTAAATAAATATCAACATTTTTCAGTGTTAACAGGAATTCGAGGCATTCTTCTATATAATGTCCAGAGCCAGTAATGGCCCAGGCAATTCGAGGTTGATGATTTTTAAGGCTACTGCTCATGCGGGCTATTATACCTGAATCTATTTATCGATTTAAAACATAGGATTTATTGATGTTTAATAAAATGACCAAACCACTGATCATGGGTATTTTGAATGTGACGCCAGATAGTTTTTCTGACGGGGGAAAATATACCGACTTAGATTCTGCAACAGAACAAGCACAAATAATGTGTGACCAAGGCGTTGATATTTTAGATGTTGGTGGTGAATCTACGCGTCCAGGGGCTGAAACTATTCAGTCCGATGAACAAATAGCTCGGGTTGTACCGGTGATAAAAGCCATTAGAACAAAGATATCAGAAACAGTACTAATAAGCATTGATACCACTTTAAGTGAGGTTGCAGAAGCGGCTTTGGAGGCAGGAGCTAATATTATTAATGATGTTTCGGCCGGGCAAACTGATAAACGAATTTTGACTGTAGCCAGTGACTGGGGTGTGCCTATTATTTTAATGCATATGCAAGGAACACCGAAAACCATGCAAGATAATCCATCTTATGATGATGTGGTGTCTGAAGTAATCGATTCTTTAAAGTCCAGTATTTCAGAGGCATTAACTGCTGGAATTAAACATGAAAATATAGTGGTAGATCCAGGGATAGGGTTTGGCAAAAGAAGAGAGGATAATATTGATTTATTGGCACATTTAAATGATTTAGTGGCTATGGGCTATCCTGTTTTGCTAGGTACCAGCCGTAAACGTTTTATGGGTAGTCTTTGTGCTGTCTCTGATCCTGCTGAGCTAGTTACTGCAACAGCAGTCACAACAGCACTTGGCGTTATGGCCGGTGTGCAAATGTATAGAGTGCATGATGTCAAAGAAAATAGACAGGCAGCTGATGTGGCATGGGCGATAAAGCAGGCTAGAGATAATAGTGCACCCTAGGCTTATTGAACTGGAAAAGCTGTTTAAGCCATCACCAGTAACACAGCTCTTTGATCCACTGTTAGAAGACAAGAAAATTGAATTATGGATTAAAAGGGATGATTTAATTCATCCAGTGATTTCAGGTAACAAGTGGCGTAAACTTAAGTATATTCTTAATCATGCATTAACGATTGGTTCTGACACCATCATTAGTATGGGTGGAGCATATTCCAACCATTTACATGCTTTGGCTTTTGCAGGAAAACAATTAGAAATAAACACAATAGCTTATGTTCGGGGTGAAAGGCCCGAAAGTTTTAATCCTACATTAGAGGATCTTTATCTGTGGGGTATGGAGTTAAGATTTATTTCCCGAACAGAATATAAACAGTTAAGGAATTATAAAGGGTATAGTGACTTACCAGGTATACTAAAAGGGGAGTACTGGTTGCCTGAAGGTGGCTCAACAGAACTGGCTTTACGTGGAGTAGGGGAGATATTCTCTGGTTGTGAAATAGGCTTTGATATTATCTGTGTACCGTGTGGAACAGGAACCACGTTAGCAGGGCTTATAACTTCAGTGCCTGCAAATCATAAGATGTTTGGTTTTTCAGCATTAAAAGGGGCTGCTTTTTTGACTCAAGATGTTGAAAAATTATTAAGTGCAATCAATTCACCAAAAGCTAACTGGACAATTCAGTTAGATTACCATTTTGGTGGCTTTGCAAAGTGTAATAATGATCTATTATTGTTTATAAAACAGTTTTTTGAAAAGCATGATATTGAACTGGAACCTGTATATACAGGAAAAATGTTTTATGGAGTATTAGATTTAATTCAACAGGGTTATTTTGAGCCAGGCACTAAGATATTAGCCATTCATACAGGTGGTTTGCAAGGGAACAGGAAATAAGTTTTTGTCAAAGTTATATAACCTATTACTGGTAAGTCTCGGTTATAACGTTATACGGCACAAATTTCAATTGACTGTGTCATTCCGACCAGCAGGAGGAATCTTGGGATACTACTGAATAAACTGAATATTAACGTGAAAAATGACAAATGGAAAAAAACGAACTTAAAAAACCAGAATATTATATAAACCGTGAACTCAGTCTTTTGGAATTTAATGTCAGGGTTTTAGCTCAGGCAACAGATGAATCAGTTCCATTGCTGGAACGGTTGAATTACTTATGTATATCCAGTTCTAATCTAGATGAATTTTTTGAAGTTCGAGTGGCTAGTGTTTTGCAGATGGCTAATATTGATCCGGGTGCGTTCAGTGCTGATGGGTTAACGCCAAATGAGCAGCTTGAAAGTATCAATGTTAAGGCACACCAATTGGTTGAAGCACAATATCATGTGTTAAATAATATTTTGATACCAGAGTTAAGTGAACAACAGATTTGTTTTATACGCCGTGATAAATGGACGTCCGTACAGAAAAAATGGCTGAGTAAATACTTTAACGAGGAATTACTACCCATTTTAACACCTGTAGGTCTGGATTCTGCTCACCCTTTTCCACGTATTTTAAACAAAAGCTTGAATTTTATTATCTCATTGACGGGCAAAGATGCTTTTGGGCGAAATAGTGGTCGAGCCATTTTGCAGGTACCGCGAGCATTACCCCGAATTATACAATTGCCTGCAGAAGAAACAAATAGCGGGTCTTATGATTTCGTTTTTCTTTCGTCTATTATTCATGCTTTTGTCAACGAATTATTTAACGGCATGACAGTTAAAGGCTGTCATCAATTCAGGGTAACCCGCAATAGTGATTTTTTTGTTGATGACGATGCAATTGATGATCTTTTACATGCGGTAGAAGGTGAGTTGGTAATGCGTAACTACGGTGATGAAGTGCGCATGGAGATTGATGAAAACTGTCCAGAAGACACTGTTTTTTTCTTAAAAGAACGCTTTAGGTTGAATCCAGATAGAGTGTTTTATGCAAGTGGTCCGGTAAATTTAAGTCGATTACAAGCAATTTATAGCCTAATTGACAGACCTGATATTAAATTCCCTCCCTTTAAGCCTTATTCGGCTTCTCAATTAGGAAGAAAAAGAAATATTTTTGATGCCATAAAAAAACAGGATATTTTACTGCATCACCCTTATGAATCCTTCTTGCCAGTGGTTGAGTTTATTCGCCAGTCAGCCGTTGATCCTAACGTATTGGCAATTAAGCAAACGCTATATAGAACAGGCGTAGACTCTCCTGTTGTAGCAGCATTGGTTAAAGCGGCACTGGCAGGGAAAGAAGTCACTGTTGTTATAGAATTGCGGGCTCGATTTGATGAGAAAGAAAATATTGATTTAGCTGCTAAATTGCAAGAAGCGGCAGTTCATGTTGTATATGGTGTGGTTGGTTATAAGACACATGCAAAAATGTGTCTGGTTTTAAGAAAAGAAGGAAAGACTTTACGTAATTATGTACACCTGGGAACAGGTAATTATCACCCTAAAACTGCTCGAGTGTATACAGACTATGGGTTGTTTTCTTGTAATAAAGAACTAGGTGAAGATGTAAGACGTATTTTTGTACAACTCACCAGTTTAGGTAAAGTCACCAAACTCAATAAACTTTTACAATCTCCTTTTACACTGCATGATGGGCTTCTTGCAAAAATTGAGCGGGAAATTGAAAATAAGAAAAAGGGCAAATCGGCAAAAATAGTTATTAAAGTCAATGCTGTGGTTGAAGAGCAGTTGATACAGGCGTTATACAAAGCGTCTCAAGCAGGTGTCGAGGTTAAATTGATTGTACGCGGTGTTTGCTGTTTAAGACCCGGAATTGTTGGGGTTTCAGAAAATATAGAAGTACGGTCTATTATTGGACGATTTCTTGAGCATACGAGGGTTTATGCATTTGATAATGCAGGTGAATGGGAAGTGTATGGAGCAAGTGCCGATTTAATGAATAGAAATATGTTTAGCAGGGTTGAAACCTGTTTTCCTATTGAGAATAAAAAATTGCATGACAGGGTATTGAACGATTTAGATTGTTATTTGAAAGATAATACTCAGGCCTGGATTTTACAAAATGATGGCAGTTATATACAGGCTATGCCTAAGGATGGTGAAGCACCTTATCTGGTACAACACGAATTACTAAAAGCTTTTCAATAACGTTATATGTGAGGTAAAAATAGTTTAAAAATAGCCCCTCCCTGAGGATTATGTTCTGCCCATATCTTACCTTTATGGGCAAATATTATTTCCTGGCTAATGGATAAACCTAATCCAGTACCTCCAGCGCCACTTTTAGTTTTACTGCTTTGAATAAATTTATCAAAAACTGTTGCCAGTTCGTCATCAGGAATTCCCAGCCCCTGGTCGATAATTGATAACAGTACACCCTCTGTTTTTTCTATATCTGTAGCACGTTTACCTAGAACTATGGCTGTATTTTCAATAGTGATAGTAATGGATTTATTTTCAGGTGAAAACTTGATAGCATTCGCTGTTAAATTGCTTAGAACTTGTAGTATTTTACTTTTATCACATAAGACTAATAGAGGATCAGCAGGTTTATTAATGATAAAGTTAAGCTGTTTTTCTTGGATTTTGGCTAAATATTCATTACTAATCTGCTGAATGAGTTCATATAAGTCATTTTTATCCAAATTGAACTCATCTTTGCCGGATTCAAGTTTTGAAAGATCCAGTAGATCGTTGAGTAATGACAGTAGACGCTGACTACTGGTCTCGATATTGCTTAGAAACTTTTGCAGTTTTTCTATCTGTTTTTCATCCAGCGGTAGGTTTTTAAATTGTTTTAAACATAAATGCGTGAAGCTTAAGATTCCATGCATGGGGGTTCTTAGCTCATGCGACATGTTAGCTAAAAACTCACTTTTAGCTTTATTGGCAATCTCAGCTGAATCTTTAGCATGTCTAATATCATTAATCTGTTCGTCAACTAAATCCTGTAAGTGGTCACGGTGTTGTTCTAATTGAGATTCAAACCGCTTTCTATCAGTGATATCAGTTAGAATACTTAAGTACTGATAAGGTATTTTATTTTTATCCAGAAAAGGCGTGGTACTTTCAGTAAACCAGGTGGGTTGATCTTGTATGTTTAAATAACATGACTCACCAACCCAGGAGTTTCCCTGGCTTAAAAATTCTCTTTTCTGTTTTAATTGCAATTCATTATTTGTTAAGCCACCGAATTTTAATTGTAGAAATTGTACTCCAATAAATTCATTTCGATTTCTCCCCAACATGTGACAAAAAGTCTCGTTAACGTCTATCACTCGGAAATCTTTATCTCGCATAATTACACCGGCAGCAAGATCTAACGCATGCTTATGATCTTCCAGTTCCTTTTCTAATTTTTTATCCAGCGTGATATCTCGAAAAAAACAGACGATGACCTCATCGTTTGTGGAATCAGGATTATCCTCGTCAGTATCATCTGCAAATGGATCTATTTCAGACCTTTGATCGCCACTATCAAACAACACAGTATTTTGATCACTTGCCTGTCCGGTTGAGACATGAAGCAAAATATCAAAGCCCATTCTGTGTTTACCCAATAATGGAATATCAGCAGCAGCACGGGATGAAATAAAATAGCGGATATAAGCCCCGACATTTTCTTCAACCCAATCAGGGCAAGGAATAAGGTCTGGAATTTTTCGGGTGACTATTTCTGCTTCACTGTAACCAAAAATATGTTGGGCAGCTATATTGAAAGTTTCAACTTTGCCATCAGCAGCGAAAGTGATAATTCCATCGGAGGCATTATGTAATAATGAGTGTAGCTTTGTTTGTGCGCTAATGAGCTTAAAACCGGACTTGGAAAGTTCAATGTTTTGTTTTTTTAAGGAATGTAGTTCTGAAAATAATTGTGTAATTTTTTCAGAACCGCTATTAGGCTTCTCGCTCATTATCGAATGTATGATTAGTTTAAACTAAGTTGCAAAAAAATAAGATGAAAACTTGATGCTAACTTAAATTAAGGGTGGCACAAACCTCATTGCCTTTCCCTTTATATTCAACAGCTGAAAAACTTAATTTATTGGCGACAGCAATACCTCGTCCATGGTTATCCATAACACGGTCAGGGTCAAAATCCATATAATCCTTCCAGTCAAAGCCTTCCCCCTGATCTATGACAGTGATTTCTATATAATCTGCGTTTCGTAGAAAATTAATAGATACAGCTTTGTTAATATTTTTTGCTAATTGTAAGCGAGTATTAACTTCATCAACCCAGGTTCCCTGTTCATTTAAAATGGATTTTTCAGCATAAGTAATTCCCAGGTTTCCATGTTCAACAGCATTAATCATTAATTCTGTTAAACCCATGACGATACCAGCAGGTTCAGGACAAGCATTGGAAACTAAAGAAGCAATGGAGCGGGCTTCATCCAGTGTTTTAAATTCAAAGCGGGCAGATGTCAGCATACCCATAGTCAACTTAGTTTGTTCCAGGTTATCTAATATTTCTTTATAGCGTAAACGATCTTCCACAGCTGTTTTAGTCACCGATAAAAGAACGTTTTCATCGAAAGGTTTGGTTAAATAATAATAAGCACCCGCATTAATGCCTTCAGCAATATCTGATGCACTGGCTTTTGCAGTTTGAAAAATGACTGGACAGTGTTGAAGGATAGGATGTTGTTTTATTTTTTCCAAAACTTCCATGCCATTCATGTTGGGCATCATCCTGTCTAGCAGGATTACATCAAAGTCATTGGGTGACTTTTCCAGCATCTCCCAGGCAATAACACCATTTTCTGCTGTACTAATTTGATAGTCATCACTTAAATATTCAGAAACAATTTCCAGGTTTAATATTTCATCATCAACGATTAAGATATGGGCTTGATTATTTTCCATAATAAATTTTAGGTTGTTTAAAAGTAGTTGATTTGCCTTAATATTGATATATTCTAATGCGTATTCTCTATAATGATTGAGTATAGATGACTTTATGAAAAAAGTATGTGAAATTGCCCAGTTAGGAAACCCTGTTTTAAGACAGCAGGCAGTGCAAGTGGAAGCGTTTGATTCTAACGGCATAATTAGAATTGTGAGGAATATGCTTCATGCCTTATCTGAATCCAGTGGAGTAGGTCTCGCTGCACCACAAATATCAGAATTAGTGCGAATTGTGATCATCGCCTCCCGGCCTACAAAACGCTATCCATTGGCGCCTGAAATGGAGCCAGTTGTGATGATGAATCCGAATTTTGAAGTTATATCTGAACTGATGAAAACAGACTGGGAAGGCTGTTTAAGTATTCCTGGAATTAGAGCATTAGTGCCTCGCTATGAGAAGATAAAAATCAGCTATTATAATCAACAAGGCATTAAGCAGGAATTAGTGGCAGACAGCTTTATTGCCCGTATTTTTCAGCATGAATATGATCATTTAAACGGATTGGTTTATCTTGACCGGGTCGTTAGTAACAAGGATATTGTTTCAGAAACTGAGTTTCAGAAATTAATGGATCAATGATTTTTTTAAAAACATGTTCCTCGTTTCCGATTAGAGATTGGTAACGAGGAAATGTTTTTAAGAAATTTAGTTAATTCTTGTTCCTATAGTACCGCCAGCAGTTGCCTTAACCGCACAGAATTTGAACTCTGGAATCTTGGCAGATGGATCTAAGGCTTCATTGGTAATCAAATTGGCACTGGCTTCGTTGTAACAGAAAGCCATGAACAGACTACCTTTCTGAATGCCAATATCAGCACGGGCATAAACGGTGACTTCCCCCCGTCTGGATTCAATAGTTATCAAACCACCAGGTTCTATACCCAAAGTTTTTAAGTCTTCAGGATGAATGGTCACAACTGGATCTGGCTCAATCGCATCCAGAGTAGTTGAGTGACGCGTCATACTGCCGGTATGCCAATGTTCCAACTGGCGACCGGTAATGAATATTAAAGGATAGTCATTATCTGGCATTTCATCGGCATGAATGTATTCAGCAGGTACAAAGCGGCCTCGACCAGACTCAGTAGGAAAACCATCAGTGAAAATGATCGGTTCACCTGGGTCACCCACATTTTCTAATGGATAAGTTAAAGATTCTTCGCTTTCCAATCTGTCCCAGGTCATGCCTGCAATGCTATCCATTGCCAATCGCATTTCCTCAAAAACATCTTCAGGACCTTGGTAATCCCAGCCACAACCTAAGCGGTTTGCTATCTCTTGAAGAATCCATAAATCCTGTTTTGCATCTCCAGGAGGATTCACTACTTGACGCCCCATTTGTACACGTCTGTCGGTATTAGAGAAGGTGCCGTTTTTTTCATAAAATGCGGATGCAGGTAGAATTACATCGGCAAAGCCTGCGGTTTCTGTTAGAAAAATATCTTGTATAACCAGATGTTCAAGAGCCGCAAATGCTTCACGGGCATGATTCTGGTTTGGATCTGACATGGCAGGGTTTTCACCTTGTACAAACATGCCAAAGACTTCTTTATCTAAAATAGCATGAATCATTTCTACTGTAGTTAAACCACGTTTAGGTTCTAGTTCTACACCCCATAGTTTCTCAAACTTAGCTTGATTTTCCGGGTCTTCAACGGGTTGGTAATCAGGGTAAACCATGGGGATTAAGCCAACATCCGATGCACCTTGTACATTATTTTGCCCACGTAATGGATGTAAACCAGAGCCCGGCTTACCAATTTGACCGGTCATTAACGCTAGGGCAATAAGACAACGAGAGTTATCGGTACCATGAATATGTTGAGAAATACCCATTCCCCATAAAATCATGGACGCTTTAGAGTTTGCATAAAGTCTTGCAACTTCTCTCAAGGTATCGGCATCAATTCCACAGATAGGTGCAACTTTTTCTGGGCTGTAATTTTTTAAATGCATACGCATTTGGGCAAAATCTTCAGTATGTTTCTTGATGTAGTTATCATCCTGCAGTCCTTCATCAAGGATCACATGCATAATTCCATTCAGCAAGGCAACGTCAGTATCTGGACGGAACTGTAATACATGTGTTGCGTATTTAGCAATATCAGTACGGTTTGGGTCTATTAAGATAATTTTAGTGCCATTTTTTGCTGCATTCTTCATGAATGTGGCTCCGACGGGATGGTTTACCGTTGGGTTTGACCCAATTATGATAATAACTTCTGCTTTGCTTACATCGGAGACAGGGTTGGATACCGCCCCGGAACCAAGACATTCAAGTAATGCAACAACAGAGGATGCATGACACAGACGAGTACAGTGATCGACATTGTTGGAGCCAAAACCGATACGCACCAGTTTTTGAAATAAGTAAGCTTCTTCATTACTGCCTTTAGCAGAACCTAAACCGGCCAGGGCTTTTTTACCCTGGGAATCACGGATCTTTTTCAATCCTCCAGCGGCAAAATCTAAAGCTTCTTCCCAGCTGGCTTCACGAAAAACTTTACCCAGATCATTAGGATCTAACAGTTCTGTTGTTTTGGCAACCCCCTCGCGTCTAATTAATGGCTTAGTTAAACGTAAAGGGTTGTGAATATAGTTGAAACCATAGCGGCCTTTTACACAGAGGCGGAAGTGGTTGGTGTCACCGTCTCGACCTTCAGTATATAAAATCTTGTTATCTTTAACATGGTATTTGATTAAACAACCTACGCCACAATAAGGGCAGGTGGAATCAACAGTTTTGTCAGCAACTTCCAGGCCTACATTGTTAGCAGGCATTAAGGCTCCGGTAGGACAGGCTTGCACACATTCGCCACAGGCTACACAGCTGCTTGCAGCCATAGGGTCTGCAATATCAAAGACGATTTCAGAATGCGAGCCACGGTTAGCATAACCAATGACATCGTTCATCTGTTCTTCACGACATGCTCTTAGGCAACGAGTACATTGAATACAGGCATCCATGTTGACGGCAATGGCAGGATGTGAGATATCAGCTGCCGGTTGTTGCCGTTGTTCAAATCGAGGTTCACCTACATTAAGTTTTTTAACCCATAAATCGAGTTCAGAATTTAATGTATAGGGTGATTCAGCTTGTTTTGGCATATCGGACTTAAGTAGTTCCAATACCATTTTTTGTGATTTGAGAGCACGTTCACTGGCTGTTTCAACTTTCATTCCTGCCGTTGCCGAGCGACAACATGAAGGTGCCAAGGTTCTTTCACCTTCAATTTCAACAACACAGGCACGGCAATTGCCATCTGCACGCATGCCTTCTTTGTAACACAAGTGGGGTATTTCAGTGCCTAAACGTTTTGCTGTCTGAATCAGGGTTTCGCCTTCAAATGCAGACACTTCTTCACCATTGAGCGTGAAGTTGACTGATGCTTTATTCATATATTGTGGATTTGCAGCCATGATTTAATCTCTTCTACTTAACGGGTTTCACAATTCTTTTGGAAAATATTTGATAACGCAACGCATAGGATTCGGGGCTGCTTGCCCTAAACCACAAATGGATGCATCAACCATAACAGCTGAAAGTTCTTCCAGTAAATCGGTGTCCCAGTCTTTCTGCTCCATTAATGTCGCAGCTTTAGCGGTTCCAACCCGGCAAGGTGTGCATTGACCACAGGATTCTTCTTCAAAAAACTTCATGGCATTGAGGGCCAGCTTTTTTGCACTATCCTGATTAGAAAAAACAATAACAGCTGCAGAACCAATAAAACAGCCATATTGATTTAAGGTGTCGAAGTCCATGGGGATATCTGCCATGGATTCAGGCAACATACCACCTGAAGCCCCCCCAGGGAAATAACCATAAAACTCATGACCTTCTTGCATACCTTCGCAATATTCATCAATCAATTCCCGCATGGTAATGCCAGCAGGTGCTAAATGTACCCCAGGTTTTTTGACACGGCCTGAGATTGAGAAAGAGCGTAAACCTTTTCGTTCGTGTCGACCATGAGAAGAAAACCAGTCAGGGCCTTTTTCGATAATATCTCTGACCCAGTAAACGGATTCCATATTATGTTCCAGGGTAGGGCGTCCAAATAAGCCAACTTCAGCCAGGAAGGGAGGTCTTAATCGTGGCATACCCCGTTTACCTTCAATAGATTCAACCATGGCTGATTCTTCGCCACAAATATAAGCGCCTGCACCTCGTCGTAAATATATAGGTGGCATATTATAAATAGTGGAGGGTGGATTGTTTTGCAGATTGGCAATTTCTTTAGTCAGAATGTCGCGGCAACCGGCATATTCATCACGTAGATAGACATAAATTGCTTCACAACCTACAGTTAATGCAGCAATCATCATGCCTTCAAGAAATCTGTGCGGGTCCTGTTCTAAATAATGTCTATCTTTAAATGTGCCTGGCTCGCCTTCATCAATATTAACAGCCATCATTCTTGGAGCAGCAAAACTATTGACGATGCGCCATTTTCTACCGGCCGGGAAACCGGCTCCACCTAAACCACGTAAGCCTGAATCTTCCATTTTTTTCAAAATGGATTCGGTATTGATTGTTCCTTCAACCACTTTTTTTAATGTTTGATAACCACCCTCTGACAGGTAGTGCTCCATGCTTATGTAATCTGTCATGGAATCTTTAATGTCATTATTTTCAACGGCTGTTGTGACCGAATCTGTCGTTGCCTGATGGAGAGGGTTTTGACCAACAACAGCAACTGGTGCATGTTGGCAACGTCCAACACAAGGTACTTTTTGAACTCGAACTTTATCGTTTAACCCCTGCTCCAAGGCATCAATTAGATCATGTGCACCAGCCATTTCACAGGAAATAGATTCACACACTCGAACAGTGAGAGAGGGAGGTGCTGTTTGCCCTTCTTTAACGACATCAAAATGATGATAGAAAGAAGCAACTTCGAATACTTCGGCTGTCGAAAGGTTCATCTCATGAGCCAGGGCTACCAAGTGTTTTGATGAAATATGCTGATAATGATCCTGAATTTTGTGCAAATGTTCAATCAATAAATCCCGTTGACGTGATTCATCACCTAAAAGAGACTTTACCTCCTCCAAAGCCGTAAGATCAACTGCATGACCCTTTGGTCCACGTCGTTTTTTCTTTTTTATCTGATCAGGTGATATTGTTATTACTGCCACACGTCTTTCCTCAATTATATGGATTTATAGTTTGTTGACCATGCCCATTGGAATACTATTCGTAATCAAAGCATAGGACCATAACAAATTAGCCGAACTTTACCGTAGTTAATACATTATTATCAAGTCATCATTTTTTATCAACACTATCATTTTTAATGATATTGCTGAATTCTGTGTTCTATTTTTGCTATGAAGATCAGTATACTATTACCTTGGTAAGATAGTCGGAAGTTATTTTAAGGGAGCTGGAAATAAATAATCGTCCAATATTGGGCAGTAGTTTGTTTGTCTTCAATCGTGTAGCATTAAGCGAATAGCAGGTTAGGCAATTGTTGCTACACGATTGAAGACGGACAAAAAGACCAGTAAGATTGGATGATTATTTTTTTATCCCCTAATCCTAATCATTGATTTATATTTGTTAATGTTGTGTCAATCTTAATGACAGACTATTTATTCCGAAAAAGTAGCTACAAGGAATTATTTTGAAAACCATATTTTTTTTATTTTGTACTTTAGTTATACAAAATGTGAGCGCAGTTACAACACTGGCTGTTACTGAAGTTTCTCCTGGTATCTATGTGCATTTTGGTCCACATCAATTACCTGACAAAATCAATCATGGTGAAATTGCCAATATTGGTTTTATTATTGGGGATTCCTGTGTTGCAGTGATTGACACGGGTGGTAATCCAGATCAAGGTTATGCCTTGAAAAATACCATAGAACAGATCACTATAAAGCCGGTTTGTTATGTGATAAATACCCATGTCCATCCTGATCATATTCTAGGTAATATTGCGTTTAAACAGTCTGGGGTAAAGTTCATTGGCCATAAAAAACTGGCTAGAGCAATGGCAGTAAGAGGAGAGTATTACATTGCTAAGGCCTCTGATCAATTAGCTGTTAAATTGACAGCCAAGCATATTATTGCTCCTGATATGCCAGTTAAAAGACACATGACTTTAGACTTGGGTGGCAGAAAAATTACCTTAACAGCCCACCCTACAGCGCATACAGATAATGATTTGACTGTTTTTGATCAAAATACGGATACTTTATGGATTTCTGATTTGTTATTTATAGGGCACTTGCCTGTTATTGATGGTAGCCTTAAAGGATGGTTAAAAGAGCTTAAGCGTATGGAAAAGCAGGATTATAAAGTGGTTATTCCTGGGCATGGTCCGGCAGTTACCGACTGGCCAAAAAGTTTACAGCCAGAAAAAAAATATCTACAAACATTATTGTCTGAAATTCGTAAAATGATTGCTAAAGGACAGTTTATTGAGGATGCGGTTAATCAGGTGGGGTATTTAGACAAAGGACAATGGAAGTTATTTGAGCAGTTTCATAAAAAAAATGTAACAACCGCTTTTGCTGAATTGGAATGGGAAGATTGATATATTTAATAAATATTTAGAGGTAAAAATGAAAAAACAAATAGTTAATGCGTGGTTTTTGGTTCTATTAATAACACCGTTGCTGGCATCAGCTGCCAAAGATGAGAGGGATTGGAACAAAATACTTAAAAAACAGTATTTTTCTGGGCAGTCAATTCATCAATCAAATGATGTTATTGAAATTGAAGCCCCTTATAGGGCAGAGGACCCCGCATTAGTTCCTGTACAAATTATCAGTCATATTGCCCAGACTAAAGCTCAATATATTAAAAAAATCACCGTATTTGTTGATAAAAACCCTTTTCCATTTGTTGGTGAATTTGAATTTACGCCTGAGAGTGGAAAAGCCAGTCTGGCTATGCGAGTCCGGGTAAATTCCTATAGTTATATCAGAGCCATTGCAGAAATGAATGATGGACAGCTTTATATGACTAAGAAGTTTGTTAAGGCCAGTGGTGGTTGCTCAGCTCCAATTGGGGCAGATTTAGATGCGGCAATGAAACGCCTGGGGAAAATGAAATTTAGATTGGATAAAGGGGTAAAAAAAGATGATGCAACTTTGGCTCAATTATTGATAAGTCATCCCAATATTACCGGTATGCAAATGGACCAAGTGACTCGTTTTGTTAAAAAGTCACATTTTGTGGATCATTTAAAAGTGACATTTGATGGTAAACCAGTATTAACTGCAAAAATAGATATTGCGATCAGTGCTGACCCCAATTTTAGATTCTACTTTGTTCCCAATAAAAAAGGAGTATTAAAAGCAGAATTTAGTGATACCTCCTGTGAATCACCCACTAGCAGAAAGGTTTGTACCAAAGGTAAAAGTTATTCAAGCAGTTATACGGTAAACCCTTCGATTTAGATAGGTGACGGGGTTCTAATGATTTCGAACCCCATTCACTTACATTACAAAACACTGAGATTCAGCATATTTTTCAGCTTCTTTAAGGCGGGTTCTTAAATCTTTTGATTGTGCAGGGTCACGAAAAGCCCCCCCTTTTTCTCCAGGGATTTTCTTTAAATAAGAAAAAGTCCTGGCATCTTCATATTCTATAAATGTTAACTTTTCTGCAATTTTATCTATTTTACAACCACATGCATATTGGTTAATAAAAGCTTTACTGCCTGTTAATCCACCGTGTTTGGCAATACAGTTAAAGACATATTCAACTCGGTCACGAGTGGGGTAGTCGTTAACAAAGGTAGTTTGCTGCTTTTTCTCTAGTTCTTTTTCCGGTGCAGTTGTGCAGCCAGACATTAGCGTTAATAAAGCAACTGATAAAATTATTTTTTTATTCATTTGTTATGTTTTTCCATAAAACGTAAAAGTTAGCCCAAAAAGTTGAGCAATGTTATTTAATGGCTATTGAAAGCACAGGTTAAACTTTATAAAAAGTCACTCTTGACAGTTTTAATTATTTTAATGAACTGTGATTTCGACCAGCAGGAGAAATCTTAAATATAAACTAAGGCCTCATAACCACAAGATTCCTCCTTACACTCGGAATGACTCATTACGTTGAGTAGTTACAACAACTATTGTATTTAGCCTGTGTTTATTCTTCAACAGCAAAGTCGACAATTTGTCTAAGAATTTTGTTCATTTTTTTGCTAAATTTATTTAAATCATTATTGTCTGTGTCGACAGGCAATAAATGTGTTTTCACTATAGTTTTTCCGTCAAATTCATACGTTACTATATTACAGGGCATATAACTTACGGCATGCGGAGACATAAGTAATAATGTTTTTGCATGGGTTAAATTACAGAACTGTAGTGTATCGTATTCAGGAAAGTTTTTCGTGCCTCTATCACGTATCACCTTACCTACTCTGCTATGTCCGGTAATGCGAAAATTGTGATCAGCGATAGCAATTTCCAGTTCAGCTAATACATCATCGTAAGGTTTTTGTGTTTCTTGCTGATAATGGAAAATCATTTCACCATTAGGCTGTTGAGATGCACAACTTGCAATAAATATCAGAGTTGCGAAAATGAGCGTTCTAATTAACATTTTTTTAAACATACTTTAAAGCTTAGCATTATGGAAGAGCAAAACAAAGTAACAGGTGTCGTTTTAGCCGGTGGTTTGGCTAGACGGATGAATAAGCAAGATAAAGGTCTGATTAATTATAATAACAGACCTATGGTGAGTTATGCGGTAGAAGCGATGTCTCAGGTTGCAGATCCTGTTTTAATCAATGCGAATCGAAATCAACAAGCATATATGCAGTTTGGTTGTAGAGTCATAGCAGACCAGACGGATACTTTTGATGGGCCACTGGCGGGTGTTTTGTCGGCAATGAGTAATGCTAATACAGAAAATTTAATCGTTATGCCGTGTGATTCACCTTTGATTAAGGCCGAACACCTGAAAAAGTTATTATTGTCATTGCAAAAAAATAATATGGAAATTGCAGTTGCCTTTGATGGTCAGCGTATGCATCCCGTTTTTCTTGCTCTGAAAACATCATTAGAAAACAGTCTAAAACAATATTTACAGCAGGGTAACCGTAAAATTGATTTATGGCTGCAACAACATAAACTAATTAAAGTTGATTTTAGTCAGGATGCCGAAGTTTTTTTAAATATTAATACCCTGTCAGAACTGGAAACATTAGAGAAAAGTAAAGATGCATAAACTATATAAGCCTGAGATGACTGATGCAGGCCTAGGCTTTTCTAAATCTGCTATAGCAGTTGATGAATTAGGAAATAGCCGGCAAATTGAACTGGTAGGAGAGAGAGCTTTAACCCTTTATGTTGATAAACAGGAGATTGTCACTTTAATGACCATGGGAACACATCCTGAATTATTAACTCTGGGATATTTAAAAAACCAGGGGTTTTTTGAGAAAATTGATGAAATTACAGTGGTGCAAGTCGATTGGGAAACTGAGGCTGTAGCAGTGGTTACAAATGACCAGCAATCAGACTTTTCAAAACAAATGCAACAAAGAACAGTGACCACAGGATGTGGGCAAGGTACGGTATTCGGCAGGCTGATGGATAAATTAAACAATATTGCAGTCCCTAAATTATCAATTAAGCAAACAACCATATACGCTTTATTAGATTCGCTTAAGTTACATAATGAAGTTTATAAGAAAGCGGGAGCTGTCCATGGTTGTGCATTATGTACCGGGAGCCGGATTGATTTTTTTGTAGAAGATGTTGGTAGGCATAATGCAGTAGATGCAATAGCAGGTTATATGTGGCTGAATGGTCTAAGTGGTGAAAAAAATATTTTCTATACTACAGGCCGATTAACATCAGAAATGGTTATCAAAGTCGCTCAGATGGGCATTCCCGTTTTATTATCCCGTTCCGGAGCAACACAAATGGGTCTGGATATGGCAAAACAGTCTGGAGTTACCTTGGTTTCAAGAGCTAAAGGTAAGCACTTTATGGTGTTAAATGGCGCTGAAAATATTCAGTTTAATGTTGACTGGAATCAGTCTATGTAATCTAGGAGGCTGTCCGAGAATAGAAAACCTACTGCGGAAAAGCCCATTTTGGCCAGTTTTTCCGATCATTTTCGTTACACGCATACACCATTTAACTCAAATGATCAAAAAAACTGACTCAAAATGGGTTCCCCTCGCTACGGTTTCTATTCTCGGACAGCCTCCTAGGGCACGCAAAGGTACGAGCCCTATACTAAAAAAATGGCTATTATATTTTAGCCGCGCGCTAATTCTCGTCCCACAAGACAGGGAAAGCAGTGCGCGCACGGTCAATATCCTGCTGATCTACATCTTTCCCTCGCAATGTTACGAGCAACGCATAGAGATCTTGAGTATTGACCTTGAAAGTACGCTTGGGGTTTGAGTTGAGTGATTTTGAAAGGTGTTTGATGGTCTTTGGTAAAGGTAAAGGTTTTGCTGCTGGCCGTACAGGATGTGAAAGTTCATTTTCAATAATTTCCTTTTCGTTGCCGGCAGGTGCCTTTAAGGTCTTGCGAAGTATTTCCTTGGCCCGGGACCAGGAAAGGTCTCCACTCGCCAATTTATCACGCATTAAAACGGGTGTTAGTGGCGCATAGCGGATTATATCGTCAATCCAGCTGATACTTTTATCGAAGAATTCAGCTATGCGCTCTTTAGTCCAATTGGCATTGTTGAGATATATGACAGTCTGGAAATAATCCGTTATTTTTGTGTCAACACGATCAGAATTCAGCTTCAGATTCAGTGCCTTGATCTCATCAGTATCTCCGGTAACAATTCTTACGTCTACGCGATCAAAATATCCTGGGTTTGAACGGCGGATACCTTGAATAGCTTCCATACGATGAAATCCGCCCACCAAGTAATATTCTTGACTATTGCGTTCCCACACGATCAGCGGTTCGAACAGGCCGTTGGTGACGATGTCTTTCTCAAGGTGTAAAACCTTGGCCAGATCCAGATTTCGGTGATTAGTCAGTGTGTGGTGGAATTCAATTTGTTCAATAGGTAAATATTCGTACCGTTTGGTGGTTAGCATTATTCGTTTTGTTAGCGGTAAAGAGACTTTACAATGAAAAGTCAGGAATGAGAGATATAAATTAATTTTATACCTAAGTTTGAGAAATATTATAACTAATTTTGAATTGTACATCTTAAACAAATAACTTGGACTCACGGGTAACAGCAAGAGGTAAGATGAGGAGATAAAAAACTTTCTAGATTTAAAGTATATAAATAAACTTGTGTCAGTATGTTTATTATTGTGAATAATAAGTGTGTTATTAATAGTTTTTTGTCGAATATTTTTATAAGTTAGACAGGTTTTTCTGTTATTTTTTAACAATTTTTTTAAATTAATTCAATTCTTTGAAAACGTCGCTGACGTTCTTATTTCACTTTTTAAGTAGGTTGTCATGTCATGTTTCTTTACAATCATTAATGATAGATAAATTTGGGTTTTTTTAAAACCCTGTAATATCAAAGGTATATATTCATGGAATAAAATTTGCTAGTAATTATTTTAAAGCCAGGAAAATTAATAAAAAAGCGGATACTTGAAATTTTGTAAAAGGTTTTTTTATTGTCCCAAATTGCTAGTTTAAAACTATGCACTTTCAGTCCATAGTGGTCGCGTTTTTTCTGGATTAAATAATGAAATTTAAGGTGAATATTATGATTAAAAGTATATTAATAATAATAACTGCATTTGTCTCTCTGAGTATGCTTATTACTGTATTTATTATGAAACATGGTATTAATAATAAGAGACGTACTTTAAAAAGAGTTAAAGTACAGTCTGACACACTGTCTAGTGATAACAAATAATCGTTTATTGATTCATTCTTAGGTTTAACGGGTGCAACTTGTTTAACCATTTCGTTTAAACTTTTAATTAAAGTTTAGTCTCTTCATTAGAATAAACAAAAATACTCTAAAGTTTATGGCTGTCAGGAAAATTAACAGTTTCTTATATGTAATTCCTCGGGGCTGTCAACGAATTTCACGTCTGATCTAAATACTAAAGTTTCGGAGTTCAAATAAGAAAGCAAGTCATTGATTAACAAAGAAAATAGCGCCCTAAAAGAGTATAATATAAGTTGACTTGAAATCATCTAAAAACTCAAATAGGACGCACATGAATCAT
>JAKIUK010000038.1 GCA_021647585.1 Methylococcaceae bacterium
GGTTAGAACACCCTTTGAAGCTCTTCAATGTTGGTATAGAATAGATCCTGAAATCTTTAGAAAATCACCCGATATGTTTCGGGCTGACCTTTTAAAAAATCATGGTACAACGTAGTGAAACCTGACAGCTAACCATGAAAAAAATTGGATTGATCCACGAAATTCATTGAGTTTAGTATATGCCTTAATATGAGCTTCTTGCACAATATCCATTGCTGCAGCATCATCAGTTACAATACTACGAGCAACACGAAACATGCGTTGGTTATAACGCCTTATAATGTCACCATATGCATTATCATCTCCCGCTTTTATACGCGTAATAATATCTAGATCTGTGACATTGTCGGAAGATACAGTGGTTTTTTTAGTTTTAATGGTTTTAGTTTTTATTTGAGCTGTTTGTAACATACTTAGATCCAGTTATTATTTGTACAAATAGAGGTTAAAGGCCACTGTTTTAAGTCATGTTAATAGTAGCCTAACTCTGTGTTTCCGCAGCGGCACAGAGCACAAACTATTGGTTTTCCAAAAGTTAAAAAATCCGTTAAAACTAAAAGAAAAGCCAGGATTTTTTATTCACTGGGAAACCAATAACTCGTGCCTTGTGTTATCCGCATAGAAGTTACCGTTTCAGAGTTAAATCAAACATTAAGGAACGAGCGTCAAAGATAATTTTCCTTTCATGGATGGATGAAGCCCACAGTGATAAACCATTGGTTTTTTCACTACAAATGTGTATGTTTCACCAGTGGCTAAATCAGGTGAAATAACGCTTTGATCAATACTTTCGACAATATTATGTGGCACAATATCTTTGTTTACCCACGTTATAGTATCACCGGGTTTCACCTCAAGCTTTTTTGGAACAAATGCAAAACCTGATATTTCAACATTATGTTGGGTAAGTTTAAAAGAGTTCTCGGCAGATTCTACATTTTGTACGATAAGATATAATAAGCCGGAAACCATCCAGAATAGTATTTTAAAATTGATCGTTTTAATGATTGCGTGGTGTTCGTTTACAAAACTCATTAGATTTGCTGCTGAATCATTTGACAATGTGCTAGATGCGCTCTAAATGCGGGAAGAACTGAAACTAGCAATGCTTTAAGCTCATTATTTTGAGCGGCAGGAATAAGTTGATTTTCAATCACGCCGATGACAGCTTGATGATATGCAACTTCATGCCCTATATAACTCTTGTCAAAAGCATTACCTGATAGCGACTGTAAATTTGCTTCATGATTAGTGGATTGTGCTGCGAGAGTTGCTACCAGGCTGTTATTAACAGGGGTAACTCCTAGTTTTGTCACCAGTGCTATAGCTGAATCTAATACAGCATTATGATCGGTAATCATTCTCTCGGCAAAATTTTTGACCAATGTGTTTTCTGAGTGTTCTAAAGCAATCTTTCCGGCTGAAATATCAATATTGTTGGCACCAACAACGATAGCTGCAATATTTGCATCAGTTATAATTTCGGCTTGTTGAATTTCATTTGCATTAGCGCACCCAATCAGTAAAGCAAAGGTAGAAATGGTGAAGATTAGGTTGTTGCGTAAGTTAGCTAGAGGTTTAATAATTAATAATGGCATAATAGTTTCTTATTAGAAAGTGATGAATATAAATATTCTTGAAACTTCAGGATGCAAGTACTAAAAAAAAGGTTCCCAAAAGATGGTTTTATTATTTTAGATCGCTTATACAAAACTACGCACATTCAGCAAAAATCTGTGTAATTGGTGCCCTGAAAAGTGTTGACACATCAGTAGTGACTTTTAAATATCTGATGCATTTTCAGTGCATAGTGGTTGAGCTTAATCTCCAGTAATTTAAAAATGTACATAAAAACATGACCGAGTCGGATTTTGACATCAAAGACTTCTTAAAGAATCTGACTAAACGCCCTGGCATTTATAAAATGCTCAATGACAAGGGTGATATTATTTATATTGGTAAGGCTAAAAACCTGAAGAACCGGGTTTCCAGTTATTTTAGAACAGGCACAGCTTCTCCAAAGCAGCAAGCAATGGTGGTTAAAATAGCTGCTATTGAAGTAATAGTAACTCATACTGAGGGTGAAGCATTGTTACTGGAAAGCCAGCAAATAAAGCGTTTCAAACCGCGCTATAACATTTGTCTGCGTGACGATAAATCCTATCCTTATATATTTATCTCCAGTTATCATGATTATCCGCAAATTACTTTTCATCGAGGAGCCAAAAAGAAACAAGGGAAGTATTTTGGACCCTACCCGAGTGCAGGAGCAGTAAAAGAAACATTAAAAATTTTGCAAAAGATTTTCCCTGTCAGGCAATGTGATGATTCGTATTTTAATAATCGTACACGTCCTTGTTTACAATATCAAATTGAGCGCTGTACTGCGCCTTGTGTGGATTATATTGATATAGCGAGTTATGCGGAAGATCTGAATAATACGGTTCTATTTTTGGAGGGTAAAGGCAATTTATTGATTGATCAATTGATTGATAAAATGGAATCTGCATCAAAAAACTTAGAGTTTGAACGTGCAGCGGTTTATCGAGACCAGATTACACGATTAAGAACAGTTTTAGAGAAGCATTTTGTTCATGGAGAAAAAGGGGATGTGGATATTATTGCTTGTGCAAGTAAGGCGGGAGTGGCTTGTGTGCAAGTATTTTTTATCCGAAATGGACAGAATTTAGGAAATAAACTGTTTTTTCCAAGAATAAAAGGAGATACCATTGCAAATAGCATATTACAGGCATTTATTGCACAATACTATCTGGAGAGACAAGCCCCCTATGAACTGATAGTTAGCCATGCCATGGAGGAGTCTGATTTATTGGCCGAAATGCTAACCAGACAAGCTAAACACTCAGTAAGTATAGCTATTAATGTAAGAGGGGAGCGCCTCAAGTGGTTACAGATGGCAGAAATGAATGCAGAAAATTCGCTATTGAGTAAATTATCAGACAAACAAGGTATTTATGCTCGATATCTTAGTTTGCAGGAGGAGTTGGGATGTGTAAATTTACCAAACAGACTGGAGTGTTTTGATATTAGTCATACTCAAGGAATCCAGACGGTTGCATCCTGTGTGGTTTTTGATAGAGAAGGACCATTAAAGTCAGCTTATCGGCGGTTTAATATCGAAGGAATTACGCCAGGTGATGATTATGCCGCCATGTATCAAGCAGTACATCGACGATATAAGCGTCTGAAAAAAGGTGAACATCAAGCGCCTGATATCCTTTTTATAGATGGGGGAAAAGGTCAAATCAATGAAGCACAAAAGGCATTAGATGAATTAGAGGTAAATAATGTTATGATAGTGGGTGTTTCTAAAGGTCCTGATCGAAAAGCCGGTATGGAAAAATTGATTTTGGTTGAGCAACAGCAACCGCTCGATATAACACCGGGCGCCAGTGCTCTATTATTAATTCAGCATATACGGGATGAAGCTCATCGATTTGCCATAACAGGCCATAGACAACGTAGGGCAAAAGTAAAAAAAGAATCTGTGTTGGAAAGCATAGTCGGCTTAGGGCCAAAAAGAAGACAAGTTTTATTAAAGCAGTTTGGAGGTCTACAAGGTGTTTCTAACGCTGGAGTAGACGCGCTTGCTGGAATTAACGGCATAAGTAGACAATTAGCACAACGAATTTACGATATATTTCATCATCAAGATGGCCATTGAATTTAATTTACCTACAAATCTGACATTATTACGAATTGCGTTAATTCCTTTATTAGCCATCGTATTTTATTTGCCATGGGAATATTCCAATGTCGCTAGTACCGTCATTTTTGCAATTGCCGGATTCACTGATTGGCTGGATGGTTATTTAGCCAGAAAAATGAGTTTGGAAACTGCATTTGGGGCATTTTTAGATCCCGTTGCGGATAAATTAATGGTTGCATTTGTTTTAGTACTTATTGTTCAGGCTGAGGCCAGTGCAACCTTGGCTATTGCTTCTGCTGTCATTATTGGACGGGAAATTACTATTGCATCCTTAAGAGAATGGATGGCTGAAATTGGTCAAAGAGCCACAGTGAAAGTATCAGCATTAGGAAAATGGAAAACGACTGCGCAGATGGTAGCAATTGGACTATTGCTTTATAAAGATGATTTATTTGGATTGCCAATTAACTTAATGGGGTATTGGCTGCTGTATATAGCTGCATGTTTGACCTTGTGGTCAATGATTAACTATTTATCCGCTGCCTATACTACCCTGAACGAAGAATAACAATAATTATCAAAGTTGTAAAAAATTTTAAATGGATACGGAAAAAAAGAGTAAGGCTAAAAAGCCAGTAACGCAGGATGAAATATTATTAGCATCATTGAAATTGTTTTCGGAAAAAGGCTATTTTAATACTTCTTTAACTGAAATTAAAGATGCTGTTGGAATAAAAACCACCAGTGGAATTTACCAACATTTCAAGAATAAGCAGGCGATTGCTGAAGTACTGTTTGGTAATATCATTGATAGTTTGAGTATCTCTATTGATGATATTCGGCGTAGAAACAGAAAAGCCTCTGAACAGTTAAGAGAATTTGTTGATTTATTATTTAGACTAACTGAGGAAGCACCTGAAATAGTTCATTTTCTAATCATTGTAAACATAAAGGAGATTTTGCCTGAGCATAAGCCCTTGTTAGAAACGGCTCCATTCAACAAAATCAGCCGAATCATACAAAATGGTATTAAAGATGGAGAAATTCGTTCAATAGACCCGTTGCTGGCTTATAGTTATTTTTTTGGTATTATCAGCCATACTCTCCGTTTGGTACTTTCAGGCGATTTGCCTAAAGAAGCGGATAGTTATCAATCCCAAGCATGGTTATCTGCATGGAGCAGTATAGCCAAAAAATGAAATAAAATGACCTGAAGTAGTTGGCTAGGAGGCTGTCCGAGAATAGAAACCGTAGCGAGGGAACCCCATTTTGAGTCAGTTTTTTTGATCATTTAAGGCGAATAGTTGCGCTATTAAACGAAAATTATCAGAAAAACTGGCCAAAATAGGCTTTGCCCGTAATAGGTCTTCTATTCTCGGACAGGCTCCTAGTTTTAATCCCTCCAATCTTAAACACAAAATAATGCTTTAAAGGCATGTTCAAAAACTTTTTGTTACAAACTGGACAACAATCTAATCATTCTCAATTAGATAGTAGTTTATTAGAAAAGCACTATCAGGAACTAGTGGTTAAACATCACATTCAAAGTGATGATGCTCAAATAAATGTTCTTGGGCATCTACAGCAACTTTTAAATAATATTTCGGCACAACTAGAACAGGAAAAGCAGTTAATTTTTAGCCGCCTACTTTCTTCCTATATCCCCCAAACTACTAAAAGCCTATATATATTTGGTGATGTTGGGCGCGGTAAATCCATGTTGATGGATTTGTTTTTTGAAGCCTGCCCAATTGAATCTAAGCGACGTATACACTTTCATGCTTTTATGCAGGAAGTTCATGATTATATGCACTATTGGCGAAAAAATCATCAAGGTGATCCGTTACCATCCTTAGCCATTAAAATAAGACAAGCTTCTGTATTATTGTGTTTTGATGAATTCCAAGTGACTGATATTGCAGATGCTATGCTTTTGTCCCGGCTATTTACACGATTAATTAATCAAGGGGTGATTTTTGTTTTAACATCAAATCAGCATCCTGATGATTTATATAGGAATGGATTACAAAGGGAGCTGTTTTTGCCCTTTATAAAATTATTAAAACAGTCCTCTGATATATTGGAGTTGGTTTCAAAAGAAGATTATCGGCTGTTGCATTTCAAAGCCATGAAAACCACTTTTTATAGTAGACCAGAAGGGGGAGATGCTTTTTTACAGAAAAGTTATAATGAATTAACAAATTATGGCATTACAGAACAAAAAACGCTTCATGTTAAAGGTAGGGAAGTCAATTTTGTAGCAGTACATGGCGATATTTTGTACACATCATTTGATGAACTTTGTGTGAGAGAATTAGGACCCACAGATTTTTTGGCCATTGCAAATGAATTTAACACCTTATTAATTGCTAATATCCCCCGCTTTTCCATAGAATTCAGGGATCAAGCCAGACGGTTTGTAACTTTGATTGATGCTTTATATGAGCAAAATGTTAAATTAATATGTACAGCTGCCTTACCCATCGAAGACTTTATTTTTGAAGATAGCGTTTTTGATTTTAAACGTACGCGCTCACGATTAATTGAAATGCAATCAGAGCAGTATTTTCAACGCCAGCATTTGATAGCAACAAGTAAAATATAACAGATTTTATTGTGGCTTTTTCAATGACCTCATTAAGTAAAATAAACCCTCACAACGTTGTGAGGGTTTCGGTAAAAATAGCTCTATGCCTTGTTACTATTGACGCAGAGAATGGGCAAAAAGATAAGTTAGTTACTCAAGTTATTTCGTGCCCATTCCTTAGGTACTTATCAATAGCTTTGGCGGCATTGCGGCCTTCATTAATTGCCCAGACCACCAAAGACTGACCTCGACGGCAATCGCCAGCAGCAAACACACCTTCAATATTGGTTGTGAATTCGCCATACGCGGCTTTGATATTGCTACGTTGGTCGTGTTCAAGTCCCATCATATCAATTGCAGTTTGTTCGGGACCTAGAAAACCAAGTGCCAGAGTGATGAGATCTGCTTTCCATTCTTTCTCACTGCCTTCAATTTCATGCATCTGGAAACGACCACTGTCATCTTTAGTCCACTCAACATTAACTGTTTTAATCCCAGTCAGGTTGCCTTTTCCATCGCTGATAAATTCCTTACTTAGAATGCAGTATTCCCGAGGGTCTTTACCGTTTCGTTCAGTGGCTTCCTGATGGCCATAATCAACGCGGAAAATTTTTGGCCATTGTGGCCAAGGGTTATCCAGGGCACGTTCCAATGGTGGTTCCGGTAATAATTCAAAATTAACCAGGGTTTTACAACCGTGCCTAAGCGAAGTGCCGATACAGTCAGTACCAGTATCTCCCCCACCTATGACGATGACATTTTTACCTTTAGCGCTAATGTATCTGTCATCCTGAAGTTTACTGTCAAGCAAGCTCTTGGTGTTCCGTGTAAGAAAGTCCATTGCAAAGTGGATACCCTTAAGTTCACGCCCTGGGATAGGCAGGTCTCTTGGTTTGGTTGCACCGGTCGCCCATAATACAGCGTCAAACTGTTGAGATAGATCATTTGGATCTATGTAGCTGATTTTGAGATCAGCATCCTGCATAATCCTGTTGACGTGCCCTGCAGGAAAGTCCTCGGTTTTTCCAATGTGGGTATTGGTAAAAAATTTCACACCTTCACTACGTAGTTGGTCTATACGTCGATCAATTACCCCTTTATCAAGCTTCATATTAGGGATGCCGTACATTAGCAAGCCACCGATACGGTCGGCACGTTCATAAACGCTAACTTTATGGCCGGCTCTGCGTAATTGTTGGGCAGCAGCGATGCCAGCGGGGCCGGAACCAATGATAGCAACAGATTGGCCGGATTCACTGGTGGGAATTTGGGGTTTAACCCAGCCTTCCTCAAAGCCACGATCAATGATCGAATTTTCGATATTCTTGATGGTGACCGGAGGAGAGTTGACACCCAAAACACAAGAACCTTCACAAGGAGCAGGGCAAACGCGGCCTGTGAACTCTGGAAAGTTGTTGGTTTTGTGCAGGAGATCAAGCGCATCATGCCAGCGGCTATGATAAACCAGATCATTCCATTCTGGAATCAGATTGTCGACCGGACAACCAGTATCTGATTGGCAGAAGGGCACACCACAATCCATGCACCGAGCACCTTGAGTTTGCAGATGATTTTCCAAAGGGTCGGTGTAAATTTCTGCGTAATCATTTAAACGCAACATAGGATCACGATACGGTACTGTTTCTCGTTGGTATTCTTTGAATCCAGTCGGTTTACCCATCGGTCATTGCTCCGTGTACAGTAGTTTCTTGTTCTTCATCGTGTAACGCACGTTCTGCCAGAACACGTTTATAGTCAACCGGCATAACCTTGACGAATTGTCCCAGGAATGAATACCAATTATTTATAATCTTTTCTGCCACCTTTGAGCCGGTGTGATCATAGTGCAATTGAATTAGACCACGTAGTTCGTCAATATCATGTTCATGTTCAACTTTTTCCAGTTCAACCATTCCCGAGTTGCAGTTTGAAGCAAATACATGGTCGTAATCCCAAATATATGCGACACCACCACTCATACCTGCAGCAAAGTTACGTCCTGTAGGACCCAGTATTACAACGCGTCCCCCTGTCATGTATTCACAGGCATGATCTCCGACACCTTCAATAACTGTGTTGGCACCAGAATTACGGACACAAAACCGTTCAGCTGCTCGGCCACAGAAGAAAGCCTGACCTGAAGTGGCACCGTACAGAACAACGTTACCAACGATGATATTTTCATTGGCTTCGAAGGTGCTGTTTTTGGGAGGATATACGGTAATGTTACCACCTGATAATCCTTTGCCTACATAGTCGTTAGCATCGCCCTCTATTTCCATAGTAATACCACGAGCCAGAAATGCGCCAAAACTTTGACCAGCGGAACCATTGAATTTAATGTTTATGGTACCTTCAGGTAACATTTGAGCGCCCCATTTTTTTACCAGGGTGTGACTGAGTATGGTACCGACAGTGCGGTCGGTGTTGATAATGGGCAATTCAATACTAACCTTGTTGCCATTTTCCAAGGCATCTTTGGAAAGTTTGATTAACTTGTTATCAATTACTTTATCCAGACCATGGTCTTGTGCAATAGTTTTGTATACTTCAACCCCTTCGTGTGGCTTGGGAGCCATGGTCAGTAATGAGGTTAAATCCAGGCCATCTGACTTCCAGTGCTGAATCGCTTCATTGGTTTCCAGCACATCAGTACGACCTATCATTTCATTGATAGTACAGAAACCAAGCCTAGCCATCAATTCACGCGCTTCTTCGGCAACCATAAATAGATAGTTGACTACATATTCCGGATCGCCATTAAATTTTTTGCGTAGTTCTTTATCTTGAGTTGCAATGCCGACAGGGCAGGTATTCAAATGACACTTACGCATCATTATGCAACCCAAAGAAATCAATGGGGCAGTGCTGAAGCCAAATTCCTCGGCACCCAGCAATGCTGCAATAACTACATCTCGACCGGTTTTTAAGCCACCGTCAGTTTGTAGGGTTACGCGTGAGCGTAAATCTTTCATTACCAGAGTCTGGTGGGTTTCTGCGATGCCTAATTCCCACGGCAGACCAGCATGCTTGATACTAGTAAGCGGTGATGCTCCTGTACCACCACCGTCTCCTGATATCAGTATATGGTCCGCATGTGCCTTGGCAACACCTGATGCAATGGTACCTACACCAACTTCAGAAACAAGTTTGACGCTGATACGAGCAGAAGGGTTCGAGTTCTTCAGATCAGAAATTAATTGCGCCAGATCTTCTATAGAATAAATGTCGTGGTGTGGCGGTGGACTGATCAGGCCGACGCCAGGGGTAGAGTGTCGCAGGCGGGCTATATAACTATCGACTTTCTTACCCGGTAATTCACCGCCTTCACCAGGCTTGGCACCTTGTGATATCTTAATCTGTAATTCGTCAGCATTGGCCAGATACCAGATGGTAACGCCAAAGCGACCTGAAGCAATTTGCTTGATTGCCGAACGTTTACTATCGCCGTTGGGCATGGGTGTGAAACGGAGAGGATCTTCTCCACCTTCACCCGTATTGCTCTTGCCACCTAGACGATTCATTGCGATGGCCAATGATTCATGCGCTTCTGCGGAAATAGAGCCAAAACTCATTGCGCCGGTACAGAAACGTTTGACTATGTCTGCGGCGGGTTCCACTTGTTCCAGCGGGACTGCTGTCAGGTTGTCTCTAAAACCAAGCAAACCTTTAATTGAACAGCGAGTTTTGGCATCGTTGTTCATATGATCAGCGAATTGCTGGTAGGTCTCGGGATTATTGGTTCTCGTTGCCAGCTGAATGTCTGAAATAGCCTGTGGATCCCACATATGACGCTCTCCGCCGGCACGCCAGTGGAATTCGCCGTTGTTAGGTAGAGTGTCATCCCGGTTATTCGGATTTTCAGGATAGCCAATATCATGCCGACGGATACATTCGGTGGCGAGTACATCATAGTCTACACCTTGGATACGACTTGCAGTGCCGGTAAAACAACGGTCGACGACTTCGTCGCGTAGTCCGACTGCTTCAAATATTTGTGCACCTTTGTAACTTTGCAGAGTAGATATACCCATCTTTGCCATGACCTTGAGCATACCTTTTGCAACTGCTTTTCTGTAGGTAGCAACAACAGTGTCGTCATCTGGCATGTCGTTTTCCATCAGACCTTCACGTCGTGCCTGCCAAAGTGATTCAAAGGCCAGATATGGATTGATCGCATCGGCTCCATAGCCAATTAATAGACAGTGGTGATGGACTTCACGAGCTTCTCCGGTTTCAACAACGATACCTATCTGGGTGCGCTTGAATTGACGCACCAAGTGTTGATGGATAGCACCCGTTGCCAGCAAGGCGGGTAGGGCGATTTGATCCGGGCCGAGATTGCGGTCGGATAGTATCACCAGTTGAAAACCACTTTCAATCGCATGTTCGGCTTCGTTACAAATCCGATCCAGAGCACTTAAAAGTCCAGAATTACCTTGCTGTTTCGGCCAGGTAATATCAATAGTTTTACTTTTCCAGCCACGGTGATCCATATGTTTGATCGCTGCCAGTTGTTCATTGGACAGTATCGGATGTTCGATTAATAAACGGTGGCAATGTTTTTCTGTCGTTGTGAGTAAATTCGCTTCCGGTCCAATATAGCATTCCAGTGACATGATGATCTCTTCGCGTATTGAGTCAATCGATGGATTGGTGACCTGGGCAAATAGTTGTTTGAAATAATCATATAGCATACGTGGCTGGTCGGAAAGACAGGCCAACGCAGAATCATTACCCATTGAGCCTAAGGGATCACGTTTTTCCCGAATCATTGGTAATAGCATAAATTGCAAGGTCTCAGAGGTAAAACCGAATGCCTGCATACGTGCCATCAGGGTTTCTGGGTTGAAACCGTGAGGTTCTTTTTTAGGTTCTAGTTCACTGAGTAGGATGCGTTCTTTTTTTAGCCAGTCCCAATAAGGACGCTGAGTGGAAAAATCATTTTTGAGTTCTTCGTCTGGAATTAAGCGACCTTGTTCAAAGTCAACCAGAAACATACGTCCAGGTTGTAACCGGCCTTTATATTTGACGTTTTCAGGTGCAACAGGAACAACCCCAACTTCCGATGCCATGATGACATGATCGTCGTGGGTTAGATAGTATCGGCTGGGACGTAGACCGTTGCGGTCAAGAACCGCACCAATATATTTACCATCGGTAAACACGATTGAAGCTGGGCCATCCCAGGGCTCCATCATCGCCGAGTTAAATTCATAGAAAGAGCGTTTGTGTTCCGGCATGGTTTCGTGATTTTGCCATGCTTCCGGCACCATCATCATTACCGCTTCTTGCAGAGTACGTCCGCTCATCAACAGGAATTCAAGCACATTATCGAAAGTTCCTGAGTCGGAGCATTCAGGTTCAACAACGGGAAACAGCTTGCTTAGTTCATCACCAAATAATTCACTTTTAGCAACACCTTCACGTGCCTGCATCCAGTTTTTATTACCGCGCAAGGTATTGATTTCACCATTATGGCTCATAAACCGGTTAGGTTGAGCACGATCCCAAGAGGGAAATGTATTAGTGCTGAAACGAGAATGCACCATTGCCAGATGCGAAGTGAAATCTGGGTTGCTAAGATCAGGAAAGTAAGGCACTACCTGTTCAGGCATCAATTGACCTTTATAAATGATAACTTTGGTCGAAAGGCTGCAAATGTAGAACATTTTGCACTGCTGCAAGGATTCGTCATTACGTAGAATGTGCGAGGCCTGCTTACGAATTAGATATAATTGTCTTTCAAAAGCATCGCCTTCAAGACCATCGGTAGCGCCGATAAACAGTTGTTCAATTACCGGTTCAGTGGCACGTGCAGAAGGACCAATATCTGCAGCATCTGGGTCTACAGGAACACTACGCCAGCCAATGAAATGCTGGTTTTGATCGGTGATTAATTGTTCTATCGTTGCCTTACACTTTGCACGTTCATCGTCATGTTGTGGCAGAAATACCAGTCCAGCTGCAAATTTTCCTGGTTCAGGCAGCTCTTTACCTAGATCAGTTTTAGCAACCTTGTTTAAAAATTCCAGTGGAAGTGCAGTCATGATGCCTGCTCCATCACCAGTATTGGATTCACATCCACAGGCACCACGGTGGGTCATCGCTTCCAGTGCGGTTGCTGCATCCTGGATGATTTTGTGTGAACGTTGTCCTTTAATATGTGCTATGAACCCTACGCCACAGCTATCTTTTTCGTTGTCTGGGTCATAAAGGCCCTGTTTACGAGGTATTTTGTAAGTCTGTTTTGACATTCTAATACACCACCTTATAGGTTTCGCCAGATTATCGATACGTAGTCGACAATAACTGGCTGGAACGTGTTCGTTATACGGAGTTACATTTAGCCAGAAAATGATGAAAGTGTTAGTGCTGGCTGGTCATGAGGAAACTCAAACATGACCGTCGCATACATTAAACATACTATGCGATCCTATGTAATACAAATGATCCTTCAAGATAACTTGCAGGTAATTAATTGTTGACTCAATGCTTTCCTGAACATTTTTTTAATGTTTCTCATGTATTGCATTAATTTAAGTAGAAAAAAATTATACAAAAATCGATTTTACAAAGCAAGGTCAATTGATCTGTCAGAGTAATAATGAGATAAATTCAGCTTCAAAATTTAGTTTAGAGTAAAGTGTAGGAAAATAGAATTTCAATGGAGCTAGGAGCTTGTCCGTAGTAAGTTTTATATTCTCGGACAGCCTTCTATTGAGTAGAACATATGATTGTATGCTGGCGTCTGTATTTATGAATGCAGAAGTAAAGTACAAGAGTAGTAGCCGACGAATGTATGGATCCTTGATGCAACTGATTGTATTGTAATTTCGATAGCCAATAAAAGAGAGTATCAAAATAACTGCGGCGCAAACATATTATTTTTTTTAATAACGGACAAGATTCTATCTTAACTTTTTAATAAATTGGTCTAGACAGTGGGGAGTACTATAAAACCCCTGTTAAATGAATATAGAACTTAAGTACAATAGTAATTGTTTTCAATCCGAGATAGATTAAACACTGGTTAGTTGTTTTTTTAAGGTGTTAATCATGGTCAGTGAAGCTAAAAATGCAATCGAAATTTCAGAGTTCTTATCTGTTTTAAGCAATGAATTTATGCATCATAGCGGTTACGGTGTCTATGCTTATTTAACGCATCAAACTATATATGATTTTTACCAGCAATATGCATTAGCTAAAGTTCCAGTACAAACTTTTGCCAGAAAATTAGTAAAAGAGCATTTTGGCTCCTAGTATTACTAATATTCAATTATCCTTTCCCTTATTTCTCTCTTATCTTAATTAATATGTCATTCCGAGTGAAACGAGGAGTCTATATATGGATTAAGCTTTGACTATTGGTTGCAGTCATAAAGGTTTCCCTTTCTGGTCGAAATGGCTGTGAAAGCAGTTGTGTCAAAGTGCGAAAGCCTTTTGGACGATATTATACTGTTGAGCAATTACTTTTAGGTAATGACTTTGAAATTGTGAAATATTTCAGTTGAAACTTTTTGTGTTTTAAGTTAGCAGACAAAAAAAACCCAGCTAGAACATTGCTGGGTCAAAAGAAGGAGGGTTTTCTACAGCGAATGAAAAATTAATATTCATATATAGTGTCGAGTGCGTCCATAGAAAATTCTTCAAGCTGATCATTATTAAACTCAATATGATCGGGTAGTACTAATTCATCCATATCTTCGTAATCCAGGTATTCAATTTCGTAACTCATGGTCTTCTCCTGTTGGTTGATGTTGAGTTAAGCATATTCCCATAAAGAAAGGTACGGTATTGTCCTACGGTACTATTTGGCCCAAAAATTGAGCTTGTCGTGTATGATACTTTTGCTTTTCGCCCCAAGTAATTCCGTTTATCTAAAATCTTAGAAAAATCAGTTGAACGCTAAAAAATTACCAAATCGATTGAATGAGATGGGTAGTTAAGATTACTGCGACCCACCCGTTTGGTAAAAGTAAGCCGCTCCATGATTTTGTGAAGAAATCTGGACGAAATATCCTGCAGAATCACTCTTGATAAGGACTATGGCCATTGCCTACATGGAAGTAGGTAAGGGGCGTAAGCAGGACGCGGAAGCTTTATCTGCGAGTGATTATTTGTCTTTTTCGTACGGATTTTCCACAAACTTCATGTCCAACCGATTTTTCAGGATAATCGCCGCCAAGTCCTCAGTTGTTAGTTTTGACAAAAAATCCACGTTTAAATATTGTAGATTTTTTTGTATATAGTCTAAGAACAGAACTGTATAATATAATTAGCTTTATTTAGATGAACCGACTATAACGGGTGCAAATAGCTTGACCATGTAATTCAATATAATTACTCTACATCTAGTCAAGTTAGCAACTTCTAAGGTCTATGTATGAAGTTTAGGTTTGGCAATGGTCTTTAACAGCAGAATATAGCGTGTTAGATGGACTTGAGCATTTATCTATTCAAGAGAGAATAACCTATGCGCAAACGAATCAAAAAATACTTGTTAATTATTTGTGGTCTATTTTATGTTGCGCTGGGTATTATTGGCGTTGTTTTACCCATTCTACCTACAACACCCTTCCTGATTTTAGCTCTGGCCTGTTTTGCTAGTAGCTCACCATGTTTCCATCAAATGCTGTTGAACAACCGTTGGTTTGGTAAAGCATTGCAACAATGGGAAGAAAGTCGAACTATTACACATACTACCAAGTTTAAAGCAATGCTTTTAATTGTTGTAACCTTCGCACTTTCTATTGCAGTGTTACATAAAAATTTGCAGTTACAACTCACTTTATTACTTTTGGGCAGTATTTTACTGGCTTTTATGTGGCGTCTTAAAGAAGTTAGGGTCATTAAAATTAGAGTCAATGATAAATAGACAAAAACTGTTTTCTAAACTTTGAGTGAGATAGTTTGATGTATAGGTTGCTTATCATAAAGACGTTGGTTTAACGTCTCGTTATAATAATAAAATTTAAACATAAAAAGGTGAGGGATAGTTATGAAAAAGATTATGTGTATTTTCGTTGTGGTTTTAGTTACTGTGGGATGTGAAGATATGAAAATGGACAAAAACGTAAAGAAACAAATTACTCTAGTACAATAAAGTAGCGATATTTGTTAAGGATGATAGCTGGTTTTGGATTAGTTGCGAAAAGGATTGGTTTTTATGCGATATTTAAAGGCAGTATTCTGTTATTAATGTATTGGTACTAATTAAAAATTTATGTTTTTTCCAGATTTAGATATCCACTTTTTAAAAAATAAAGTGTATATAACTAAGTTAAAGACAATTAACAAAATTCCCAAGATGATCTGAATGTTCGGGGTCAGCTGTAGGGGATAAATCACTGGAATAATGTAATGAGCGATAAATCCGGTTGAATATGTCTCGGCATCTTTGATTAGGTAGAGTTGATTTTCCAGTGTCGTCAAAGGACAGATCCAACCGGAAAACTCGATCAGAACACCCCATACGGCAGCAGGCAAGTGTAGAAAAATTAACTTTTTCCATTTTAAGGCTAGAAGTCCGCCGAATATGACAAAAAGAATAAAACTAAAATGAATTAGAATTACTAAATCAGTTGTTATTAGCTTTGACATATCGAAATTAGTAGAGCATTAAATTAAATGGCTATGAATAAACCTAGAAAGATCAGTTGGGCGTGGAACTATAGTGCAAGATATTGGTTTCACAGTATTTTAAAAAAATCTTAGCTTCATCCATTAGGTTAAGCGAGCATTTTTTTGAGCCACATGGATGGTGAATGCAGATCATGCAGGTGTAATTTTCTGTGAAGTGCTGTGGAATCAAGAGCTTGTGCTAGATCTGTGATCCAACTGATTTTTCTAGGATAAAGCACAGGTTAAAGATTTCTCGGCAATTGTTCCTCGGTAACTGCTCCTGCGTTACTCTACTACATGCCGTCCATGGCATTATGCATTGCTCTACCTCCTGTGCCCGTACAGTCGTCCCTTTGGTCGGAATGACTCAGCACTTGTCATCTCGACGGTAGGAGAGATCTTAATGTCAAAATGAAAAGTAACCTGTGGTAAATTCATTGTCATGTTAAATTATTTAGAATAGCGTAGTCTGCTTTAGTTTTATTGACTGAACCTTGGTTGCTCCTGTCTAGATAATAACACCCTAAGTCAAGTGAGGTTAGATATTTATTTAACCGCCCTAATCAAACTTTTTCTGCCAGATTCTTAAGTATTTCTTCCAACGGAACTAGATTCATTCTAACTCTGAATAAAACCTCATGATTATGTAACAGTCCAAAGCAGTCATAAGTTCTTAGCATTATATTGGTTTGATTTAAGGTATTCGAGCTTGATTCAGGGTGTTGTTTAACCAATATATAGAGTTTATCGTCATTTTTTAATGCACTTAAATGGTGACGGTCCACAGATATTTCATGTGATGTATAAACCATGGGATTTCGTTTAAAATCATGATTTTCTAACTGTGCTTTTTCAAGTAAAGCGCCTGATGCCAGGCTACAGGGAAAAATATCAGGATAATTGGCAATATGAGCTAATTCATCAAAATAGTCAGACTGTTCAGCTAAAGAACCTGATAGAAAGTTTTTGACATTCCCGTTGTGTAAAAATTTTCTTTTTAGAAAATAATCTGTGCCAGGGATTATTGTCTTATCGCGGATTACATTGAGATTAGGTAATTTATTAAAAAGTGCCTCTGTCAGAAATAAAGGGACCTGAGTTTCTTTTTTGAATCCTAATAAAATAGTTTTTCCTTCTGATTTTATAGAAACACGATTTCCCAAGGTTAAATGAGGAATAGTTTTGATTAATGTTTTTTTTATATCCAGAGTAAATGGGATCGCTGGCTTAAGGGCATTAACAAAGGTAATTTGGTAGTTGCTATAGCGTAAATTATTTTCTGAAATAATCTGGTTTTCATGATGCGCTTCTCTATACAAACGCATTTGGTATTCAATTAAGGTGTTTAATTGATAACCAAGAACAATAGGGCCTTTGAAAGGATTGTGACTAATCTGTAGCCATTTGTGTTTGTCATGAAACAGATTGAAATCATCAGAGGCATTACGAGCTACTTCAATATGAATTTGCTCAAATATGAATGTTTTACTCGTCATTAAGATACAGTGCCTGTTCAATAAACGTGGGCGAAACATTGGGTTCAGAGACAGGTTCGTTAAACCAAAAACTCATAGGATAGTCGAATCCCATTTCATGCATGTAATTATAGAGAGCTTTTTTTAATCCTTTGCCAAGCATTTCATGATCAGTATTGACAGGGTCAAAAAAATCTATATCATTTTCAGCAAATAAGACATCATCTGTATGAGGCCTTAATTCTATTTTGTACTGGTCTGGATTTAACCCTATTGGGCTATGTATGGTAGCTGCGAACCGATGCCAATAGGCAGAGTGGATGCAGCCGTTAAGCATTAACTGGCGCACCCGCTCTAAAGAATCAACCGTTTCCTGTAGGCTTTGACTGGGAAATCCGTACATTAAATAAGCATGAACCAGTATACCAGCATTGGCAAAGTTTTTGGTGACTCTGGCAACCTGTTCAACAGTGACTCCTTTCTTCATTAATTTTAATAATCGATCAGAGGCTGCTTCTAAGCCACCACTAATGGCAATACAGCCGGAGTTAGCTAATAGCTGGCATTTTTCTGCAGTAAAGGTTTTCTCAAAACGTATATTGCCCCACCAGCTAATAACAATATTTCTTTCAATTAGCTTTTCTGCCATAGAAAACAAAACCTTTGGCGGTGCCGCTTCATCAACAAAATGAAAGCCGGTTTCCCCTGTTTCTGCAATTAATGCCTCAATTCGTTTTACGATAATCTCTGCACCTGCATCATCGTATTGGCCTATATAGTCGAGGCTAATATCACAAAAACTGCATTGTGACCAATAACAACCATGTGCGATGGTGAGTTTATTCCAGCGGCCATCACTCCAGATACGATGCATGGGATTAAGCATCTCACATAATGATAAGTAGTTATCCAGCGCAAGCCCATTATAACAAGGTGTTCCAGTGTTTTTGTGTGGAATATCGTGTAATGCTGTGTTGTTAGCATAGATAACGTTCCCTTTGTTTAAGTAAAACGTTCGTACCAGATCTTCTTTAGGACGCTGCTTGTTTAGATGTTCTAGTAAAGTTAGCAGAGGTCTTTCACCATCATCAACGGTGATGAAATCAATATTCTCGAAAACACGGGGATCTTTGAGCGACCTTAATTCCGTATTAACAAATCCACCCCCCAAAATAAGGGTGATTTTTGGATTGATTGTTTTACAACATTTTGCAATTTTTAACGCACCCAGCATGTTGCCAGGGAAGGGTACAGTGAGTCCAACAATGGTTGGGTTTTCTTGTGTTAAGTAATCATCGATTAACGATAAAATGAGTTTGTCAGTATAAATTGGAGGTTGTTGCAGTTGATAATATAAATCATCAAATGAGTGATTAGATGCCGCCAATCTCTCACCGTAACGAGAGACTTCAAAATTTGGGTCTACACCTTGTTTAATGACAGCCGATATATCATCAATAAATAAAGTTGCCAGATATTTTGCTTTATCTTGAACGCCCAGTTTACCAAAAGCATTGTCTAATACATCGCCCGACATTTCTTCCATTTGATACAAACTTTCAAATTGTGGTCCTTCAGGTAAAAAAGTACGGGATGCAATACGTAATGCAAGGGAAGGATTTTTACCTTGGAGGAATTTTACGGTAGGTTCTATACATTTTTCGTAAACTGGATAATGTGAAAAAAAATGATAAATTGAGTCTGGTAACTCATCATCTTCATATTCAGCATAGTTATCTTCAGTAGATCGATAAATTTGTTTTATCCCTTGTTTTGTTAATAAGGATAAAAATAAATCTATAGCACAATCTCTTTGACTAACATCATACCCTTCCTGTCTGAGAAACCCTGTTAAATATGTTGTTGCTGGATAGGGCGTATTCAGCTGAGTCATGGGGGGGGTTATTAGGAGTATTTTCATGCGGGAGATATGGCCATATAAACAATGGATAGTGTGAGGTTTAGAGAGTTTGTTTAATTGAGAGAGTTACTTTTAACCAGACCAACACATTGTTTTTCAGTTCGCTGGCTAATTGTTCTATTTAATTCAGTGTATGGATACCCATAATCAATAAGCTGTTTTAAAAATGCATCATAAGATATCTCTGACCAATTTGTTCGTAATTTGTAGGCACTGTAGATGATTTTCGAAATTATTTTGTTCTCATCGATAAATAGTGATTGATGATGAACCAATTTTAATTGTTCTAGTTCTTTAATAAATTCATATTGAGTAGCGAATGCTGATATTTCAAAAGTTGAAACCTTAACAGGTTGAGTGTATCCAACATCAACCATTTGTTTTATCATATGGTAGTGAGAAATCTCATGCACTAATGCGCTTGCTAATTCGGCTGTTGAAAGCTTATCATTGAGTAAAATAAAATAGCCCTCATAAAAATAATTGCCTGATTTAATAACACAACCTTCACCTGATTCACCGTAATGACCTTTATATAAACCGGATAATTGAATTTTATCTTGCTGCATTAACTCATTAATATAAGGTTTTAATTTTTTTCCAATGTTTGTTTTGACAGTTAATGCAATCGCTTTTAATAATTTCTGACGTTTAACAGTTGAATTATCGTTCTGAAATACTTTGAGTGCATAATTTATATCCGCATTCAAACAAGAACTGAATAATGAGATAATTATAAACAAACGCATTATCAATCTCCGCAAAATAATAGGTGTTGAGCATTATATTTCTATAATTAAAGAATATGACTATTAACAAAGCACAGGTCAAATTTTAAATGGGTTGTCATTTCGACCGGGACGACTTGCACGGACAGATATATTGCTCCTTGCAATATCTGCATTCACCACTTCCATGTGGTTTATGCAGGAGGTAGGGCAATGCATAATGCCATGGACGGCATATAGTAGGGTAACGCTGGAGCAGTTTCCGAGGTGCTATTGCCGAGAAATCTTGTTACTCAAGTTGTGCTTAGACTTAAGATTCCTTCCGTTGGTCGGAATGACACAGTTTGTGAAGTTGACCTACAAACGTCAAAATCGAGAGTAATCTGCGATAGGTTAATAGTCATGATAAAGATTATCATTTTCTAATTAAATTAAGAGATAATTAATAAGAAAATTGGTGACTTAGTGTATTGTTTTATGTGGGGCAAGCTGTTGATTTATTAGGCATATTGTTTTATCTCCTAGTTTTTGGTGAACTCAAGTGATTGATATTGGCGATAACTGATTTATTGGACTATTCTAATATCTTAGGGTGACAGTTATTAGGGAAATTGTATCTACCATTATGAAATAGATAGTAGTGATACTAATTATTATATATGATCATGGGAAACGTTTTGTTTACTCTATTGCTAAAATGATTACAAACTATGAGTAAAATGATTACAAATCGTGTATAAAATGATTGTGAAAGGGTAATATAGATAACAATGAGAGTTTAAGTAGATGATTTACATAGTGGTATTGAATAGATGAAAGGTGAACATGAACCCATTGCGATTATAGGTATCGGTTGTCGTTATCCTGGAAAGGTAACTAATGCTGAATCACTATGGAAGATGTTGATGGGCAGGATTGATGCTGTTACAGAAATTCCGCAGGATCGTTGGAATATTGAAAGATATTATAGTAAGCATATGAATGCGCGAGGTAAGGCGTATTCTAAATGGGGAGGGTTCATCGACAATATTGATCAGTTTGATCCTGAATGTTTTTCAATTTCTCCTCGAGAGGCCAACTTCATGGATCCTCAACAGCGTTTGTTGCTTGAGGTTACCTGGGATGCATTAGAAGATAGTGGACACCCGATTGATACATTATCAGGAAGTAATACAGGTGTTTTTATAGGGCTTTCAACCAATGATTATTCCCAGATTCAACTGGATTTGGATGAACCGCAACAAATTGATCCTCATACAGCCACCGGGGGTGCATTTAGCATAGCTGCAAATCGTATTTCCTATTGTTTTGATTTTCACGGCCCCAGCCTTGTCGTTGACACAGCCTGTTCTTCGTCATTGGTAGCAATACATCAAGCTTGTGCCAGTATTTTTAATGATGAATGTGATATCGCGTTGGCTGGAGGAGCAAATTTAATTTTATTGCCGACAGCCGCGATTAGTTTTAGCGCAGCAACTATGCTGTCGCCTGATGGCAGGTGTAAGTCTTTTGATGCCAGTGCAAATGGGTTTGTTCGTGGGGAAGGTGTGGGTGTGGTTGTGTTAAAGAGGTTATCTGCAGCAGTGGCGAATAAGGACTGTATTTATGCTGTGATCAATGGCACTGGAGTTAATCAGGACGGACGAACAAATGGCATTTCATTACCCGGTAAAGAGGCTCAGTCAGCATTGATTGAGTCAGTTTATCAAAAAGCGGGTATAGACCGAAGTCAGGTTTTTTATGTGGAAGCGCATGGAACCGGAACGGCAGTTGGGGACCCCATTGAAGCAGAGGTGTTGGGCGAAATGTTTGGGTGCGATCGTGCTGATAGCGATAAGTGCATTATAGGCTCGATAAAAACCAATATAGGCCATCTAGAATCTGCTGCCGGTTTGGCGGGGTTAATTAAAGCAGCCTTATGCATTAAGCATCAGATGATTCCGCCCAATTTACATTTTTTGAACCCTAATCCTAACATTTTATTTGATGAATTAAATATACAAGTCCCGGTTGACCCTATTTTATATCCAAAAACCCCCGGTAAAAAGATGATTGTGGGCGTTAATTCGTTTGGATTTGGGGGTACAAATGCACATGCTATTTTATCTGAATATACACATCAGCCACAACAGTTTTCAGCAACTAGTGATGAACAGAATGTTGCTTATATTCTACCTTTATCCGCTCGTTCTAAAGATGGCTTGAAAATATTGGCTCAATCTTATGTGGATTTTCTGGGGGCTAGTAATAAACTGGATATTGTCGATTTGGTTTATACAGCAAGCAACCGAAAAAACATTTTTGCTCATCGATTGTCATTAGTGGTCGCAAACTTTGCAGATACTAAAGAACAATTACAAGCCTTTATCAATGCTGAGCCGCGTATTGGTATGTCGAACAGGCAATGCCAGTGTAATACTGATTTCAAAATAGCCTACGTATTTTCAGGCCAAGGTCCTCAATGGTGGGCTATGGGTAGGGAGTTATTACAGAAGGAAGTTGTTTTCAGAGAAAAAATAATTGAATGTGACTATTTATTGAGTCAATATGCCGATTGGTCATTATTAACCGAGCTTACGGCTGCTGAAGAGAATTCCAGAATTTCCGAAACAGAAATTTCTCAACCGTTATTATTTGCATTACAGGTTTCATTGGTTGCGTTATGGAAATCACGGGGTATTGAACCAGATGCTGTCGTTGGTCACAGTGTAGGCGAAGTGGCTGCCGCACATATTTCAGGTGCATTGGATCTGGCTAACGCAATAAAGGTGATTTTTTTTCGTGGTTTATGTATGAGCCATGCAACCGGTTCAGGTGGAATGATGGCCGTGGCTCTTTCACCTGAGCAGGCTAACCAAGAAATATCATCGTATTCAGGTAAAGTATCGATTGCAGCAATTAATAGCCCATCATCAGTAACGGTATCTGGCCAGCCAGATTTATTAACAGATCTGGCCAATAAATTAAATAAACAAAGTATTTATAATAAAATATTGAAGGTACAGTTTGCATTTCATAGCGTGCAAATGGATCCAGTTAAGGATGAATTATTGACCGCGCTTGATGACCTTGAGCTAGATGATATTCATATACCTATTTATTCGACGGTTTTAGCGAAAAAAGCTAATGAAAACGGGTTTAATGCTGATTACTGGTGGCGTAATGTACGGAAAAAGGTCTGTTTTGCACCGGCCATACAAAATTTGATTGCAGATGGTTATAACATATTTATAGAAATCGGTCCGCATCCGGTTTTGAGCAGTTCAATTTTGGAATGTGCTCAAGCCAGTAAAATCACAGTAATTCCCAGTCTACGTCGCAATGAAGATGAATGTTGCACTATGCTGGGTGCTCTAGGCAACTTGTATACAACGGGTTATGCTATCGACTGGAATCATGTTCATAAATATCAAGGGCAAACGATTCATTTACCCGGCTATCCCTGGCAAAAACAACACTACTGGAATGAATCTGAAAAATGGTTTCAACGACGCGCAGGGAAGATAGTTCATCCATTGCTTATGGTGAAGTCTGATTCTGGGGACCCGACCTGGAACACTTTGATTGACTTGTCATGTTATTCATATCTGCTTGATCATAAAGTCCGTGATAAAGTAGTTTTTCCTGCAGCAGGCTATGTTGAAATGGCAATGGCTGCAGCTAGTGAATTGTTAGAAACTGATACTTTTGTGGTTGAAGATATACAAATTCAGAAAGTCTTATATATTAAAGAAGATAATATACCGACCTTACAATTTTCAATGAATGCAAGTGATTCATCCTTTGTTATCCGTTCTTGTACATTGTTGGTAGATAAAACCTGGACAACCCATTGCATAGGTTATCTGCGTATAAATTCAAAAATATTTGATAATATCAATTTGGATGAATTACAAAAGTCCATGGATAACGTTATATCTGTAGAGGATGCCTATCAGCGATTTTCCAATTCTGGGTTATTATTTGGGCCTGCATTTCGGGGTCTTACTGCAATACATACTAGAGATGGAGAAGCATTGGCTAGAGTGCAGTTGTTGGACGTTAATCAGCAACACAGTCATCAATATCATTTTCACCCAGCAGTATTGGATGCTTGCTTTCAAACATTATTTGGTACTTTACCAATGCAGTTGGTAGATAACCTTTTCCTTCCTGTCGCTATAGATCAACTTCGGTATTACGATGATGCACAATCCGAAGTTTGGGTACACGCGCAACGTATACATGCGAATAGTAATACGTTAGTGGGAAACCTAAGTATTTATTCTTGTTCCGGGCAACCATTGGTCGAGATTCTGGGTTTTCGTTGTCGGGGTTTAGGGGTAACCCATACTGAGCAAAACGAATTGGATGAGTTATATCAATACCAGTGGTTGCAAAGTCCATTATACGAATGTCCCCATCCGCGTAAAGCAGCAGAATTTTTACCGAGTTGTGCACAAATTGTTGAGTCTATAGAACAACCCCTCAATGCACTTTCCTTGCAAATAGGTGGCTGGGGGGAACTCGATAGAATGGCTAGCCGTTTTAATGATCTGGCAATTAACTATATTATCAAGTTCTTTATTGATATTGGATGCGCAGTTAATAAGGGGAATAGCTTGTCCATTGACAGGCTTATTGCTGATTTAGGTGTACAAGAAAATTATAGGAGACTCTTGCATAGGTTTTTTCAAATTCTTGAACAACAAAACTATATACAGAAACATGGGGCTGAAACAGGGATTGTTCTGCAGCCATTCACTACGTCCGATTTAAAATCCGAATGGTCTAGCGCTTTATCAGAGTATGCTGGCGCTTTTGCAGAATTATCCTTGATTCGTTCCTGTGGTGAAAAACTGGTATCTGTGCTTAAAGGTGAGCAGGATCCGTTAAAATTAATTTTCCCTGAAAACTCCTCAATTATTGTTGAACAATTTTACACTGACTCACCCTCATCTAAGCCATACAACCTAATGTTGAAAATGGCGATGGAAAACATAGTTGATTCACTTCCTTGTGGCAAAAACTTAAGAGTGCTTGAGATTGGGGCAGGTACTGGAGGCTTGACGGCAAATCTACTTGACTTGTTTACTGAAGATCGTGTTGAGTATTTTTTTACTGATATTTCCAGTGCATTTCTACCTAGTGCAGAGCATCGATTTAAAGATTATCCCTTTATAAAGTATCAATTACTGGATATTGAAAAGGATATTCAACAACAAGGGTTTCAACTTCATTCATTTGATATCGTGTTAGCCTCAAATGTATTGCATGCGACTGAAAACCTGGCAGATTCCCTGGAAAATATTTATAAACTGCTGGTACCATCAGGACTTTTATTATTTTTGGAAGTAGAAGAGAAATATCCCTGGCTGGATATGATTTTTGGATTAACTGATGGCTGGTGGCGATATACCGATATCCATTTACGTCCAGACCATCCGCTAATTCCTCGAGATGACTGGAAAAATCTTATGCAAGCAAAGGGCTATATATCTCCCATAGTTTTGCCTGAATCTGCAGAAAAGAAAGAAACACAACAAATCCTGGTGATAGCGCAAGTTGCTGATACTTTAACTAAACAAGCTAATGTTTTTCCTGATGTTGTAGAAAACCAAGATAAAATAAAAAAACATTGGCTGATTTTTGCTGATCAATTCGGTGTGGCATTAGACCTTTCAGAACAAATTAAACAAAGAGGTGATAGTTATACTTTGATTTTTGCAGGCGATGAATATAAGCATATTGGTGACAATGAATATGAAGTTATTGCAGGAAATAAACAACATTTAACGCGTTTGTTAGAAGAATTGACCGTATATCCTGAATATGGAATTGTGCATCTATGGAGCCTGGATATACCGCAATGCGCACAAGTTGGTGATAAGGCACTGTTACAAAGCGAAGTACTTGGTTGTCATACTGTAATGTTCCTCATCCAAGCATTAACTGAGAGTGGATTACAGGACAAAGTTGAACGGTTTTTGTTGATTACAAAAGGCGCTCAGGCAATACAATTTGAAGCTGAAAAGGTGGCTTTTGAACAAAGCGCTTTGATTGGGCTTGCAAGGGTTATTGAAAATGAGCATCCGGAGTTAAAGTGTAAAACCGTCGATTTAGATCCTAATGATTACTCACTCAATGTTTTATATGCTGAGTTAATTACGGATAACATGGAAAGCGAGGTGGTATTTAGATATGGAGAGCGTTACGCACCTAAGCTTAAGTTAAAAGATAAACCTTATTTATATGTAGATCATGGTTCTGGCTCAGAAACCATACCATTCCAGCTGGAAGTTGAACAGGCAGGAGCTATTAATAATCTACGATTGATGCAGTCATTACCCACGACTTTAGAAAAGGATCAAATTGAGATTCAGGTACATACAGCTTCCCTGAATTTTAGGGATGTGATGAAAGCTTTAGGGTTAATTATTCTGGCTGATGACGGTAGTGACTCGTTATTAGGGGATGAATGTGCCGGAATTGTTACAGCAATAGGTTCCGAGATAAAAGATTACAAGGTCGGTGATCGAGTGGTAGCAGTTGCTCTAGGTAGCTTTAGTTCCAAAGTCATCACAAATAGACCCTATGTTATGCATACACCGCCTCATCTGAGTGATGAACAAGCAGTAACTATCCCTATTGTTTTTTTAACTGTTTATTATGCATTGCTTCATCTGGCACGTATTAAAAAAGGCGATAAAGTTTTAATTCAGGCGGCAGCCGGTGGAGTCGGTCTAGCTGCAGTTCAAATTGCAAAACATATAGGCGCAGAGGTTTTTGTTACAGCGGGTAGTAATGTAAAACGTGAGTTACTGGAAGCACTTGGTGCTGATCATATAATGGATTCACGATCGTTAGCCTTTTCAGATGAAATTTTGTCTATAACTGCAGGGCAAGGCGTGGATGTAGTACTTAACTCGTTAGCTGGAGATGCTATTGTCAAAGGGATTGATTGCATGGCACCCTATGGGCGTTTTTTAGAATTAGGTAAAGTTGACATTTACCAGAATAGTAAATTAGGGTTATGGGCGTTTAGGAAAAACCTGGCCTTTTTTGCTATTGATCTCAGCCGTATGCTTGTTGATAAGCCGGACTTGTTAAGTCCAATGTTAAAGGATGTCTATCAATTAATTAATGACCGTGTTTTATCACCTCTGCCATACCGTGTGTTTCCTATTTCCCAAATTAAAGAAGCTTTTTATTACATGGCTCAAGGTAAGCATATAGGGAAAGTGGTGGTATCCATGCGGGAAAACTCGATTCCCGTTGTACCTTTAGTTGAGACAAGACAAGCACAATTTTATCAGCAGGCCAGTTATTTGATTACCGGAGGCTTTGGCGGTTTCGGTATTACTCTAGCGCATTGGATTATTCAGCAAGGAGGAAACAATATTATTCTCGCTGGACGTAGTGGTGGGGAGTCTGAGCAGGCACAAAAGGCAATAACTGAATTGCAGGCAACGGGGGCAAATATATCTGTATTAAAAGCAGATGTCAGTGATATAAACCAATTTTCTGAACAGCTAGATATGTGTTTACGTAATTTACCTCCTTTAAAAGGTATTTTTCATTTGGCAATGGTACTAAAGGATGGTGTGATTACACAGTTAGATGCAGAGAGATTTAGTCAAGTGATGGCGCCTAAGGTACAAGGAACATGGAACTTGCATCACTTAAGCATAGACAAGAAATTGGATTATTTTGTGTTGTTTAGTTCGGTTACAGCGTTACTTGGGAATGCTGGTCAAGGTAGTTATGTTGCCGCTAATCAATTTTTGGATATGTTTGCACATTTTCGTCGGAGTCAGGGGTTACCAGCTATTTCCATCAACTGGGGTGCTTTATTGGAGGTTGGTTATCTTAATCAATATCAAAATATTTCCAAACAGATGGAGGAAAAAGGTTTTCGTGGTTTGTTGCCGAATGAAGCCATGCAATTTTTACAGAAAATACTGATTGAAAACCCTGTTCAAATTGGACCTGCTCATTTCAATTGGTACGAGTGGGGGAAAAAGTATCAAAATAGAAAAATACCTTTACGTTATTCTTTGCTTATTGATGAAACTCAAATGCAGGCAAATTTGAGGGATGATTCAGGGTCTATCCGCATGCAAATTGACCAGGCAGACCCTGAGCAATATGCACTTATCATCTCTCATTATATGAGAGAACAGGTTGCTGCCGTTTTAAGAATATCGGCTGATAAACTGAAACTTGAGCAATCCTTAAATGAACTAGGTCTGGATTCTTTAATGATGGTTGAATTAGGCATAAGGATAGAAAATGATCTGTCGATTTCTTTACCCACAAGTCAGTTAATGCAAGCATCTTCATTGAATGGTTTATCTAAGGCAGTGTTAAAATTGATAGGCAAAGCATCTTCTATAAAAACGGACTCATTGGCAGACAATAGTAACGAACCTAAATATCCCGACAGTTTAATAACAATTAAACCAGGAGGGGGCAAAACATTGTTTTGTTTTCATCCTGCTGGAGGGCTTATCAATGACTATAATGTATTGGCTGAGAAGTTACCTGATGAAATTCAAGTGATGGGCTTGCAGTCCTGTGTATATGCTGGGGCTGAACAAGAATTTTCAAGTATTGCATTGATGGCAGAAGAATACGTTAAGTTAATTCAAAAATATCAACCAGAAGGGCCTTATTCTTTGCTGGGCTATTCATTGGGTGGAGTGGTCTCATTAGCTGTGGCCCTTAAATTACTTAATTTGAATCAACAAGTTTCTTTTGTTGGACTTATAGATAGTGAAATTGATTTTTATAATAAGGCTAAAAAAGATAAATTTTTAAACCGAATTATTCCTGAAATGATACATTTTTACTTTAATGAAATTTCAGTGTTAAAGGCTTTGTCTGAAGTAGAGCAACAGCAGAATATTAAAGACATACAGCAGTTAATGATTGCAGCTAAAGATGATAATTTTGAGGATATATTTATAAAATGGTTAAAAACGACTAAATATCAGGCAGACGAGGCACAGATGGATGTTTTTTATCGTTATCTTAAGTTGTTTAGAAAACATGCCGACATCCTCTCAGAAAACAAACCGAAAGCATTAGATAAAGTGCCTGTATATGTGTGGCAAGCCAGTGAAGGAAATATTACATTAGAATCAGAAAGGGAGTATTGGAATCAATGGAGCACTTCAGTAAACTTTGAAGTATTATCGGGTAATCATTACAGTATATTAAAACCACCCATGGTTGAAATTTTAGCCGAACAAATTGGTAATTGCATGATGGTGCCGGGATCAGTATAGAATAAACTACCCATGTGATTTTAAAAAAAGCAACGGGTAGTTAATAACATAGATGTTTGCCGCTATTCATGTAATTTATAAATCGTTTGATTTAGTGAACAAGTTTGAAAAATCACTGTAACCAGTGGACTTCAGTTGTTCTACAGGAATAAAACGCAATGCGGCTGAATTTATGCAATAACGTAATCCGGTAGGTTTTGGACCATCAGTAAATAAATGGCCAAGATGGGAATTGCCGAATCTACTGCGAACTTCAGTGCGTGGATAAATCAGGAGATAATCGGTTTTTTCGACGATATGTTCTTTTTTTAATGGCTGGGTGAAGCTCGGCCAGCCAGTCCCTGATTTATATTTATCCAAGGATGTAAATAAAGGTTCACCGCTGACGATATCGACATAAATACCCGGTCGGGTTTCATTCCAGTAGGTGTTATTGAATGCTTGCTCGGTAGAATCATTTTGTGTCACTTTATATTGCAGTGGTGTTAATAGCTTGCGTAGTTGTTCATCAGAAGGTTTTAGATATTTTTGTGAAACGTTAACAGGTAGCTTTAAATCATCTCCCCATAGTTTTGCTAGATATTGGTCTCGGCCGGAACGGTAACGGTAAACCTTATAACGAACAGGATTTGTCCGGTAATAATCCTGGTGATAATCTTCGGCTTCATAGAAATTTTTAAATGGTGTGATTTCTGTGACTATGGGCTTTTCGTAGCGCCCAGATGCTTGTAATTGTTGTTTTGACAGTTCAGCTTCCTGTTGTTGCTGATTGTTGTGAAAAAAAATGACAGACCGATATTGTTCGCCTCGATCAACAAATTGACCGTTTGCATCTGTTGGATTGATTTGTCGCCAGAAAGCTTGCAATAGTGTGTTATAACTAACAATTTTAGGGTCAAAATAAACCTGCACCGTTTCTACATGACCGGTTGTTCCCGAGGAAACTTGTTGATAAGCTGGGTTTTTAACATGCCCTCCACTATACCCTGAAATGGCTTTTATAACGCCGGGGACTTTTTCAAAGTCTGACTCTACACACCAGAAACACCCTCCGGCAAAAGTGGCAACAGAGTAGTCTGATGAAACTTGTGATTGAGCAGGTTGTCTGGATTCGGCGCATCCAGAAACTAATGTAATGCTGAGCAGTGCAATGAATGATAAATGTTTAATATTCATATATATTGCCTTCAATTGATGAAAATGATTATTCATAACTGTATCCTTTTAACAAATTTTTCTTAATTCTACTTTGTCAGATTATAAATGTGTGTATTGCACGCACCAAAGTTTTTTTTATCCTTCCATCGCCGAAATGGTGTGTACAACGCACCCGAAGTTACTTTAGGAATGTTCACGAAATAACTTGAGCAACTAACTTATTTTTTACTCATCCTCTGCGTTGCACAAACAATCACATAGCCTGCTATGCACATGTTTGTACGCCTTGATGATGAACACAAATCTTTCGCTATTTGCTCAAGTTATTTCGTGCCCATTCCTTAGTATAGTATTTATTCAAATGTGACAAAGTGGAATTAACAAAGTTTTTGATGGATATATCTTAGTTGGACAAGATACTATTTATTTTCTTGTCCAACCAAACATAATTTGCCTCCTAGACTACAATTAACGACTGAAATTCAATTTTAATACTAAAATATTAGTCATCATCTTTTACTCGGCGAATTGAAATTTTAGCGACAGGGTTACGCCAATCATATTCTGTCGGATCCAGATCAGCAATACCGTGAATACCCGAATGAATATGAACAAATCCTTCTGGTTTTTTATCGGATGCTTTATTGGCATTACCACAGGGAGGCCCAGGGATGTAATCACAATTTTCATCATTGACTTCTGAACCAGCATCATAGGCGGGAATGGTAACCATCATAGAACGGCTTGGTAATTTTAATTTGTTGATTGCAATGAATGCATCGTTGCTGGAAACGAGCATGGCAGCAAGGCTAATATATTTCATATCATGGTTGCTATGGATCGTGAGTGTTTCGCTGTTTCCAGGCTTGATGACGGCAGTACCCAGTACAATTTCATGCGTTGCAGAAGAGGCAGAGAATAAACTCATAAGGCCATTGGAATCAGCATCTTGAGCTAACGCTGCCAGTTCTGGCGATGCGGGTTCTCCATGGGTAAACAAGGATTCGCTTCCATTGTGGGTGAAAGCAAAGACAGGGGAAATGATTTGACCTCGGCTAAGATTAGTGATGGTAACTTCATATAGTTTTGTTTCATCTGCCATTGATATATTAATACTGAATACAGCAATTACGATGTATAGAAATTTAAACATTATGTTCATGATACTTCCTTTTTTAATAGGGTTTAGTTGTATGGCTCTAGTAGGCTGTCTGAGAATAGAAACCGTAGCAAGGGAAACCCATTTTGAGTCAGTTTTTTTGATCATTTAAGGCGAATAGTTACGCTATTTTACGAAAATGATCGGAAAAACTGGCCAAAATGGGCTTTTCCGTAGTAGGTTTTCTATTCTCGGACAGACTCCTAACCACAGAAGAAAGGATAATAAAAAAAGGTTACGTAACAATCACGAAATTATCACAATTTGGTCACATCTGAAATAGAGGGATAGCGAGCTGAAAAATATTATTACGCTTGAGTGAAATTAATCAGAATTTGCTGGTAAAGAAAATGAGAATGTCGTTTTCTGCCCCGGAATACTAGTGACATTAATGATGCTGTTATGAAGTTCAACAATCCTTTTAACAATGGCTAAGCCTAAGCCGCTATTACCATTTTCGACATTGCGGTTTTTATCTAGCTGATAAAATCGGTCGAAAATTAATGGTAATTCAGACGCAGGAATACCAATACCGTTATCACTGACTTTGATTTTAATTTGTTGCTTATCATTTTCTAAAGCGATAGTGATAATGCCATCTTGTGAAACGAAGCGTAAGGCATTTTCAATTAAGTTTTCCAACACCCGTTCAATTAAACCAATATCGGCATAAACAAATAGATCTGTGGAAGCATATTTAGTCTTTATATGAATGTTCATTTGCTGGGTTCTTAATGAAAATTTATGGATGATATCTTCTATTAGTTCAGCCAGATTAAAAACTTCTCGATGAGCTTGAGTTTCGCAGGCATCAAGTCTTGCTAATTCGAATAATTCATATACCAATTTATTAAGGCGGGTGCAGTGTTTGATTGCAATTTGTAAATATTTGTACCGATCCTGCTCTGTGAGAATTGTGTTTTTAATTAGTAACGTTTCGAGATACCCTTGCAGAGTTGCTAGAGGGGTACGCAAGTCGTGAGATACATTGGCTACCAATTCCCTACGCAAATTATCAGTCATTTGCAGATCGTCTAACTGATGATAGATTTTCATTGCCATAGCTTGAAATGCAGCAGAGAGATTGTCAATTTCGTCCCCCTGATTGCGATAATTTGAGAATACCGGTATTTGTAACGGATCTCTTTCAAAATTACTGACGGTAGTAGATAGTTTTTTCAATCGCTTGGTTAAACTGAAAAACAATAGAGTCCCAACGACAAACAAAACCAGAAATCCCATACCGGTGACTAACAAACTACTGCTTAGAATATAACTGTTTTTTATTCTATCGACGATGGAGTCATATTCTTCTCCTCCAATAATTACATACATATATCCGTTGGGTTGGTTTTTGAAAGGTATGGTAGCAACGGAAAATATTTTTGTGCGGGAATTATCTCTGGGATCATCACCGCGTAAAGGAATGAGTGTTTGAGCTGACAAATATTTTTTAATCGGTTCAATATTGACGGATAACCTGACAACTTTCCAGGCTGGTGCAGAGAAGGCCATGATGCCGCCTTCATGATCGAGTAAATAAATTTCCAGACTGGGGTTAAGTATCATCAACGAATGAAATAATTCACGTAAGGCACGATGATTTACGCGATCATCCAGTAAAAGCTCTGTTTCTTTCACGATATGACTTGCCACTTTGTCATTAAGTTTTTGCATCACTTCTTGTTGGTATAGATGGGTAGCAAGATATGTAACTGATACGGTCAGAATGCTAAGCAGGATAAATATTAGCAGTAAGATCAGGGTGAGTTTGGCAAATAAGCTTTTAAACATGGTGCTATTGTTCTGAAAATTTGTATCCAACACCCCATACAGTCTGAATGTAAAAAGGTTGTTTTGGAGAGTCTTCAATTTTAACTCTGAGTCTGTTGATATGTGAATTGACTGTATGTTCATAACCATCGTGGCCGTAGCCCCATACTTTGTTAAGCAACTCATCTCGGGAAAAAACCCGACCAGGGTGCCGAGCAAAGAAAGCCAGTAAGTCAAATTCTTTGGCCGTCAGATCAATAGCAAGACCAGAAATTGTAACCCTATGTTTATTAAGGTCAATCAGCATTACACCTCGTTGAATGATGTCTGGTATTTTGTCATGATGAATTGGTTTAATGGCATCCATGCGTCGGAAAATAGCCTTTATTCGAGCCAAAACTTCGGTGATGCTAAAGGGTTTAGTGACGTAATCATCGGCCCCCGTTTCCAGTCCCTGTACTCTATCTAATTCTGAGTCTTTAGCTGTTATCATCAGGATTGGAGTGTATTTATCATTTTTCCGAATTGTACGGCAGATTGATAAGCCATCTATGCCTGGTAGCATTAAATCCAATATTACCAAATCGTATTGATGGTTTTTAAGATATTGAAAACCGGCCTCCCCATCAAAACACAATTCCACACTATGTTGGAGATCACGCAAATGTAACGCTAGTAAATGCGCCATATCCTGGTTATCTTCGACAATTAAAATATTTTTTGCAGGCATGATGACTCACACAAAATTGGGATAAGTTCTGGATTATAAACCTTAAATATCACAAAATTATGTGTGAGCATAAATCATAGTCGAAAGGCGGGAGCTGTTAGTCGTTTGTTGGAATAAATTTATATTCAGTAGATAATGAATGGTTTTGGACGGTGGGATTAACTAACCCTTAGAACCATTTGGTCTATAGCGTGTATCGGCGCATTATCACCAGCCATTAGATCAGTAATGGCAGAATATACAAGTTGCTGTTGCTTAACTTGGGACAGGCCATTAAAAGTATTGGAAATAACAGTTAAGGTATAATGTCGGTCACCCCCTTGAATTACTTCGACTTGTGCACCGGGAATTGTTGTTTCAATGCGTTGCTTAATTTCGGATGAGAGTTCGGAAGGTATTGTCATTAAATGGTTACTCTTTAATTTTAAGTGAATTCTATATTTGTTTTAAGCATCATCATACTTAATAAGTTGATAGTATCAGTTATTCGTGTATTAAAATATTAATAAGCCATTCTAGGTCAGTGAACCGACCAAATTCACAGGCTTTAAGAACTCCTTTTTTATCTATGACGATGTATGATGGCGTTCCTTGTAAAGCGTATGAAGTGAAGGTTTCTGCTATATACAAACGAGATTGCAAATAGTTTAATACTTGCTGCTGAATATGCTTTTTTTGTTGCACGTTATGATCAATATAATCTGAAATATGCTGCTTGATGAAAGTTGCAATTTCATTATCTGTAATTGCTTTTTGCCGTTTTGTTATACGGTCCATTACCATTGGAAAGGGAATGAGATAGGGTAATCGTCCTTCAGTTAACTGCTTATTTTCTTCTAGTACCCGTAGCGTTTCACCAATCACTTTATTTTGCTTAACCAATGATTTCAGATTATCCAAGGTATTTTTGTCAAAGTCCTCAAAAGCAGTAGCCATTCCAATAACGGTCAGGCCTTTACTGAAATATCTTTGATGCAAATCTATGGCTTGAGGGAGGCTATATAAAAAACAGCCAGGGCAATTGACTTGAAATACAGTGATTAACACGACGCTGCCCAGCAATTGATCTAAATTGGTTGGGGTTCCTTGCACCCACTTGGAAAGCTGTAATTGTGGGGCTTGAATTCCAATTTTAGCGATTTGATTCATAGCAACCAATTAATTTAAATAATTGTTCAAGTTATTTTGTGCACGTTTCTAAGGATAATTGATTTATCGGGACTGTTTCCATTTTTGTTTTCTGGCAGACTGCTTAGCTGCTTTTTTTTCTTTAACCAAAGCTAATTCGATCAGTTCATTTTCAATTATTTTTGGTGTTTCAAGGGTGATTTTACCAATTGTCCCTGCTCTTAATTCGGCTATCAAAATTTTTGATGTTTTATCAAGGTCTACATGTTTTCCTGCACGTAAGCATCCTCGTTTTCTACCTATGGTGTCGATTAAATCAGATTCATTCTCAGGAATTTGCTCCAACTGATAGCGCGTCTTTAGTTCTTCAGGGTAATGTTTTAATAAGTATTCGGCAGTAAAGAATGCAACGTCAGTATATTCCATAGCAGTGTCTTTTATTGCACCGGTAGCAGCTAACCGATAGCCACTATTTTTATTTTCAACATTAGGCCAAAGAACACCCGGTGTATCTGATAAAACAATATTGTTTTTTAGTGTTATACGTTGTTGGCGTTTTGTTACAGCGGGCTCGTTTCCTGTTTTAGCAATAATACGATCTGCCAGGATATTGATAATGGTCGATTTTCCCACATTAGGAATACCCATGATCATGGTTTTTATAAGTTTGTCGTTGCTGCCTTTTTCTGGAATCATTTTGTGACATAACTGAGTTATTTGTTTGATTTTTTCCGGTTGTAGAGTCGTCACTGCCAAAGTTTTAACGCCTTGTTCCTGCTCCAGATAGTTTTGCCACAGCAGGGTAGTGTCGGGGTCTGCCAGATCAGTTTTACTCAGTATTTTGATGCAGGGTTTATCTCCTCTTAGCGTAGATAGCATTGGATTCTGGCTGCTAAAAGGAATTCGAGCATCCAGCACTTCAATAATCAAATCAATTTGCGGTATTACCTGTTTGATTTCTTTACTGGCCTTGTGCATATGGCCGGGATACCATTGGATGTGCATGATCTGTGCTAATAACTGAAAATGGCTATTTTACCTGATTTGAATATTTACTATCTAAGTTATAATTGTTCTTAGAAAAACACTAAGTGAGATTGGATGATTATTTATTACCACCTCCCTAAACACTAGAACTCGGAGCAAATGGAAACAGTACTCACAGTACCGCAAGGAACATTCAAAATACAGCGATTGCCTCTACGGAAGAATGAAAAACTAAGAGCCTGGGATGCTGCCGATGAATATTTATTGCAATATTTGTCTGAAAATATTGATCTGTCACTAAGCTCAAAGATACTGGTTGTTAATGATAGCTTTGGCGCTTTAGCTGTTGCTTTGCATGTTTATAAGCCTATTGCCATTTCAGACTCGTTTCTATCTCAACAGGCGACACGGGGTAATTTATTAGCTAATGAATTGTCTGAGGATTGTGTTCAGTTGAACAGTTCGTTGGACTGGCCGATACAAAAAGTAGATCTGGTTCTAATCAAAGTTCCAAAAACTTTAGCGTTACTAGAGGATCAGTTAATAAGGCTACAACCACTGCTTACTGCAGAAACTAAAGTGATTGCTGCTGGTATGGTAAAAGCAATGTCATCTTCGGTATGGAAGTTAATGGAGCGCTATCTGGGAGCGACAAAGCCTTCGTTGGCACAGAAAAAAGCACGTTTGATTTTTATTCACTTAAATCCTCAGCGAGTATTGCCTGAAAATCCTTACCCGGTTTATTATCAATTAGAAAATACAGATTATCGTATTTGTAATCATGCCAATGTTTTTTCAAGAGATAGTCTGGATATAGGTACCCGTTTTTTATTGCAACATTTACCCAAAAATTCTGATGCCAGGAATATTGTAGACTTGGGATGTGGAAATGGCGTTGTCGGATTAATGCTAGCTCAATACCATTCGGCTGCACATTTGTACTTTATAGATGAATCCCATATGGCTGTGGCATCAGCCAAAGAAAATTTTTATCATGCTTTCGCCCAAAGGCAGGCTGATTTTTGTATTGCGGATGGTTTAACTGATTTTGAAAGTGAATCTATCGATTTGATTGTTTGTAACCCTCCTTTTCACCAACAGCATACAGTGAGTAACCAACTTGCTCTGTCCATGTTTAAGCAGTCTCTTCGAGTGCTACGCAAAGGTGGGATGTTAAGAGTAATAGGTAACCGCCATCTTGCTTATCATATAGATTTAAAAAACTTATATGGGAATTGTAGTGAAATTGCGGCTAATTCAAAATTTGTTATTTGGCAGGTAATTAAGGTGGCCTGACGAAATGAAATTACTAACCTTTCCGCCAAAGCTATCAAAACATGACGACAGGTTTTTATAAAAATGAAGAAAAGCAGTCATCAACCAAAAAAACCAGATATTTAAGATCAGAAAATCAAAATTGAGACTCTATGTGTGAATTTTGGAATGGAACTTTAGTTGATGTACTTTGAATTTTTTGTCAAACTATCTTTTTCATAAAAGATAGTTACGGAGATTTTTGACTCTTTGCAAGTATTGTTATCTCATTTTGTCTTATGTTGTTAAACAAATTGACAATTGTTTGGGCATTAATTAATAGTCGTAATAGAGGAAATGTACCTTTGACTTGGTTTGTGGCCAGACTAGGATGATGTTCATTTAATAAATACGATGGAAATTTAGAAAAATGGTTTTTCGTATAACTTAAGGCGTTTGCTATGATCCTAGAAAGATCAGTTGGGCGCGGAATTATAGTGCAAGATATTGGTTTTACAGTGTTTTAAAAAAATCTGAGCTTCACCCATTCGGTTAAGCGGGCATTTTTTTGAGGTGCTGTGGAATCAAG
>JAKIUK010000039.1 GCA_021647585.1 Methylococcaceae bacterium
AAAACGGAAAATATACTATTCGCCAAAATTCATATGGACAAAAAACATCCTTAAATTGTATTACTTAACCTTCACCAACCCAGTCTTGCAAAGCTTCAATGATTTCTTTTGCTTGTTTCTCACTGGAAATATTGAATTTAGACTTTTGCGAATATTCACCGTTTCTTTTTTGATACCGGCGAATTGTAAATTTATCGGGGCCGTATTCTTCTTTTGTACGATTCCAGTCCTGGTAGCGGTAAATAACCGTTGCCCAGGCACCTTTACTTAATACTTTTTTATCCAGTTCTTTAACGGTTTCTATGCCACCATCTTCATAAGTCACCGTTAATTCTTCTACTGTTTCAGCCATTTCTCTCTCTCTTTGATTTAATTTGCCAGAAGTTTACCATATTCTTATTAATCAGCAATAAATAACCCAAATGCCCTACAACCTTCCCCTGTTTCAATAGTGTCTACCACTTTTAGTGTTTTGGCGTCAATTACTGAGACAGTATTATCAAACCAGTTTGCCACATAGACATGTTGATCGTCTGGGTGGGTACTAATACCCTCCGGTTTTTCTCCGACTTCTATTTCAGAGACAACTTTTAATAATGCCGTATCTATCACTGAAACAGTGCTATCATCCTGATTTGTTACAAATAACAGGCTGTCATTTAAAGCCAAAGTTGTCGCATAAGGTCTAGCACCTACCTTGATTGTTGCCATTCTTTTTAGATACGTGTTTTCCAACACCGTCACATCATCACTTTCAACATTTGCTGTATAGATGCGTTCCCCTTTTTTATCCACTGATAAGCCAAAGGGATGAGTACCGACCTTAGTAGTATTTCTTGTTCTCAACGTTTTCAGATCAATCTGTGAAATCGTATCATCTACTCTGTTGGCTACATATAACCAGCGATTGTCTCGACTTACCATCATTCCTGAAGGGGACTTCCCTACCTTAATGACTTTTATTAGTTTAAATGTTTGTGTATCAAAAACTGATACTGTATTTTCGTACCAGTCAGCAACAAAGACTCTCTCGCCTTTTGCATCTACAGCAATACCTAAGGATGCCCCACCTACTTTTACCCGATCAGTTAGTTCTAATTTTTTACTATCTAAAACAGCAAAGCCGCCGCCATTTGGGGTGCTGATGTAAACCTGTGACTTTTTATTATTAACAGCGACACCTACCGGTTTACCAGTAACAGAAATTGTTTTTATTACCTTTTGAGTATTGGTTTCAATAACAGAAATCGAATTATCTAATTGATTTGTAATAAAAGCATAAGGTTCTGCAAACAATCTGCCGCTAAACATTAAGGTTAATACTGCAAAAAACACAAAGTGTTTGTATTTAAAATAGAGAATTTTCAAGAAATGTCCCCAATAGAATTTAAGGGATAAAGCAAGATGCTTTATTTGTTTGGATTGGTACCGAGAGCGGACACTCTCAATTCACAGTATAAAAACGAACGTAGTTTATAGAAAACCACGTTCATTTATAAAAAGATATTTTTTATCTTCTCATTTCAATCTTAACATTAGTTTTTGTACCAAACTTCTCAGCCAGACTTGTTAATCCAGCAGTTAAAACCGCTGATACTGCTTCATCAGCCGCTTCTTCGTTTAATTCTACAGGTGGATTATTGTTAACATAGCCACGGTAATAAGTTGCAACCCAGGTAACTACAGACATGGCACCTTTCTGTTTAACAGTAAGTGTTGCCTGATAGTTTTCAACGGGTAATACCGGGATATCTTCATCCTGACCTGCATGCTGGATAGTATTAACCGTAGTCATGTCAGTAATTTTATACTTATATGACATTTTATCGGCTTTATAAGCTTTTAACTCTTCAGTGATTTTACCGCCACCTTTTAAAGTCAGAACACGAACTGAGCCTTTATTGTTGCCATTATCAGCCTCAACACTTTGAATTCCAGGGTGCCATGACATATCATCATAATTTTTTATCACATCCCAAACTTTATCAGCCGGTGCATCAAATGAAACAGTTGCGGTCATTTTTCCTCTAACAGGCCCATGCGCAACAGCAACAGCAGAAAAAATGAATAAAGCCATCGACACAAATAACGAAATTTTCTTCATATTACTTCCTAACTAATAGTGTTTAAAAAATAAACGGACAATTATAAAACACTATGATAATTCAAGCATACGAATTATCAAAAAAAACCTTTTTATATTTGTCTTTGATTATTATTTATTCTATTAGCTGAACCTTGAGTGAATATTTTTCGTAAGAAGTAGAAATGACTGCTAACGTATTGCAGGTTATTCTCGATTTTGACGTTTGTAGGTTAACTTCACAAACGGTGTCATTTAAAGTTTGACCTGTGCTTTGTTAATAGCCATATAAGTAAAAGACAATCGGTTATTCCTGGTTAATTGTGCATTAGAAAAAAACTAATTTTGATATAGCCTCTGATTTATAACTAAAAATACAGCAACGGCAACAGATTGCCGTCATATGGCAACTCTTTGACTAACCCCACAAAAAATCAACATAACACAATGATTTTAACTACAATATAATTAATGGCATATAAATAGCTTAATACCAGATAACAACAAGTTAAAGGTATAAACGAGGTTTAGTCATGAAAAATGAATCTGCAAATCTGGCGATTGTAAGCAATAACACTTTTGAAGCGTCAAAATCTGTTAATCTGCATCATTATGATATTAGCAGTGCGCTACAAACAACGCTGGAATTTGATAAATTAGTTAATATTTTCAGTAACAAAATCCAGAATCTGATTCCACACAATGGCTTTGTTTACGAGAATGATGAATTTGCTCTGGAAATAAAAAAAGGAATAGTAACAAAACATTCCTGTACTTATGCGCTTAAAGTAGAAGAAATGCAACTAGGTAGCTTAAAAATAATGCGTCGTCAAAGATTTGACGATGAAGAAATTAAACTATTAGAAAACCTTCTCTGCTCTCTTATTTATCCATTAAAAAATGCCACTCTGTTTAATCAGGCATTAAAAATGGCTTACACTGATCCATTAACTAAAACCAATAATAGAGCGGCTTTTAACGACTCTCTGGATCGTGAAATAAAATTAGCCAATAGAAATTCCTGCCATTTATCTGTCATCTTTTTTGATCTTGATCACTTTAAACAGGTCAATGATGATTATGGTCATGAATGTGGTGATATTGCTTTATCTGCAGCAGCCAACTGTATTAAAGAGGCCCTTAGAGGAAGTGACATTGTATTTCGTTATGGTGGGGAAGAATTTGTAATCTTGTTAAGCAATACTAATCTGGATGCTGCAAAAGCAATTGCTGAAAGAATCCGTCAAAGTATAGAAAATCATACGATTGCTTACGGCATGAAAATTTTAAAATTAACAGCAAGCATGGGTATCAGTGCTTTACGCGGAAATGATACCAACGAATCATTGATTCAAAGAGCGGATAACGCGATGTACCGCGCTAAAGACAATGGCAGAAATCAAGTCCAAATTGAGTCAACTGCGCTATTAGCTTAAAATGTTACAGTTAGTAAGTTGTTTCCACTCTGTTTTTCAAGACTGTTGACAGCAGGGCAGTTAAAAGCTCCATGCAATATCTGCATTTCCACCATCTTTGGCGGTCAGATGCTGTCTCCAAGGCTACAAGGGTATATTCTCGCCGTGTCTGGAGGAGCATAGTAGAAGCAACTTATGGTATATTTATAACCATGATTAATATAGACAAAAAATTGTAGATAGCTTGTGCTCTAACTGATTTACAAGCACACACTTCTTATTCAAGTCGCGCTGAAGGCAGCACGCCTACATTCTCATTTCCTGCTACTTTTTCATCTAAACTCTTCCTTACGTTATAATCGCTACAAAAAGAATACTTCAGGATTATCAATCTTTATAATTCAATGCACCCAATACTCAAGGTTTAGCTAAAACATCGATGGCAAATACACCCGACTGGCAAAATATAGCCTTGCAGATTGAGCAAGTTATTAAGCAGCCCTTTACAATAACTAATATTCGTCCTGTTGATGGCGGCTGTATTAACTCTGCTTATATATTGCAAGGTAATAAGCAGAGCTATTTTATAAAGTTAAACAGCCATGAGTTACTTTCCATGTTTGAAGCTGAATTTGCCGGACTGGAAGAAATAGCCCAGTCTAAAACAGTGTATGTCCCACGCCCTATTCTTAATGGCATTTCAGCTGACAATGCGTTTCTGGTTCTGGAAAAAGTTTCAATAGCATCTGCAAATGTTCAATCTGAAAAAAAACTAGGTCAACAACTTGCTGATTTACACAAAATCCAGCAGCCGTTTTTTGGCTGGCACCAAAATAACACCATAGGCTCAACGGAACAAATAAATAATATCTCTGATGACTGGGTTACTTTCTGGCGTAATCATCGTCTGGGTTTCCAGCTCACATTAGCAGAAAAGAATGGTTACGGAGGGAAACTGACTCGATCAGGGGAGAAATTATCCGAATCCCTAGCTTGCTTTTTTAGTCACTATAATCCACAACCTTCTCTACTTCATGGTGATTTATGGTCAGGCAATGCTGCTGCCATAGCAAATGGCAATCCAATTATCTATGACCCTGCTTGTTATTACGGAGACCGTGAAGCAGATATTGCCATGACCGAATTATTTGGCGGTTTTAGTTCCAGCTTTTATACAGCTTATAATAATGCCTATCCGCTAAATTCAGACTATACAATCCGAAAAACGCTATATAACCTGTATCATATTCTAAACCATCTCAATTTATTTGGCTCAAGCTATCAACAACAAGCACAACGCATGATAGATTCTTTATTATCTGAAATTTCATAACCGCTCATAAAGTTTCAAATATGCGTATTACTCTCGCCTATATCAGTATCATTCTTTTGTGGGCAACCACACCATTGGCTATTAAATGGAGTGGTGAAGGACCGGGGTTTATTTTCGGTGCGGGTTCACGTATGACCATTGGTACCCTTTGTATGCTGCTATTTTTATTAATTCGGCGTAAACGTCTACCTTCGCATCGTAAAGCCAAACAGACCTATCTTGCCGTTGCCATACAAATCTACGGTGCAATGATGGCTGTTTACTGGGGAGCTCAATTCATTCCCTCAGGATGGGTTTCCGTTATTTTCGGTTTATCACCGTTTCTATCTGCCTTATTTGCAGCAATTTGGTTAAATGAGCGTAGCTTGACATTTGGAAAACTACTTTCTTATTTTTTGGGACTCTCGGGGTTAGCTATTATGTTCAGTTCTGCATTAGACTTGGATATTGATGCAGTCTATGGCATAGTCGGTGTGTTAACGGCAGTATCACTACAAACCGCCAGCGCGGTATGGGTGAAACGTATCCATGCAAAACTACCCGCTATTTCTCAGGTAACAGGAGGTTTGATATATGCTTTACCTGCATATATACTCACCTGGATAATGTTTGATGATGCTCAATGGCCTCAACAATTATCTGTTATTAATTTAGCGTCCATTGTTTATTTGGGTATGATTGCAACAACGATTGGTTTTGCCCTGTATTACTATGTACTCATCCATTTATCGGCAACCAGTGTCGGTATGATTCCTCTGATTTCACCAATCTTCGCGTTATTTTTAGGACACACAATCAATCATGAAGCCATCAGTTTAAAAATCGTCACAGGAACTACACTCATACTTTCTGCTCTAATTATTCATCAGTTTCTTGATCGCTTGATTACTAGATTATTCAATAAATCGCATTAGTTAGAAAACGTTGTAAAGATAACCCATAAGCTTCCGCCATTTTGAAAAAAGCAACCACACAGCCCGTCATTCCTGCATTCTGTTAGCAGGAATCTATTTTTTGCATGAATAGATCCCCGATAAAATACCTCGGGGATGGCGCTGTGTATGGTGTCACCGTTTTTCTCATCTATAAGGTGGAGACTCATGGGTAATCAGGTACTTTTTAAACACTTTACCTACTCTTTCCCTTCATTCCTTAGCTCACTGATGCGCAATTTCCATATCCTTTATCTGGACAACAATACCTTTATAGCGAATCAAGTATAAATACGACTTGTTAATTATTGATTTATTAACCCCTAAACCGAATGCTTTTTCATTACTGGAATGTTTAAAACGGGAAAAAACCATGCCCCCGACTATTGTAGTCAATGAAGATAAGGATTATCGCCTGATAACCACAACTATGCACTTGGGGTGTCAAGATTATGTAGTAAAAGTCCCTCTGTTCAATAATTATTTTGATCAACTTAGCTTAAGCATATTTCAATTTCATGAAAAACAGAAATCTGCTCAATCATCAGTGTCGCTAAGTGCAAGGTTGTTTTTTTAGTAAACCCTTAGCTCTAAAAGGATTTGAAACATTTATAAAAAGAAATAACAAAAGGCAATAGTAAATTTTGTTACAAAATTACGGCATAAAAAGAGCAGAAATGATCAATCCGATTTAACTGCTTAATTTTAATATATAAAAGATATTTACCTGATGCTCTGGCTTTACAGTAAAACCTGGCTTGGATGAAGCCCATACTGTACGGACTCCCCTGATATTGGAATAGATGAGCTCTATCATTCTTGAAAATGTGTGCTAGAGTTGGATCAACTGAATAAAATATTGGAGTTAACTAAGATGGCGAAAAAAATTCAGCTAAGCTACGATGACTGGAAGAAAGAAACCAAACGAGGTGTCTTTACACCGCGTAGCAAACGACTTAAAGCTATCGATACAACTTACGACAAATACTGGAATACAGCGAGTACAGATACCAACCTTCAAAAGCTAAAAGATGCTTTGACGGAATGGCTTAGATGGAAAGGCATGGACAGTGCGCCTAATACTCAGGATGGCAAATGGCGCTCCAGTACTAGAAACAAAACAGGCACAATCGAGAATCTTTATGATCAACTATTCCCACCTTCTAGACCTCCAGAACCAGGCGAAGTCCGATTTGCAGCCAGTTTTCGAAATGCCACACAACTTAACCGAGTTGACAGTACTCGAGCTTTCAAGGATGCCGTAGAACTCATAACCAAGGCATGGCCAAGTATCGCTATAGCCCCAGGGGATGGGTCTGATGCAAGAACAACATATGAAGAATGGTTTGGCGCGTTCAATGGCATTCGCCACGCTAAGGTTAGGAAAAATATTAACAAAATCTACTTAGCCTTAACCGAACGACCTGTCATGTTGTACTACCGTGGATCACGTCTTCCTGCAAACAGTCCTAATGACGAGGCAGGCCGTAATACACCGATAAGCCCTGAGAACTTCTTCGGTGCCGCATACCCAGTACAACCAGCGACTCTAGATCAGCGCTTTACTCATCTTTTTCTTGGACAAGCCTTTTTCAGCGCGGCAACATTATTCAGCAACGACAGCATGGGCGGAGTAATGATCCATGAACTTTCGCATGCCATATGTCAAACAGATGATGTCGTCTATCAGGGCGAAACGACTTATGGTGAGGACCTATGCCACACATTGGCCATTGACAAGCCAGAATTAGCAATAAACAATGCCGACTGTTACGAGTATTATTGCGAGTCTTTTCAGCCGCGACGCTATCGTTCAGTAAGACCCGCTCTTAACCTTCCACCAAAGGCAAGCGTGAATATTCCACTTTAAAAATAAACAAAGCTGACCTGTTATATATGGCTTTTGATCTTCCAAAGATAATCTATTGCAAATATTTTTTCAAGATACGCATACAAACCCGCCGATAAGACTCGTTATTCAATTTAACCCAGAGATTGGTCACAAAATATCCGTAAGGCATTTTGGGACCAAGCTCTGAATAAGGAATTTCATGAAATGAGACGGTAGCGTTCTGGTGGTGCTCGATATGGTTTGATAAGCCAACCAGTGCATACTCGGTAAAACTGGATTGATTGACCCAAGCCAAGGTATTTCCCAACTTTCCTTGTTCCAAACCCCAGTGCTGATAATAATTAATAGTTTCCAGTAAACGCACTCCAGAAAGAGCCTGGTACAGAAAAATAACAGCAGCAGCCCAACCAAAGGTGATAACTATCACTAAAACAATGGTAAACTCAATCAACAGCCCCTGAAATACAGAATTTGCAAGCATCTTGTAATTATATATTGGGGTCTGGGTCAAACCCAACCGCTCAAGTTCAGAATTCCAGGCATATTTAAAATGACCAATAATCACTCTTTTCCAGTAGCTTTTAAAACTTTCATCCAGACGGGCAGTTGCTATGTCTTCTGGCGTTGCCACACTTAAATGATGCCCTCGTATATGCGCAATAACAAAATGTTCATAGCAAACCGTATATAACAGTAATCGCCCTAAAAACCGCAGATGCGCTTTGGATCGATGGATTAATTCATGCGCAACAATAATCGCTGAACTACCAGATGTGGTACCTACCAATATGCGCAGAACAATTAAATTAACAATGGAAGTAGTTACTTCTTGAACAGAACCCCACTGCAATTGACTTGCATATATGAGTAGCAAACTGATAATTAAAAACTGCAGAAAAGTCAGGGCATATAAAATAGTATCGTAATACCAGTCTGCAACAATATACTTTGGTTTTTTTGGATCAATTTTAGGACTCAGCCAGTCAACTAAAATTATAAACCAGAGAGGTATTGTCCAAAGCAGTGCTTCAGTGGCATTATGAGGACCTGTGTATAAAAACCAGGCTACACATGCTGGATAAAAAAAACAGGATAAATATTTCAAATGATCAGACATTACAGAGTTTATATTAACGTTGAATTATAATTATTATTATGAAACGTCTTTATACCTAAATTTATTGATTAAATAACTAACCGGTAGGCCTAATCTAAACCGAGTACCGACAAATCGTAATGAGGCATAGCCACTATAAATTCGCCGCCAGTGTCTATTCAGCACTTCTCGATCGCCAGTACACTGTAATATATCATCCATATAAAGCTGAATCGCTTTTTTTGCCAGAAAAGTATGTCCCGATGCGTAATTATCAATGGATATATGTACCTTGGCAATGGCTGGGTCTATGCCCCAATAATTCCATTCATCAACCAGTCTCATATATCCCCTGCCTAAACCACTTAATTCAATAGCCATGTTCAAGCCTAATAATTCAGGTAAAAATTCTACCGAAAAACTGGACAGTGCCAGCATATAAACAGGCAAATCAAACGCACTATCAATAAATCGCTGATGCTTAATAAAGTCTTCACTGTCAACAGGAGGTAGGTCAATCGACAAACTTTTCAGTAATTGTTGAAAAATATAGGGGTGATTTTTTTCCAGCTGACCATTACCTACCTCATCACAATAAATACTAAATAATATTTCACTTATCTCTGAATTGATGTTTTGCAAATCCTGACTGTGTTGTATCCAGCAACCATCAATTAATATCATAGGCGCTAACTGCTCCAGTCCCCAGATATAGGCTTCTCTGGATATTTTTGGTTGCCCTTGCAAAGGCTGATAGGCACTCATTTCCTGTTGATAGATAGTTTTTATATAAGCACCAAATTGTTTATGACTGTAATGTTTAAAAGGAGGTGAATTAAAAAAAGTACAAAGTCTTAACCATTTACTTGCTTTAGCGCAAGCAACTGGCAACACATCAGGAAATAAATCTGCATTGACCAGATAGTAATAGAGCTCTCTATTACTTAATTTTTCATAATTCTTCGTTGGTTGAAATCTCAACGATGGCAGTATATAGGGTTCTATTTTTTCAGAATCTTGTGTAATACTGACGGGTGTTTCATTTAACCCCTCTTGCAGCCAATTTTTAATGATCTCTAATTCAGATTTATTAACAACACCAAACATAGGGCCCTTAATATCAAACAACGCTAATAGTGGACTTTCTAATGGTTTTTCCCTATTCACATATCCAGATTGCTTTAATGCTTGCAGAAACTCCATATTATTAGTGGGCATTCCAGCAAACCAATGATCCAAAGACACGCCTTGCAGCTGAATATTCTGATGATGTCCGATTGCAGCCATTGCTTTTTTCTGAAATAGTCTGGCAATAGCTTGATGCGGTGATATTGGTTTTTCCACAGACAGCAAAAACCGTTCTCTGCAATCTTGAATTTGTTGCTGATACAAGCAAAAACCATTTTGTATACGAAACCATAATGCCCGTTTATGCTGTGGAAAACAGTCCAGATAATCTGTTATACACTTAAGTAGAGGTGATATCTGCTCATCCAACCGCTGCTTACGCGTTTCAAAAAAAAGTGACGGTAGTTGATGCTTAGGAAAACAGATTTCAATCAGACTTGGCATCTGACAATATGCCAATGAAAAACCAAGAATTTCAGGGAAGAACACTCTAGGAAAACGAGCGAAAGCCAGCTGAATGCAGGCTAATCCCAACATTTCCGGTATAATTTCGGCTTGCTGACTATAGCTGACACTGTGTAAAGAAGGAATCCCTGTGCCAGTAGTCAATAATAATGACCGATGAGTTTCCTGTAGATAAGAACCTCCCTGCTCTTTACCTGTCAGATGTAAATAGATAGACATCATTCGCACTCCGATGGCTGTTTTACTACAGGCAGCCAGTGAGATATTCTGTAACCAGCAGGGTTGAGTCAGCAGAATGGCTGAAGTCTGCTTGACACACTCAAGTTCATTATTCGAAGTTAACAGATGCTCAGGTAAAGGCTCAATGGAAGCTGCCTTTATTTCTGCAAGTTTTTTCACATCAAAATCTTTAATGAAAAAAGATGACTTGATGTGCTCTGCATGTCTTAACCCCTGTATCAAAAAATCATAGGCTTTTGACATAAGCTGTTGGTTATTCCCTGACTGATTCAATTGATAAAACAAATACCGAATATTTATCGCATCATTTTTACTCTGGACAGCTATATCCTTGAATTTCTGCGTATATAGCGAGATCAAAAATGGATCAAAAGCATGTTCACTATTGTTCATAGAGGTTTACGCCTCAAACCAGGGAAATATCATCACAATAACATAATACCTCTATTACGAATTGCTTCGTAATACAAACAAGGGAAAATAGTGAAATTTATATCACGCTACATAAATTATTTATTCAACCTATTTAATGATGCACAAAAGCAACTCAAAACAAATAACGATATGCTGAATTAGTGGTTTATGTGCTTAATAAAATCAAAAAAAATAAATCGATTGCATTACCGGCTAGATTTAAAAATAAACACAATATTTAAGCTATTGTCCTGGAAAGATCAGCTGGACATGGAATTATTGTGCAAGATATTGGTTACACAGTGGCTTAACAAGTTTTACCAAAAGAAACCGTGAAGCACTGTAAAATCAATCCCCTGTACATGAAAATGGAGCGACATAATGAACAAGCAATTATTGATATTACGTCATGCTAAATCTGACTGGGGGCTTAATGTCAGGGATTTTGATAGACCACTCAAAAAACGTGGTAAACAAGCTGCTCAACGCATGGGTTTATGGTTACAACAACAAGATTTAGTACCCGATTACATTATTAGTTCTCCCGCAGAAAGAGCCAAAACTACTGCAGAAAAGCTAACCGAAGCAATGGATATATCCGTTAACTTGGTCCACCATGACTCTCGACTTTATGCCGCTGAATTGGATGATTTAATAGCTGTATTATCAGATTGTCCGCAACAGGCAAAACGAATATTGCTGGTTGCACATAATCCAGGGCTGGAAGAATTGATAGAGTTTTTACATAAAGATAGCCTACAAATACCTGAGGATGGAAAACTGCTACCCACTGCAACATTGGCAGTATTAGCTATGCCTGATGATTGGTATTCACTCCCTAAGAATTGTGCAGAAGTCTTGTCTATTACACGCCCGGCAGATCTTCCATGAACCTAGGAGGCTGTCCGAGACTAGAGAGTCTACTGCGGAAACAATTACGCATGAAGCTATAAGGTAATATGACTATTAACAAAGCACAGGTCAAACTTTAAAAGGTCTGTCATTTCGACCAAAGGGATGACTTGTATGGACAGATTTATGCTCCCTGCAAATCTGCATTCACTACCTCTATTTGGCTTACATAAGAGACAGGGCAATGCAGAATGCCATTGACGACATGTAGAAGGTTACCGCGAAGCAGTTACCGAGGAGCAGCGAAGCGGTGTTGCCGAGAAATCTTGTTGCATAAAAATGTGCTTAGACTCAAGATTCCTCCCGTTGGTCGGAATGTCACGGTTTGTGAAGTTAATCTACAAACGAATAACCTGCGGTAGGTTAATATAATATAACGTTAAATATTCTCTTGGCCAAAAAAACCACTTTAATTAAATTCTTTGAATGACTTTTATTAACAGCTTGCAGACAGACAATATTCAATATGTATTAGTCAGACTTTTATATATTTTATTCTTTCCATTAACCTAGAAAGATCAGTTGGGCGCGGAATTATAGTGCAAGATATTGGTTTCACAGTGATTTAACAGGTTTTTGCTCCTGCAAAACCTGCATTTACTACTTCCATGTAAGTCAAAAAATCTTAGCTTCCCATTAGGTTAAGCGGGCATTTTTTTGAACCACATGGAGGTGGTGAATGCAGAAAAAGCAGGAGCACTTTTCTATGAAGTGCTGTGGAATCAAGAGCTTGCGTTATAAACCGTGAGCCAACTGATTTTTCTAGGATTAACCTTTAGGACGCATCTGCGGAAATAACAAGACATCTTTAATCGACGGGGCGTTCGTAAACAACATAACCAGACGGTCTATACCAATCCCTTCGCCTGCTGTAGGTGGCATACCATGTTCTAATGCAACAATATAATCTTCATCAAAATGCATAGCTTCATCATCACCTGCATCTTTTTCTTCCACTTGTTTTTTGAAGCGTTCCGCCTGGTCTTCTGCATCATTCAGCTCAGTAAAACCATTTGCTATTTCACGCCCACCAACAAAAAACTCGAAACGATCTGTGACCTGCGGATCATCGTCATTTCGTCTTGCTAAAGGAGAGACTTCAACAGGGTAAGCTGTGATAAAGGTAGGGTTCATCAAGCGACTTTCAACGGTTTTTTCAAATATCTCAATTTGAATTTTACCTAAACCATAACTGTCTTTAACTGGTATATGTAATTGTTCTGCGACTTTAGTTGCTGTTTCTTGAGTATTAATATTTTCAATAGTCAAATCAGGATTAAAATGTAAAATGGATTCAACCACTGTCATTCTGTCAAATGGTTTACCAAAATCATATTCATCATCTTGATATTTAACCACCGCGCTACCCGTTACCTCTTCAGCAATCCCTTTTAACATCGCTTCAGTCAGGTCCATTAAATCACCATACTCTGCATAGGCCTGGTAAAACTCTAGCATGGTAAATTCTGGATTATGACGTGTAGACAAACCTTCGTTACGAAAGTTACGATTAATCTCAAATACTCTCTCAAAACCACCAACAACTAAGCGTTTTAGATAAAGTTCTGGGGCAATTCGTAAATATAAGCCCATATCTAACGCATTATGGTGTGTTTCAAATGGACGCGCTGTTGCTCCCCCTGGAATCGCTTGCATCATAGGTGTTTCAACTTCCAGAAAGTCCCTATCAGCCAAAAACTGACGAATATAAGCCACAATTTTTGAGCGTATTAAAAAAGTTTTTCGAGAGTCGTCACTCATAATCAAATCCAGATAACGCTGTCTGTATTTGATTTCCTGATCCGCTACACCGTGAAATTTTTCGGGTAATGGGCGTAAAGCTTTGGTTAACAGACGAATATCATCCACTCTGACACTGAGTTCACCTACTTTGGTTTTAAATAACTCGCCTTCTGCGCCCACAATATCGCCAATATCCCATTTTTTAAACTGTTCGTTATAGAATCCTTCTGGCAAAGTATCGCGCGTAACGTAAAGCTGTAATTTACCCGACATATCCTGAATATGACAAAAACTGGCTTTACCCATAATTCTGCGTGTCATGATGCGTCCAGCAACCTTAACTCGAATGGGTTGTTGTTCCAGTTCTTCTTTGGTTTTTTCACCGTATTCAGCCAATAACTCACCACTGATAACATTTCGGCGAAAATCAGTAGGGAAAGCAATTCCATTTTCACGCAGTGCTTTTAATTTGGTTCGACGTTGGGTAATTTGTTCTTGTTCGTCTTGTTGGTTTTGTTCTAACATTTTTTATTTATTATGACTTTATTACTTAGATTTGGATTAGCAACTTGATTTCGTTTTACAAACCACTCTTTAAACTGGCTTCAATAAATTGATCTAAATCACCGTCTAATACAGCTTGCGTATTACCTGTTTCAACATTGGTTCTTAGGTCTTTTATTCTTGATTGGTCCAGGACATAGGATCGAATTTGACTACCCCAACCTATGTCTGACTTACTGTCTTCCACCGCTTGTTGTGATTCAGAGCGCTTTGAAAGCTCTAACTCATACAACTTTGCTTTCAACTGCTTCATCGCCGTATCCCTGTTTTTATGCTGGGAGCGATCATTCTGGCATTGAACAACGATACCCGAAGGCTCGTGAGTTATACGGATAGCAGACTCCGTTTTGTTGACATGTTGGCCACCTGCTCCACTGGCACGGTATGTATCAACACGTAAATCAGCAGGATTAATTTCTATATCTATATCATCATCAATTTCCGGACTTACAAATACTGAGGCAAATGAGGTATGTCGTCTATTACCCGAATCAAACGGTGATTTTCTGACCAAACGATGGACACCCGTTTCTGTGCGTAACCAGCCAAAGGCATAATCACCTTCAAATTTAATGGTCGCGCTTTTAATACCTGCCACTTCTCCCTGTGACTCTTCAAGCAACTCGGTTTTAAAGCCTTTACGTTCACCCCAACGCAAATACATCCGTTCAATCATTGCAGCCCAGTCTTGAGCTTCCGTTCCTCCAGAGCCTGACTGCACATCCAGAAATGCGTTATTTGCATCCATTTCACCGGAAAACATGCGTCTGAACTCTAATGTAGCCACCTGCTTTTCAAAAGCCTGCAAATCCTCTATAACCGTTTCAATCGTCTCTTCATCCTCTTCTTCTACAGCCATTTCCAGCAGTTCTGAAGCGTCCGACAAACCTGTTTCCAAAGCATTAATAGTATTGACTATACTTTCTAACAATCCCCGTTCTTTTCCTAATGCTTGTGCTCTGGCGGGATCATTCCAGACTTCCGGGTCTTCCAGCTCTCTTAACACCTCAACTAATCGTTCACTTTTAGTGATAAAATCAAGATAGTCCTTAAGCGCATTACCTCGCTTAATTAGATCAAGGATGGTGTTTTTTATCGGATTTATTTCTTGCATGAATGTATATCGATTAAAAAAAGCCAGAACAACAAAGCTTTCACTTCGAAAGATTAAAACTGTTGATTATAACAGACCGGATATTTAGGGAGGTGGTAATTAATAATCATCCAAATATCATGTAGAGTTTTTTTTCTGTTTGAATTTTCTCAACAGGAGCATAGTTATTCTAAGTAACGATTGAGAAGATTTTAACAGGGATAAAAAGGCCAGTGAGATTGGATGATTATTTGTTTCCACCTCCCTTAGCTTAGTTTAATTTTAAATGTCTATTTACAAGTTGCAAGTTTGACTAGTCCCAACGAGCATCTCTGACTTGTAGGCGTTCATTTTCGACACGTACTGGAAAAGTATCAATATTTTCATAAGCAGGTGCACATTTTACCGCACCTGTTTTAACGCAAAACCTTGCACCATGTCGTGGACAGACAATTTCATCGCCATCCAGTTCTCCACTCGCTATTTCTGCGCCATCATGAGAACAAACATCCTCAATAGCATAAAACTGTCCGTCAACTTTAAAAATAGCGACTTCTGTTCCATCCACCTCAACAATAATATTTTCACTTTCTGCCAATGCCTTGGCTTCACACACATCAATCCAGTCAGTCATTTTAATTCTTTAAACCCAGAATAATCAGTTGAAGGATAGTTTGTGGAAAATCTGGGCGTGGTTGAAAATAGCTCCTTGCATTTTCTAAAAGACAAAAAATCACTCGCAGATAATGGCCTAAGTCCTTATCAAGAGTGATTCTGCAGGATTTTACGTCCAGATTTATTCACAAATTTTTCTAGCGATTGTATCTTACCAAATGCGGAAGTATCTATTTGCTTTTTTAAACATTATATTCAACTTCTTATAATCAGCCTGAGCGATCAACTGGTTATTCTAGGTCAAATAAACATCATAGCGTAGCAATTTGCCACTAAAACTTTCACTCAGCTTCGCAGCCAGGGGTTCAGCATAATCCGGGCTTTTTACTACCACTCTTTTGGTGGCTATTTGAAAGGCCATTTCAAATAGCTGTTCTTTATCCTCATCATTTCCGAGCAAATCACGTAATACTGTCATCGATTTTTTAGCTAATGCCGATTTCTTACGTTTAGGCGGAAACATGGGATCTATATAGATACACTCGGGTTTAACATCCAGATTAGCCAATACATCACATGCATTACCAGAAATTAATTCAGGTACTGAAATCTCCAAATTTCTCACCCAATCTAATTGAACCAGCCGCTTAAAACCATCATCCAGTAATTCAAGCATAACAGGTGAACGTTCTATACATTGAAGTTCATAGCCCATACGAAAAATATGAAGACTGTCTTGTGCCCAGCCCGTGGTTGCATCAATGATAGTTTTAGTTTTTCGTCCTAAAGCTTGGGCTAACGCCCCTTTTTTAGGTGCTGGCCATGAACGTTGCTCTCCATAGCGAGGTTCAATATCAACCGTCAAACCGCCTTTTTTTATTAACGCATTATCAATTAGCTTCAAACAACCATCACGCCAGGTTAAGAAAAAATCTTCAGGTAGATTGTTGCTAAAGCCTTTATATAATGGAACGCTCAAACGATCAGCCAATGCCTGATATGAATCCAGTTTCCCTTGCCCCAGATAAAGAACGGCAAGTTTTCCACAATATTCAAACTGTGAATCTATTCTGGACATTGCTTAAACCCCAAGTACTAGCAATAAAAATTTATTCTGTAGAAATAGATTTCTGTTCATTTTTTAACGCAGCATCCAAAGTATGCCAGGCTAAAGTCGCACATTTTACTCGAGCAGGATATTCTCTTACTCCGGCCAATACTGCAAGTTTCCCAATAGCTTCCAGATTCACATTTTCTTCTTTACCTGTAGTCATTTCATGAAATTGTTTAAATAAGGTTTCAGCCTCAGCTTCTGTTTTACCTTTTACTATCTCAGTCATCAAAGAAACAGACGCTGTCGAAATGGCACAACCCGAGCCTTGAAAACTGGCATCAACAATTTTATCACTATCCATTTTTAAGAACAGTGTAAGCCTGTCACCGCATAATGGATTAAACCCCTCCACTTCACGATCAGCATTTTCCATCACCCTAAAATTTCGTGGAGATCGATTATGGTCAAAAATCACTTCTTGATAAAGATCCCTTAAATCATCAAACATTAGCCAAACACCTCTATCAGTTGTTCTATTCCACTCATTAACACATCAATTTCTTCTTTGGTATTATACATGGCAAACGATGCTCTTGCTGTTGCTGGAACTTCAAAAAAATCCATCACTGGCATGGCGCAATGATGCCCTGCTCTTATCGCAATACCCAGACTATCCAGCATAGTACCAATATCATGAGGATGAATTTTATCCAACACAAACGACAGGATTGCGCCTTTTTCTTTAGTCTGTCCAATAATCCTTAAACCCTCGATTTGTTCCGCTTTTTTAGTCGCATAGTCCAACAATTCCGCTTCATACGCTGCAACATTGTCCATGCCTATTTCTGTCAGATAATCTACCGCCGCACCTAATCCCACTACATCAGCAATACTAGGTGTGCCAGCCTCAAATTTATAAGGTAAAGTATTATATTCGGTCTCTTCAAAAGTTACTTTACGAATCATATCCCCACCTCCCTGATATGGAGGCATGGCTTCCAGTAATGCTTGTTTACCATATAACACGCCAATTCCTGATGGTGCATAAAGTTTATGCCCGGAAAACGCGTAAAAATCACAATCCAGCGCCTGTACATCTACAGTCATATGTGGAATTGCTTGGGCCCCATCCAGCAATACAGGTATATTTTTTGCTTTGGCTGCCGCAATGATTTTTTTAACCGGGTTAATGGTGCCTAAAGCATTAGACATATGTACAACAGAAATCAGCCTGGTTTTATCACTGATTAATTTTTCAAACTGATCATAAATCAGTTCCCCTTGTAAATTGATAGGCGCTACTTTTAACACCGCACCTGTTTCTGCACAAAACATTTGCCAGGGCACAATATTGGAATGATGTTCCATTGCAGTGATTAAAATTTCATCACCCTTTGTTATATTGGCTTTGGCAAAAGTCTGAGCGATCAGATTAATTGCTTCCGTTGTTCCTTTAACGAAAATAATTTCTTTTGTACTCTTGGCATTAATAAAGTTTTTAATTTTTTCCCTGGCACCTTCATAACGATCAGTCGCTTTTACACTCAAGGTATGCACACCACGATGTACATTGGCATATTCATGAGAATATAAATGCGAGATGCTGTCTATCACTGCTTGTGGCTTTTGACAGGTCGCTGCATTATCTAGGTAAACCAGCGGTTTGTTACGGATCTTTTCTTTTAAAATAGGAAACTCTGCTCGAATTTTTTCTATGGGGAATGCTGTCATTTTCTGTTAATGTTATTCTGAAAAAAGTTGCTAAATCATCAATAGCGTATTATATTTTAAATTAATTTATTTAATTTCGTTTCGATTATGTCTGTATCTACTGAGGGTTTTTGTAAAAAGCATTTAACTAATTTAGCTGAATGGAAAAAACTAGGCGAAGCTAATATTTTCCCTCCTGACAGTCGTCTTGAGCTTATTAATGGAGAAATTATTGAAATGGCACCTATTGGCTCTCACCATGCCAGTCACCTTAAACGCCTAAACAAATTATTTTCTGGTTTAATTCATAAATCCGTAATTATTGCTGTCCAGGATCCTTTACAACTAAGTGATTTATCTGAGCCTGGACCTGACTTTATGTTGTTACGCTCCAGTTCAGACTTTTACTATGAGCAACATCCGAATGCTAGCGATGTATTTTTATTAATCGAAATAGCCGATAACTCATTAAAATTTGATCAAAACCAAAAACTTCGCTTATATGCTCTGCATAACATTCCTGAATACTGGCTACTAAATGTCAATGATGCTTGCCTTGAAGTTTATCGCCAACCTCATGATGGGCTTTATGCAGAAAAAACCACACTGCGTTCAGGTGATAAAATTACTTTATCCCAATTGAACACTATTAGTATCAATTTAGCTGAGATTCTATAAAAACGTTACAACCATTCTTTATCAATACCTGCTTGCGGAAATCGATTTAATAACTGCAGCAGTAATAAATCACGAAGGTTTTTAAGTTTTACTTTATCTACCATTTCATTGGCAAATGCGAAAGTCAGCATATTTCTAGCTGTTTCTTCATCGACACAACGTGATTGCAAATAGAAAATTGACTTTTCATCTAGCTGACCTACTGTTACTCCATGAGCACACTTCACATCATCAGCATAAATTTCTAGTTGAGGTTTAGTATCAACTTCTGCATCATTGGATAGCAATAAATTACGGTTATTCATTTCCGAATCCGTTTTTTGTGCATCTTCTGCCACAATCACGCGTCCTTGAAACACACCTCTTGCCCGTTGGTTCAATACGCCTTTGTACAATTCACGGCTGATAGCATGAGGTTTTTCATGATTAATGCGTGTATGGTTATCAATATGTTGGCGCTTAACCCCCAGGTACAAACCATTCAAATCACATTCTGAAGCAACATCTAAATCAGTATGTATATCATTTCTGGCTAGCAAACCACCGAAAGCAAAGTTATGATGGGTAAAACGACTGTCTCTTTGTTGTTTAACATAAGTGCCACCAAAGTGATAAGCCTTATCACCTTCACTTTGCATTTTATATAAGGTTAAAGTTGCGTTTTCCCCCACAAACACTTCGGTTACAACTGCTGATAAATACGCATCATCGCCGCCCACGAAGGTTTCAATAATGCTAACTTCAGCCATCGCATCAACAACCAGAACATTTCGGGTAGTTGCTAGAAAATCTGCTTGAGTGACCACATGCAGAATTTGTATGGGTTTATCCAACACCTGCTTAGCAGGTACATGAACAAACAAGCCATCACTAAACCATGCGCTATTAAAAGCGACAAAACTATGTTCACTATTACTGACTGCTTTAGTCAAATATTTTTCTACCAACTCAGGTTGCTGATCTAAAGCATCAGTCATACTTAAAACGGAAATAGTATCCGGCAAACCTTCTAAATTAGAATGCTCCTTTGAAAACCGTCCATTAACTACAACCACTGTTAAAGCATCTTCCAATCGAAATCTATTCAACCATTGCTTATCTAATTCACTTTCATCAAGATTTAACTGTGCGGAAAATAATTTTTTCTCTATCGCAGATACATTGGTATAACGCCACTCTTCTTCTCTTAACGATGGAAAACCTTTATCTGAGAAGTATTCGAAAGCCTCTGCTCTTATTGTTTTTAGCCAGCCTAACGACTGCCCAGGTAATGTATTAGCCGTATTTTTATACTCTTCAGTATAATTATTCAAATGCTGTGCTGTCATTACGCGGCCTGCTCTTCAACCCACTGATAGCCTTTGGCTTCCAGTTCCAATGCCAATTCAGGCCCACCTGATTTAACAATTTGGCCATGGGCCAAAACATGTACGTAATCAGGTATAACATAATCAAGTAGGCGTTGATAATGCGTAATCATTAAAAATGAACGCTCTGCTGAACGTAGAGAATTTACACCATCTGCAACTATTTTTAAGGCATCAATATCTAACCCTGAATCTGTTTCATCAAGAATACATAATTTGGGTTCCAAAATAGCTGCTTGCAATATTTCATTACGTTTTTTTTCACCACCGGAAAAACCTTCATTTACTGCACGGTATAAAAACTTCTCATCAATTTGCAACAATTTAACTTTATCCTTAACCATCGCTAGAAAATCCATTGCATCCACTTCATCCAGACCTTGATATTTACGTATTGAATTTAATGCCGCTTTTAATAAATAAATATTACTAACTCCAGGAATTTCAACGGGATATTGAAACGCTAAAAAAACACCTTTACGCGCTCTTATTTCAGGATCCATATCCAATAAATTTTCTGCTGCATATGTCACTGACCCTTCAGTAACGTTGTAACCAGCTTTTCCAGATAATACATGAGACAAGGTACTTTTACCTGCACCATTAGGCCCCATAATGGCGTGAACTTCACCAGGCTTAATTTGTAGGTTAACACCTTTTAGTATAGGTTTATCACCTACGTTAACGTGAAGATTTTCGATACTGAGCATTCTTTTTTCCTGATTTATCTTTTTTTCTTTCCTGCATTATTACGATGCAAGAGTTAAAGAGCAAGGTACACAATTGCCTCACCCAACCCTCTCTTTATCCTAGAATAATCAGTTGGGCGCGGATTTATAGTGCCAGCTATTGGTTTCACAGTGCTTTGAAAAAATCTTAGCCTCACCTGTTAGGTTAGGTGGGCATTTTTTTGAAGTGCTGTGAAATCAAGAGCTTGTGCTAGAAACCGTGATCCAACTGATTTTTCTAGGTTTATAGAGAGGCTTCATCAACTTTATCCCACAGAGCCTTCTAGGCTAATACCTAATAAAGCCTGTGCTTCTACAGCAAATTCCATCGGTAATTCCTTAAACACTTCTTTACAGAAGCCATTCACAATCATGGAAACAGCATCTTCTGCTGAAAGTCCTCGCTGCTGACAAAAGAACAGCTGGTCTTCACTGATCTTTGAGGTCGTAGCTTCATGTTCCACTTGTGCAGTAGGCTGTTTAACTTCAATATAGGGGAAAGTATGTGCCCCACATTTATCACCCACGAGTAAAGAATCACATTGTGTGTAGTTACGTGCATTCACTGCATTTTTGCCGACTTTAACCAATCCACGGTAGGTATTTTGGGCTTTACCCGCTGAAATACCTTTAGAAATAATGGTACTACTGGTATTTTTACCAATATGTATCATCTTGGTACCGGTATCGGCTTGTTGATAATTATTAGTCAGTGCTACTGAATAAAATTCACCGACTGAATTATCACCTAACAACACACAACTGGGATATTTCCAGGTAATTGCAGATCCGGTTTCTACCTGAGTCCAGGAAACTTTGGAATTATCCCCCCGACATTCTGCCCGTTTAGTGACAAAATTATAAATGCCCCCGATACCATTTTCATCACCGGGATACCAATTTTGTACTGTAGAATATTTGATTTCCGCATTTTCCATTACGATCAATTCAACAACTGCCGCATGTAATTGATTTTCATCGCGCATCGGTGCAGTACAACCTTCCAGATAGCTCACGTGACTATTCTCATCAGCAATAATCAAGGTGCGTTCAAATTGACCGGTATTGGCCGCATTAATTCTGAAATACGTTGATAATTCCATAGGACAACGCACGCCTTTTGGAATATAAACGAAAGAACCATCCGTAAATACCGCCGCATTTAAACTAGCAAAGAAATTATCTGTCTCGGGCACCACTGTACCCAAATATTGTTTCACTAATTCGGGATATTCCTGCAAAGCTTCCGAAATTGGACAGAAAATAACGCCAGCCTCGTTTAACTTGCCCTTAAAGGTTGTAGCAACGGAAACACTATCAAAAACTGCATCAACAGCCACGCCGGCTAAACGCTCTTGTTCATCTAATGGTATTCCAAGTTTTTTATACGTCTCCAGTAATTCGGGATCAATTTCATCCAGACTTTGAGGTTTATCAGAGTCCTTTTTGGGTGCCGAATAATAACTAATCGCCTGATAATCAATGGGGTCAATATTCAACTGAGCCCAATCAGGCTCTTTCATGGTTTGCCAATGACGAAATGCTTTCAGCCGGTATTCCAGCATAAAATCAGGTTCATTCTTGATTTTAGACAGCTTGGTTATTACCTCTTCGTCCAGACCTGGTGGAAACGTTTCGACCTCCAGTTCAGTCACAAAACCTTGTTTGTACTCCTGGGAAATCAAATTGGTGATTTCTTCTGTACTTGATGACATAACACCTCTACCTATATATACGATGACCTATATAACAATTATTTATATAGACTACTTACGGGAATTCTTATTTCTTCCGGCTGTTTTGCCGGCAACACCATATCGGCTAAAGTCACCGATTCCAAAGCATTGAATATGGTCTGATTGATCAAATCCCAATTTCTTTGGATACCACAACCAGCAGCCTGCTCACAATTTTTATGGGAAGCACTGCATTCAGTTAAGGCAATAGGACCTTCCAGTGCATTAATTACAGTGGCTACTGTAATCTCCTCTGGTGCCCTTGCTAGTAAATATCCTCCTTTTGCACCTCGAACCGAAGTTAAAACTTTTGCTCTGATCAGTAACTTAAGAACTTTACTTACTGTAGGCTGAGCAATACCTGTTACTTCAGATATTTCCTGAGCTGCATACATATTTTTCGGGGCTTTTGCCATATAACTTAATATAACTGTCGCATAATCAGTTAATTTACTTAACTTCAACATTGCTTCTCCACCTACAATGAGGACTAGTTTAGTCCTATTTAATTCCATAGTAAAGTACTAGGTTATTATTTATCTAAAAATTATACTGGCTATTAACCTAATTGCAGGATACTCTCGGTTATAACGCTGTCCTGGACTAGGAGGCTGTCCGAGAATAGAAACCGTAACGGGGGAAAGGAATCTTGGGACTTGGTTACTACTGAGTAAAAATATTTCTGCCGCTGGTCGAAATGACAGTTCATTAAAAAATATCTCATGGCTATATACAAACCACAGGTTATCTTTTGGAAGTGAGGCTTTAGCCTCACATAATTCAGGCGAGGCTAAAGCATCACTTCCACGCTGAAAATTATTTTGGTAATTATGAACCTATTTTCAACCACAGCCTGTGGTAAGTTCATAGCCATGAAAAATATTAAAACAGCTAAGAATAATTTATTCTAAAGTTTAACCTGTGATTTAGTAATAGCCATTTACATTATTATTCAGAAAAAATGAAAGGAATCATAGCCTCTTTAGTCAAACACCTCATTAAAGGGGCACGGTTTGTGAATACCGTAACCTTGAGCATAATCCACTTTGATTTCTGTCAGTATCTGTAAAATAGTATCATCTTCAACAAACTCTGCAATCGTTGATAAGCCCATGACCTGGCCAATTTTATTAATTGCTTCAACAAAAGCCTTATTGATATGATCAATTGCAATATCTTTTACAAAATAACCATCAATTTTAATAAAATCGATAGGTAATGACTTCAAATAAGCAAATGAAGAAAGCCCGCTACCAAAATCATCCAGTGCTATTTTGCAACCTTTTGATCGCAGTTTTAATAAAAAATCGGTTGCCTGTTTTAAATTGGAAATTGCGGCTGTTTCTGTCACTTCAAAGCAAAAATGCCTCGCAGAAAGGTCAGATTCATCTAGTAAATTACTGATTCGCTCAAATAAATCATCATTCGTCATAGATGCACCCGATAAGTTAATCGATAAAATCAGGTTATCTGTGTTTTTTTTATTTTGTTTAAGCTCTTGTAATTTTTTAAACACATTTTCCACCACCCAACGATCGATGCTTCCTACCAGATTAAATCGTTCTGCAGCCGGTAAAAAGGCTCCGGGAGGAATTATTTCACCATTGTCCCCAACCATACGTATTAAAACTTCATAATGCTCTGACGCAGCTTCCTTGTTTTGAACATTTTGTATGCGCTGTAAATACAACTCAAAACAATTTTTATCCAAAGCAGCCTGTAGACGTGATATCCATTTCATTTCCTGCTGATGGGCCGAAGAGGCTGAAGAATTAAGCTGATGAATATGTACTCGATTACGACCACTTTCTTTTGCCACGTAACATGCAGAATCTGCTGCACTTAAGATTTCAGACGCTTTGGCCTCTTCCCCTGTTATTTCTGAGATTCCTATACTGACACCAATTTTAAAAGACTGCGTATGCCATGAAAAACGAAAATTTTCCACTGCCTGACGTAAATTATTAGCCACTGAAAGCGCATTCTCAGCATCACAACTTTCCAGCAAAACGCCAAATTCATCTCCACCCAGACGCGCTAACAAATCAGATTTACGCAATTTCTTTGCTAATGAGTTTGTCACCTGTTTCAATAGTTCATCACCCGCATCATGACCACAAGTATCATTGACCACTTTAAACTGATCCAGGTCCAAATAGAGAAGATGATGATTTACTTTATCAAACTTTGCTTTTTCCAGTAACTGTTTCATTCGGGTTTCAAATTGCCGACGATTTGCCAAACCCGTCAAAGGATCATGTAAAGCCTGCCAATTCAACTCTGCAGATAATGCTCGAGACTGGGTAACATCTCTGAATACTAAGACTGTACCTATCATCTGCCCCTCTTCATCAACAATGGGTGCCACAGAGTCAGTAATTGAAAATTGTGCCCCATTAGCACCTATTAAAACATGATCATATTCATTGGCAATGACCTCTTGAAATTCAAGACATTGCTTTACCGGACATGGAATAGATACTCCCGTATTTTCCTGGATTAATTTAAACACCTTGTTAACGTTTGTATTTTGTACATCCACTATAAAAAAACCGGTTAACAATTCTGCCACTGGATTCATTGATAAAATATTTCCATATTCATCAGTGGTAATCACTGCATCAGCAATTGAGTCCAGAGTCACTTGCGCCCGTTCTTTTTGCTGAGCTAACTTATGTGAAACAGCATGTGTTCTATTGGCCTGCTCTTTTAATTGTTGTTCACGACTCACTGCGGCACTTACATCTGTAATTTGAATAAGACAAAAACGCTGCTTATTTTCCAGCAATACCGGCTTAACTATAATTTGCTGTTCTAAAAACTGGCCGTTATGGCTTTTCAATGGAAAAGGTTTACGATTCAAAGTATGAGAAACAGTGGATGACATGCCATTTTGTAGAGCTGAATGCATTGCTCGCTCAATACTGCTTTGTTGCAATACCGGAAAAATATCAATCAATGTGCTGCCAATGATTGTTCTTACATCTATATCACTGTGCTTGCTAAACCAAGGATTCCAATTAACCACTCGACTATCAGAATCAACGACAATAAGACCAATTTCACAATCCAGAAAAACACTGTGAAAAATAAATCCACAGTTTAGTTTTGTTTCCATACTGCAATTGCTATCACCAGACGTAGTCATTTCGAGCTATATGCCTAAAAAGTTTTCAATACAAGCTTTAAACTGAGCCACAGAATCAACATCCATCAAGAATGTGACATAACCCTGAATATTCTTGGTATCAACTGCAAAATCCATGTTTAACAACAAAACAATCGCTTGTGTATGTTCAAGAGCACCTTCGGCAGAAAAAACCTGTTTGAGAGAGCCTTGAACGAACTCAGGAATATCTCCGTGCATCTGTTGACCAAACATATCAGCCATACTGCATAAACAGGCATTTAAAATAACATTGCCTATTTCCGTCATGGCTTCCTGCTCCATACCCGTTAAATCTTCCAAAGCCAAATTATCCTGTTGCAAAACAGCCCTGACAAGTTGAAGACTTTGCTGTTCTGGAAACAAAAGCATGGCATCGCCACCAAATGCACCGTGAAAGTTTTGATGCACACCACTCACATCCGTTTTTGCTTTAGCAGCAATTATTTCAGTTGCATGCAATCGACTGACAAATTCAACCCCTGGCACACTTAATTTAACTTCTTCATTAATCATTTCGCTCAATGCTGCCGCAGCACTACCCATACCAACGTTTAAAACTTCAGCGACTGCATCTACAAAAAATGCATCTAGAACTTCAACTTTATCCGACATATTGTAAAACTTTTCCTTCAGTAATGGGTTTTGGAATAAAGTCTATCTTCAATTCTATGGCCAGGTTTTTAATAGCCTCTTGAACATTTGCAGTTAAAAAGGCAATTCTGGCATCAGGAAATTGAGGTCTTAATATTTTTGCCGCTACTCCGCCATCCATATTAGGCATATTATAATCCAGCAAAATAATATCCAGCTCAATACCTTCTGCTATGTTTACAGCCTCTTGCCCATCGCCCGCCTCTGTTATCTCCCAGTCTGGATGGGCAGTACTTATAATTTTCTTTAACATCATTCTAGACATTTTGCTGTCATCAACAATTAAACATTTCATTTAATACATCCTTTGATCATTATTCTATCGAGCTTACATCAAAAATAGCAGAAATCATCAGTTATTCCAGTATCTCGATTTTTTTGAACGTATAGTACTCACTTTGAATGCGTCTGTTTTCAAATCAACAACAATCGCTCCTTGATCCGCAACATTCAGCCAGGAAATATTATTTGTTTTATATCGTTCTAACACTAATTCGTGTGGAAATGAAAAACGATTTTTATAGCCGGCGGGAATTAAGATAATACTCGGATTCACCTGATTTAAAAACAACAAACTTGAAGAGGTATTGCTTCCATGATGAGGGGCTATCAAAATGCTACTTGCTATTTTTTGCGCCATATTTTTAATAAGCCAGTCCTCCACTGGCTGTTCTATATCACCCGTCAACAAAATAGACCCCTGTTTTGTTGTTACTTTTAAAACGCAGGAATTATTGTTCTCACCAACAACACCCCACTTATCCTCTGGTGAAAGTATATCAAAACGTACCTGGTCCCAGATCCAGGTTTGCCCAGTTTTACACTGAACCGGTGCAAATTTGTCTAACATCTCAGGTACACTGGTGAGTATATTATTCACCTGTTGTTGTGTAATTATGGATTCAGCACCCCCAATATGATCATTATCAGCATGACTGATCAATAACGTATCAACTGTGGTAATTGCTTTGCTTTTGAGAAAAGGAATTACTACAGCATCGCCCATATCATAGTGTTGAGAATATTTTGCTCCTGTATCAAACACCAGAACATGAGTTGCCGTTTCTATGACTGCTGACAACCCTTGCCCTACATCTAATAGAGTCAAAGTAACTTCACCTGCTTTTGGTTTTACAACTTCTACAAACACTAAAGGTAAAAATAGCACCAACCCTAACCAACGTGCTGGGATTCCTTTTGGTGATAACAAAACAAATACCCCAGCCAAAGCTAATGGGATTGCATAAAAAGGGGGAGAGATCATAGTGATGGCAGCAAATGGCAAATCAGCCATTTCAGATAAAACTAACATTAATCCTTGTAATATCATATTCACCATAGCGAATAAATAAGCGGCCAGTGCTGATGAAAAAAACATGACCAACACGGCAAGTAGACATAAAGGTACAACTAACAGACTAATCACTGGAACCGTCAGTAAATTAGCTATCGGCGAAATAATAGATACCTGCTGAAAATAGAATAATAATAAAGGAGCTAAACCAATTGCTGTTACCCAATGAATCTTGATTACACCACTCCAGTATCCTGTTTGACCCAATCTTCCCACCAGACTATAAAGAATGATTACAACCGCAAAAAATGAAAGCCAAAAACCCGCAGATAAAACGGCTAAGGGATCAAATAGCAAAACTGCCAGCAAGGTTAGTGTCAAAGTATGCCTTGGTGTACAGTTGCGTTGCCAGACTATAGCAATCATTGCAACTGACAGCATCACCAATGCACGTTGTGTAGGGAGAGAAAAACCAGCCATTGCAGAATAAAAAATCGCTATAATTATTGCAAAAATGGCTGCTAATATTTGTGGAGATACAAATGCCAGCCTGATTCCTATATTTAGGGTCAGGAAATAAGCCAAGCCCGCTAACAAACCAATATGTAGCCCCGAAATTGCCAGCAAATGTACGGTACCTGTTTTCCTGAATATTTCCCATTGTTTTTGGCTAATATCATGCTTGTCACCGATGGTTAATGCTTTTATTATGCCTAAACTATCTGTATTTCCTACAAGTTCCATCAGTCTATTTGCTATTTTCTGACGTAAGCTATCAAAACCTCTCCACTCTGATTCAGTTATTTTGAGTCGAGGTAGTGGCTTGCTCCGAACATAACCCGTAGCTCCAATATTTTGCATAAACAACCAACGTTCATAATCAAAACCGCCTGGATTCAATAATCCATAAGGCTTTTTTAATTTCACCGTAAATTGCCAATATTGACCTGCTTGAATTTGTTGTTTAGGAAAATACCAGCTTAAGCGAATTTTTTTAGGGAAATTTACTTGGGGTTTTGATACGGCAAAATCAAACCTTACCCTACGCTCATTAATTTGAGGTAATCCAATAACCGTGCCTTCAATTTCAATGTATTGACTTTGCAGAGTCTCTGGCAATCTATCGGCTAGTCGAATGCTTGCAAAACAAACAGCCCATAATAGACCCATAACAAAAAACATCAGTCGCCAATGTCGAAAAAAAGCAAAACTTGGCACTAAAAGAAATAGCAATACCATCCAGTATCTATCAGGTAATAATGGTAATTGCTGAACAACAATAATGCCCGACACAAATGAAAGTACAGAATAAAACATCATCTATAGATCATCAGCTCGAAATAGATTAGGTTAATCATTCTTAAATTTAGAAAATCTCAATTCTTACGTCTATTATTTCGGTTCAGGCTCTCCTTCTTTTGTTTTCACATAACTATCAATGAAATCCTGCAAACCTTGCTGTACTAACTCGTAAGTTATATCAATATTGTTAGCTATATCACCTTTCAGAACTTCAAGTCCGTCTAAGATATTTTTGGCATCTTCAAAACCAGTATCTATCCCTCCTCTAATAATTTCTGCAAATGTCATTGCAGCCTGTTCATCAGACATTTTCGGGTTCTGTGCATGGTACTGAGAGAAGAAGCCTGTACTCATTGAAACAATTCTGTCTGCTGTTGCCTCAGGGCTTACATCCAGTCCTGAATCATAGGCATTCTGTATCGTATTTTCACCCAGTTTATCTTGTAAAACTTCATCAATACCATCAATTGCAGCTTTATACAACAACACCATTGGTTCATTTCCAGCGCTGACACTCACTTCCAGACTGGACTTAAGAATTGCCTGATTCAACTGCTGTTTCCTGGTTTCAAAAGAGGATTCATTTTTTATATTCTCATTGTTTACAGGTGTTTCAGTATCAGTGTTCTGGATGACAGATCCACTTTCACCTTTATTCTGCATACCTTTCAATCCTTTACCGGCATGACCCGATGTATTTGTTACAATTTCCATAACAATCCCCTCTTAAAAAGCATAGCCAATGACTAGTATAGCGACTGATTCTACTAAAGCTTAAGAAAAAGTCCTATTTATAATATACACAAGAGACCGCATAAACCTGATAAACTTAGGCCCATTCAATACAACTCTAGACACAGTATCATGCCAAAAAAGTTTTTTAAAAAATATATGCCTGATCCTGAAAAACTTAAGCAGCAAAAAAGCCTTCAGTTTCTTGGTGATAGACTACATGAACCCAATTTATGGCATTTAAACCGCCGTTCTGTATCGCTGGCTTTTGCAGTGGGCTTATTTGCAGCATGGATACCTACTCCTGGGCAAATGGCTATTGCCGCAGTTGCAGCATTTTATGTTAGAGCCAACTTGCCCATTTCAGTTGCATTGGTTTGGATCACCAACCCTTTAACCATGCCGCCCATGTTTTACTTTGCTTATGTTGTTGGTTTATGGTCTCTAGGCCAAGATACGCCCGGTGCTGATTTTGAATTTAATTTAGAAAGCGTACTAGCCAGCTTAGGTGATATTGGAGGTCCCTTTTTATTCGGCTGCCTGATATTAGGAATCATTTCTTCTGTAATCGGATATTTTAGTATCCGTTTATTTTGGAAATATTATGTGAGTAAGCAGTGGCACGCTAGAAAAAATAATTAAATCATGCATACTTCCGGTTAAGCATATAAGCTGGACCGGGACAAAACTTTAGCTTGATACAATCAATCCATCTTCCATATGCAACACCCTGTCCATTCTTTGCGCTAACTCTGGGTCATGAGTAACTACCAAAAAACTTACCTGGAATTCCTGGTTTAACTCCAGCATTAGCTGATAGATTTGTTCTGCAGTTTTGCTGTCCAAATTACCCGTCGGCTCATCAGCCAAGATACACTTAGGTTGATTAATTAATGCACGGGCTACAGCAGCCCGCTGCCTTTCTCCACCTGACAGCTCACCAGGCTTATGCTCTACTCTATGTTCCAGCCCTACCCTATCCAACAACTCCAACGCTTTAACACGCGCCTGTTTCACTGATTCTCCAGCGATTAACACAGGCATTGCAACATTTTCTAAAATACTGAACTCACCGAGCAAATGATGGAACTGATAAATAAAACCTAAAGAACGGTTTCTTAATTTACTTAGTCTGAGTGCACTGATAGTATTCAGGTTCTCACCATCTAATATTACTTGTCCATCCGTCGCTTTTTCCAGGCCGCCTAACAAATGTAATAAGGTACTTTTTCCTGATCCAGATGCGCCCATAATTGCAACACGCTCACCGGCATTAATGGATAAATCAATCCCTTTCAATACTTCAACATCTAAATCCCCTTGTTGATAACGTTTTGTCAAATGTTGGCATTGTAAAATTACTGTATCATTCATACCGCAATACCTCTGCCGGATTTACTCTGGAAGCCTGCCAGGCAGGATATAGGGTTGCCAGCAAAGATAAAATAAAAGCAATTCCAGCGATAAAATAGACATCCATCCACTCCAACTTAGAGGGTACATCACTGATGTAATAAACATCGGCAGCCATAAACTGTACCCCAAAAAAACTTTCAATGGCTGGAATAATGGTTTCAACATTTAAAGCCAGAAGTACCCCTCCTAATGTACCTAATGCCGTTCCTACAACACCGATAATGCTACCTAGTACTATAAAAATCCCCATTACAGACATATTAGTCAAACCCTGGGTTTTTAAAATAGCAATGTCTCCACGTTTATCAGTCACCACCATCACCAGGGTTGAAACAATATTAAATGCAGCCACGGCAACAATTAACAACAAAATAATAAACATGACCCGTTTTTCGGTTTTGATCGCTTTAAAGAAATTGCTATGTGCTTTGGTCCAGTCACTGACACTGTATTGGTTATATAGTTTATTGGCCAATGCTCTTGTTATTTTAGGCGCATCAAATAAGTCGTCCAGCTTTAACCTTAATCCACTGACAGCATCACCCAGGCGAAATAATTTAGCCGCATCGTCTATATGAACAATAGCCATATTACGATCATACTCATACATGCCTACCTGAAAAAAACCAACAACGGTAAAACGTTTTAATCGAGGTAAAATGCCGGCTGGCGTTGAATTGATTTGAGGACTGATAACAGTCACCTTGTCCCCAACCATTACACCTAAATAGTTAGCCAGCTCTGCGCCTAAAACAATGCCAAATTTGCCTGCAACCAGATCAGATAACTTACCCGCCTTCATATTATTGGCTACTTCTGAAACTTTGGGCTCATACTCGGGATCTACACCACGCAATAAAGCGCCGCTCACCCGTCTGTCAGCATTAACCATTACTTGTCCGCGAACAAATGGAGCTGAACCTTCAACATGTGGCATCCCAGAAATTTTCTGTTCCAATTGCTGCCAGCCCTTTAATTGTCCATTCCTACCCGTAATTGTGGTATGTGATGTCATACCCAGAATACGTTCCCGTAATTCAGCTTCAAATCCATTCATCACTGAAAGAACAACTATCAAAGCAGTGACTCCCAGTGCTATACCCAAAATAGAAGTCAGGGTAATAAAAGAAATAAACTGAGTACGTTTTTTTGCACGCGTATACCGCATGCCGATATAAATCGTTAATGGTTTAAACATAGCTTGTAATCAATTCTGTTTACAGTGAGAACAAATACCATACAGATACAGGCTATGGTCAGTTAGTTCATAACCCAGTTTTTCAGCAATGTCTTCTTGATGTTTCTCTATAACACTATCAGTAAACTCATCAACCTTGCCACATTTCATACAAACAATATGATCATGATGACTGCCTTTATTCAGTTCAAAAACTGAATTACTACCTTCAAAATGATGCCGTGTGACTAACCCCGCAGCTTCAAACTGTGTTAACACACGATACACCGTAGCTAATCCAATTTCTTCATCTTCACTCAACAAAATTTTATAGACTTTCTCAGCAGATAAATGTCGATCATCAGTCTGCCTTTCCAGAATTTCCAAAATTTTTACGCGAGGCAAAGTCACCTTCAGGCCAACATTTCTTAAATCACTACTTTCCAACAGTAAATCTCCATTTTCTATAAATCATTCATTATAATGACACATCTATTACTTCTGGCTAAGCAAAATATATACTTATTAACATTAGTGGAAATAATAAAAACGCAATTAACGGAAGCCGTTTTCTACCTCTACCCCCTGGTACGCGGCGAAGTTATCGAGTAATTTGTGTATATAGATGCCCGTCCTGAACTCAATAGACACGTCCTTATATATTAAGAATAATCTAATTGTATCTTTTTTTACTTAAACTCGCAGACACTTTTATAGGATTATCTTAAAACATACTGTATTATTTTCTATATACTACAACTCTCAGCCATATAGTTGATAAAAGTAACATGAGAAAATTGATTTACCCACTGATGTTTGCATCAGGCATGATATTAACTTCCTGCACAACCATCATGAATAACCTGCCGGGCGTATATTCTTTAGATATCCAGCAAGGAAATATTATTGATCAGTCAATGATTGACCAACTTAGACCTAAAATGACAAAACGTCAGATTTTATATATTATGGGCTCTTCTATGCTAATTGATGTTTTCCATCAAGAACGCTGGGATTACCTCTATTCAGAACAACCAGGTGGCAGCCACAGAAAGCAAAAAAGAATTTCTTTATTTTTTAACGGAGATGAACTCGCTGGGGTACAAGGTGATTTTAGACCAAGCACTAAGCCAGTCATCGCCCATTCGAAAGAAATAACCATTGAAGTTCCCAAACGTAATTTAGACAAAACCTTATGGGGGAAAATCACTACCCTTTTTAGCGATGATGTTCCAAGAAAACTGAAACAAACAAATGCTGATGTCACAACAGAAACTGCTTTAGATGATTAAAAATCAGGTGGAAGAAATACCAAAATGACACCGTTTTTTTTCGGAAACATTCCTAAATAGCAACACTACAAAATAAAGCGGACTTCGCTCCACAACGAAATCGACATATCATCAACAGTAGATTAAAGTCCGCTCATGTTTTAACCGCCCGATTTCGCCGAGCATCCATAGGATTCTGCATTAGAGGGCGATAAATTTCAATCCTGTCACCCTGTTCAACCACTTTTTCTAATTTACAGGCTTTACCATAAATCCCAACACACATCTCTGCCTGATCAATTTCAGGACACAGTTGTAAAATTCCGGATTCATTAATAGCCTGTAGTACTGACTTTCCTTTGCCTAACTGAACCTCAATAACGACCTGATTATCTGATTTTGCAAATGCTACTTCAACATGAATATCAGGCTCATCCATAGATAACTTTTGCTCGTTCGGTAAAAGAACTAACCATGGTATTACAAATCTGGTTAAACACAGCACCAAATGCCAAACTGGCAAACTTTCCATGCATTTCGAATTCCAGGTCTAATGAAATTTTACTGGCATCTTCACGTAAAGGCATAAAGCCCCACACCCCTTCTAATGAAGAAAAGGGGCCGTCCAGTAAGCTCATAAATAACTTACCATGCCCATCACTTCTATTTCGCGTTGCAAATGATTTGTTAAAACCCGCTTTAGAAATCAGTAATTCAGCTTCAACGATACCCTCTTCTCTTTTTAGAATTTTACTACCACTACACCACGGCAAAAACTCTGGATAAGATTCTATATCATCAACTAAATCAAACATCTGGTTTGCCGAAAACTTAACCAATGCACTTTTCTTGACTGTCGTCATTAGAATATTCCAAGTACATGTAAAAAGACCAAAAATACAGCTGCAGGCGCAACATAGCTGACTAGAAATTTCCAGATTTGATATTGCTGTTCAGGCATATCCAGTTCATCCTTAACATGTTTCTGTTGCATCATCCAGCCAGCAAAAATGGCAATGCAAAAGCCGCCTACAGGCAACATCACTTTAGCTGTCAAATCATCCAGAAAATTGAAAATAGTTTTGTCAAAAATTTTAAATTCAGACCAGATATTGAATGAGAGTGCAACTCCCACACCTATAACCCATATAGCGATGCCACTGATAACACTCGCTTTAACACGGGTAAAGCCTCTATTCTCAACCATCCATGCAACAACGGGTTCAACTAATGAAATTGACGATGTTAAAGCTGCAAAAACCAGCAAAACAAAAAATAGAACACCAAATAACCAGCCGCCAGTCATATTGCCAAATGCAATAGGTAAGGTTTGAAAAATCAAACCCGGTCCTGAACCCGGCTCTAGCCCATTTGCAAAAACCAGAGGAAAAATAGCAATACCCGCCAACAAAGCAACAATGGTGTCTGCTCCAGCAATAAACAAAGTGGTTTTGGCAATTGAAACACCACTAGGTAAATATGATCCATAAACCATAATAGCCCCCATCCCCAAACCTAAAGTAAAAAAGGCATGCCCCATTGCTGTTAATACAGCATCACTATCAATCTCACTAAAATCCGGACTAAATAAAAAAGACAAGCCCTGAAAATAGGCTTCACCCGTAGTCATTGCATAACCCACTAAAATAATCAGCAAAACAAATAATGAAGGCATCAATAATTGCACCGCTTTTTCTAATCCCCCCCTGACGCCGCGCATTACAACACTCATGGTGGCTATCATAAATGCAGTATGCCAAAAAATCAGTTGTAATGGGCTGGCTATTAATTCGTCAAAACTTGCTTTAACTTGCATAGCATCAGATGAAAACCCACCAAAAATGGCTTTAAATACATAGGCACTTGCCCAACCGGCAATCACACTGTAATAAGATAAAATTAATACCCCTGCAATAACCCCCATCCAACCCAGATAATGCCAGTTTTTATTGACACTCGCTTCTGTAGAAAGTGTACTCAATGTATTAATGGGACTCTGCCTACCTCTTCTTCCCATCATGGTTTCTGCAATCATGATAGGAATACCAACGGCCAGCACACAGCCCAAATAAACAAGCACAAATGCCCCTCCGCCATTTTCTCCGGTAATATAAGGAAACTTCCAGATATTACCCAAACCAACTGCCGAACCCGTTGCAGCTAGAATATAAGCGAATCGAGAGGACCATTCTCCATGTATAGATTTTGTTTTTGCCATGTTTTTGCCTAGCTTCCGAAACTAAATAGTTATAATCATTATCTACGAATCAAGTAAAATACCAAAATAAATCCTTTTCGTCAGTTTAAAATACACTTTTCATTGCTATGGCTGGTAAAAAATCCAAAAAAAAGAACAAACAGACAGATAACACCATTGCCATTAATCGTCAGGCAACGCATGAGTTTTTTATTGAAGAAAAGTTTGAAGCAGGGTTAGTACTGGAAGGCTGGGAAGTAAAAAGTCTAAGAGATGGCAGAATTCAGTTAAAAGAAAGCCATATAGTCATACATAAAGGTGAAGCCTGGCTATTAGGTGCTCATATATCACCTTTATTGTCGGCCTCCACACATATCGTTCCTGACCGGGTTCGCCGCAAAAAATTGCTATTACACAAACAAGAGCTGCACAAATTAATTGGAGGTGTTGAACGCAAAGGATACACCATTGTTCCTCTGTCCATGTACTGGGTAAGAGGACGAGCAAAACTTAAAGTGGGTTTGGCCAAAGGTAAAAAATTACATGATAAACGTGCCGTAGCCAAAGACAGAGACTGGCAACGTGATAAAGCACGTATTATGAAGCATGGTTAGTTTCTTCCGTTGATATACAACCATTGTTCAAAAGTAATTTCGTGATTTTATTTGGGTTTTATATATCTGGAAGCCTCCATTTAAATTGCCCTCTTTAGCCTTTAGGAGTTTTGTCAGTTAAGTCCACCCATAATACAACGCTATTGCCGTACTATGCTGGCTACCAGCAGCTCCAACACTATATCCCAAATTGTTGACACTGCTTTTCCAAGCAAATTAACAATCCAACAATCAACTTGGGGACCAAAATAAGAGCAAGAAAAAATTCCAAACATTCCGTATTTCACTCAAAAAGCAGGCCAATAAATACTACTACTCCATCAATACAAAAATGACAGAGTACTAGAATCATGTTTACAATCTTTGGTGATAACGAAAGGAGTTGATGATTGTCTGTAGCTATTAGGGAAAAGATGGCGTATAAACAATGAGTGAAGATATAAACAATCAAGGGATATTCAAGTAATTAACATTTAACCTAGAAAAATCAGTTGGATCACGGATTCTAGCACAAGCTATTGATTCCACAGCACTTCACAGATAATTACTCCTGCATGATCTGCATTCACCACTTCCATGTAGCTCAAAAAAATGCCCGCTTAACCTAATGGGTGAAGCTTCCGCTCCTGCTCACGCCCCTTACCTACATCCGTATAGGCAAAGCTCAGATTTTTGACCTACATGGAAGTAGGAAATACAGGTTTTGCAGGAGCAAAAACCTGTTAAAACACTGTGAAACCAATA
>JAKIUK010000040.1 GCA_021647585.1 Methylococcaceae bacterium
AGAACACCCTTTGAAGCTCTTCAATGTTGGTATAGAATAGATCCTGAAATCTTTAGAAAATCACCCGATATGTTTCGGGCTGACCTTTTAAAAAATCATGGTACAACGTAGTGAAACCTGACAACTAGCAACCTATGAATGGAGAAATGTTATGTATGAATATAAACAATACAACTGTGATGACTGTGATTATATCTACCATGAATCATTAGGTGATCCTGATTCAGGTATTGCACCAGGCACATTATGGCAAGATATTCCTGATAGCTGGGTTTGTTCTGAATGCGGGGCTCCGAAATCAGAATTTAGTCTCATGGCACCCATCTAATGAGAATAGTTTAGCCCGTCATTGCCTGTAGTTAAATTTTTAAATTTTACTAGATTGCAACTCACACCATGACAATCTTTGCCTGTCAGCATAATTCCGATCTGCAATGTGTTTACGCTGCGCATCAATTTGACCAGTAAAATGTGTATATTGACCACAAAGTGAAAAGAATTCTGCCAATATGGCCATAAAGCCTGGCATATTAAAACCGCAACGTCTTTTTGCAATTGCCAGCGCTTTAGGTAAATAGCACCAGTAGGTTAAGGCATGTTTACGTGACAATATCTTAGCTAAATAAGCTAATTTTTCATTTCCTGCTCTATAGTTACTTTGTAGTTCGGGGTCGATCAACTCCAAATGCCTTAATACCCTATCAAAATAAGTTTTTGGCTGATAAATATGTTCCAGTATGTACAAATAATTTTGTTCAGCCTGTTGCACTGAAAAATGATAAGGAATAAAGTTAATAACGCCATCTGAATTGTTACCGCTGCTTGCCTGAATAATACGCCCTTCTGTTTGTAAACGTTTCATCAGCCCCGTATATGGCAACGCATTTAACAGTCCAGCCATAACAATAGGTGCATTGCTTGCATTTACAAAATCAACAAACTCATGCACTGATTCATTGGTATCATGGTCAAATCCATATATCATACCCATCATCACTCCTGCCCCGGTCTGCTCTGAGATAAAACTCAACTTTTCCACCAGACTCTTTTCACCACGTAGATTCTGACGTTTATTTGTTTCCAGTAATGATGCTTTATTCGGTGTTTCTACGCCATAAAAACCATTGATAAAACGTGTTTTACGAAACCAGTGTCTTAGTTCTGCCATAATCGGTGAGTCATCAGCGAGACGTAGCGTTAATTCGGTGTATTTTGGATGGTGATAGCCAATGTTTTCACCTATCTTATACAGGTTTTTTAACACTTCTAATGCCTTTCTCGGATTAGCTATAAAATTATCATCAACTACAAAAACCTGTCCCATCCAACCCAAGTCCTTCATCTGCCGAAAAGATTCGGCCGTCTTCTCCCAAGGGGTTACCCGATAGGCTTTACCGAAACGATAGGGAATATCACAAAACTCGCAACTTTCAGGGCAACCACGACTAATCTGTACTGCCATGTGCACATAGTTTTGCATATTAATAGCCGCATAATCCGGTTGAAAGAATTGCTGCGACGGATTAAAGCCACCTTTATAATATTTTTTTGCATTTCCCTGTCTTAATCCTTCCAGCAACTCATCGATTATGCTTTCCGCCTCATTCTCCACCAAGTGGTCTGCTATCGCCAATAGTGGCGAATCAGGTGTAATTGCAGTACCCCCAACGATTAATACCTTACCTGCTTGTTTTATCTCAGCCGCAAGTTTCAAGAGACTTTTTCCCTGTGCTAGCATCCCCCCCATAAAAACATGATCAGCATCACTGATTAGTTCTAGCAAAGATCTGGGGTCAACATTTTTATCAATCAGAAACAGTTCATCATAATACGGTTTAAGATGATTAAAAAGCCCCATTAAACCCAAGGGTGGCAATAACCTTTTTGGCAACCCAAATTCGCCGGGGTTAGCATACATTTTCAGGCTGCTGGCATAACTCCAGAAAGTATCATCGCTGTCAAATTCAGGGTAAATCAGAACTGCTTTATGGCCAATCCTTTCTATCATCTTACCCTCACAGCAAACTTGTATACCTAAACTATAACAGTAAAGTTTAGCTTATTCACAACAAACACTATTATGATTCGCTAAATTCAAGCTACAAGCATAACAGTTTTCGTTTTATTTTTTAAGGAACGCGCATGGGATAAGTTTGGTAACTGGCGCAGAATTAATGTTTGTATTCAAGGCATGGCAACAGGCGCATAGCATGTTACGCAACTGTTGCCACAACTCTGAAGACAATCATAAAGGCAAGCTAGTTGTCGATGTTATTTCGTGCACGTTCCTAAGGTCCGCAGTTATCTGCTCAGGGTAAATTAAGCATTGGAAAGCTTGAATAATGGGTAATTATTATGGCTGCTGCTTAATTTTATTTGAATACAAGTTTTTTTCACACTTTATTTTAATCCGTCTACTAATGAAACTGCAAAATCATACGCTTCTGGAAAATCAATAAAGGCTGCCTTCTCAGATACCTGTATATGTTTAAATAATCCGATTTCAGTTTTGGATTTAATATTACCTATGGCTAAAGGTCCGATACCACAAAAGCTTCCTTCTGCATATTCAATAGGTGTATTTAAGTCTTGCATACCCACCCCTGCCACACCACTTGGCGGAACCGCGTTAGTATCGGCAACTACAAGCAACTGTGCTGCTGAATTTAACTCTGACATTTCTAAAATTCTAACACCTGCTTTTGCCACACAGATAACAACATCAATGTCTTTAAGGGTAGCAAGTTTTTCCTTATGGGTAAGTGCCGAAGTCCAATCGACTGAAACATCATAACGATCACAAAAGCGCATTGCACAATTTTTATCATCCTCTGCTGTAAGCTTACATAAACGCGTACTTGCCCCCTCTTTTGCAGCAAGTATGGCACAGCACAACCCTACCGGACCAGTACCAAATATCGCCACAGTACAATTTTTTAAATCTTTTTCATGATTGTCTCGCAAGGCTTTTTTTACTAAAGCCAATACACTGGCAGAAGTTGTATATGCTCCATTAGGATCTGCAAAGACACCTACTTCAAAAGGTCCAACCATTGCTTTTTTTGCATTTTTAAACATATCAGCAGCAAGATGAACGTCTCGTCCACCGATAAAAATCCCTGTGTCATTAAAGCGCTGGGGGGGACGAGCAAAAATTGCATCCTGCACCATCCCCGTCACATTTTCTGGTTGCACATTTGAAAAGGGAAGTATGTGATTAAAGCCGGAATCTGCCGCCATGGTGACATCAAAAGGACTAATATTGTCACCCGGGTTAAGTATATATAAGATTTTTTCAGACATTACACATCTCCATATTTAGAGTTTTTTTAAAAAATTAACTTCAACAGTGTTAATTCAATCCAATTTATTAAAAGCATTTATAGGTTACGTTCTATGACGCCCACAACATCTAAAGCACGACAACAATAACCGCGCTCATTATCATGCATTAATGAAATACCAATCTGCCGCCCATTACTAACACTCAAATAATTCATTAAAATAATGAGTGAATATTCTGTTCCTATAAAATCAATACTCACTTGTTCATGTCCCCAGGAACCATAATCACATTTGAGAATTCCAGCCAATTCATTTTTTTCGTAGTGCTCACATAATTCTTTACATTCTTCAAGCGTGGTGTCTCTGGAAAGATTTGCTGAAATATCCATTACCGAAACAATTTCAGTCGGTACTCGATAGGAAAATGAATCCAGTTTTCCGGCCAAAGAGGGTAATGCCAAAGCAGTAGATGCACCAACATTGGTTTTGGTTGGTATAATTGATGCTGCCTGCGTTCGACCTAGATGCGAGTCCTTATGATAGCCGTCCAGCAAATGTTGACCAGATAAGGTGGGGTGTATGGTTATAATTCTCGCATAATCGATGCCAATATGTTTATCAAGAATATAAGCTAGAGGTGTCATTGCATTACCTGTACAGGTGCTTGCTGAAACCACATGATGACGCTCATGATTATATTCATGCTCATTAACACCATAGACTAAACTCGCATCACAACCTGAGATATTCCAACTACAAAGAACCTTTTTTGTAATTTGTAATTCAATAAGATATCGTAAATCTTCTATAACGGCCGTACCCGTAGCATTAATAAGAAGATCAATTTCTAAATTTCTAAGTGTTACCAGGCTACTATTTTTCTCAAGCCCTAATCGACGATCAACTTGCAAATAACGGATTTTTTTTCCTGCAATAACGAGGTAGTCACCTTCAAAGTCCACAGAAAAAGGGGCTCTGCCATAGGTACTGTCATGAGCAATCAAATAAGCAACTTGAGAAATTGGCATTACATCGCATATCGCGCATATATTAAATCGTCCATTAACCGATTGAATAAAATTTGTCCGAAGTATCGAACGTCCAACTCTACCCAGCCCAACGATGCCTATTGATATACTCATTATTTATTACCTTAGAGTAAAACTATTTTATGTTAATGTAGGCAGCCCAATCTGTTGTATATTGACGAGTAACAACATGCCCCAAGCGAGCAGGAAGAAATGCATTGCCTTACTTAATAAACTATTAATATGTCAGTATAAGATTGAAAGAATACTAGGCTTAGAAATGAGGATAAATAAATAAAACTTTGTAAAAAATTTATTTACAGTTATTTCGAAAATCAACAGTAACAATAAATAAATGTAGAGGGTTTCGCCTATTTTACAATACGATTGCTCTTTTTTATTTTTATCATGCTTATTATCAATCCACAACTAGACTTACTTTTTCTTAAGCTCCATTTGTTTATAAATGTTTCTTAGATTCAACTCATTCAACTTCAATCATACTAGTACTCTTGCAACTTTGCTGTGATGGATAAAAAACAAGGGAAGTATGTAATATCCATCAAACCAAAATTGTTAGACCACTAATGTTTAATCTTAATATCCCAACTCACTGGAACGAGTTGTGTTTGTTGCTGACGCGTAAGGTGAATAATATTTTCACAATCACTCTGATGAATTGTGATGCCTTTGTAATGTGAAATAAAACCAATAATGTCGTCACCAGTCATTGGACTACAGCATTGCGCTAGCGTGCAAGCGACATTACTCACGCCATCAACTAAAATAGATGTCTTTTCAAATTTAATTTTATTTCTTCTGGATTTGTTTTTTTCTGTTTCCGGCTTTTTAAAAAAACCAGCAAGTTGTTGACCACTAATTTCCCCACGACCAATTGATAAATACAACTGATCTATATCAATTTTCTTAAAATACTCCACTATTTTACTTAAAGTTATTTTCCCAACTCCTGAAAACTGTATTTCTTTCTCAAGTTTTAGTTTTCCTAAAGCCATATTTTTTTTATCATCCTGATGTTTAAACCAGGCTTTTACTTTATTGATTGCACGTGGACTTCTTAAATAACCTAGATTCAAATCTATCCAGTGATGATTTGGCTCACCTTCTTTAGCAGTTAAAATTTCAATCTGTTCACCGGATTTTAAAACATAGGTTAACGGTACGATCCGTCCATTAACTTTTGCACCGCGACAACGATGGCCAATTTCCGTGTGTATGGCATAGGCAAAATCCAAAGGGGTTGATCCTTTGATTAAATCAACCAGTTTTCCTGCCGGACTCAACACATAGACCCGGTCATAAAATAATTCCGTTTTAAAACTATCAACTAATTCTTCGTCGCTATCTTTTTCAACTAATAATTGCCTTAGTGATGCAATATTTTTCTCAGTTGCAGCGTTTTGTTTACTTCCTTCTTTATAACGCCAATGTGCTGCCACCCCCATTTCAGCAAATTCATGCATTTCCTGAGTACGAATTTGAATTTCTATCCGATGACCATCGGGACTAATAATTACTGTATGCAATGATTGATAACCATTGGCTTTAGGATTTGAAATATAGTCATCAAATTCTTTGGGTATATATTGCCATATGCCATGAACTACGCCCAGCGCCGCATAACAGCAGCTTAACTCGTCAACTAAAACACGTACTGCTAATAGATCATAAAGTTCATCTATTTGCATGTTTTTACGTTGCATTTTTTTCCAAATGCTATAGATATGCTTAGGTCTTCCAGCTATTTCGGCAGTGATATTCTGATTTGCTAAAACCTGTTGTAAATCTACAATAAAAGCACTCAGAATCTGTTCTCGCTGATGCCTGGTAACCGCTAAAGACTTAACCAGCTTTAAATAATTTTGTGGATGCAAATAACGAAAAGCCAAATCTTCCAGCTCCCACTTGAGCTGGCTAACACCTAATCTATTGGCTATAGGTGCATAGATATCCAAAGTCTCTTGCGCAATAAAAAGACGTACGTCATAATTCTCTGATGCCAGGTTGCGTAGCCTGTATATGCGATATGCTAATTTAATCAACACAGCACGGACATCCTGAATCATTGACAGCAGCATACGACGTAAAGTCTCTGCCTGACTGGGCTGATTTGCCATCTCCGTAGAATAAACCTGTAACTGATTTAAACTATTAGCATCTTCAATTAACTTGGATACGGCAAGCCCAAATTGTTCACTCACATCAAAATCTAGCGCTGAAAAAGAAATACCACAATCAGTTAAAATCGCTGCAATAATGGTATCTGCATCAACATTGTAATTAACCAAAATTGCAGCAACTTCGATTCCTTTGGAGATTGAAGTTTCAATCGGGCTATGCTCAGCAACTACCGACAAAGCCTTTTGTATTCGTTTGACATTTTCTGCTGAAAAATGGGTCAGTAATTCTTCAATTTTATAAGTTGTGTTTTGCATTCCACAATTTTACTAAATTATTAAGCAATTATTCAGCGAGCTTTGTTATTCCGAGTGATTCAAGGAATCTTTACTAGGAAACATGGCACGAGCTATATATTTCTCCCTTTGGTCGAAATAACAGTTTATTAGAATTAATTTCTCTGCCTGACGTACCTTTGTATCTTTAATTAAGGAACGTGCAAAGTGCATAACCCTATAGAACAATAACGACAATCTAGTCAAACAGATTCATTTCTTCCTAACATAAAAAATTTGCTTTCCATCTTCTTTTAAAAATTTAAGAATTTTATGCCCCGTCTGCTCTGTATAAACACCTATATCCAAATGGGCAGCAGGATCAGTTGCAATTATTTTAATCACATTTCCAGACTCAACCTCTGTTAGTCCTTTTTTTAAGCGCAACAAAGGTAATGGACAATTTAGACCACTGGCATCAACTTCTAAAACAAACTCGATCATATATATTTAAAATGTAACTTAGTCATCAGTAAGGAAGATGAATATTATAATATCCATACCTAAGAGTCGCTTATAATATCATTCTCTAAAGAATTTCGAGAATCGAAAATACAGATGGATTATTTCCCACTCTTTTTAAAGCTGAAACAACAAAACTGCCTGGTTATTGGCGCAGGAGAAGTCGCTGCCCGTAAAATAGAATTGCTAACAAAAGCAGGTGCTATTATTACTGTTATAGCTAATAAAATCAGCCCGACTGTTGCGAACATGCAAAATACGCATCAACTGACCATAACAGAAAAAACATTTGATAAGACTGATATCAAAGGGTTTCGCCTGGTTGTTTCAGCCACCAATAATTCATCGACCAACCAATTGGTTGCAGAGTCAGCAACAAAACTAAATATCCTGGTCAATGTCGTTGATAATCCTGCTCTATGCAGTTTTATCTTCCCTGCTATTATTGATCGTTCTCCTGTCATAGCAGCCGTTTCATCGGGTGGTTCTTCTCCCGTTTTAGCCCGTTTATTACGCGCTAAAATTGAAAGTATTATTCCACCGGCGTTTGGTCAACTCGCTCATTTAGCCGAAAAATACAGAAGCAGAGTTAAAGAACAGATTAAAGTCCCCTCTCAACGCCGCATTTTTTGGGAAAATGTGTTACAAGGTAGAATTGCTGAACTCATTTTCTCAGGTAATACACAAGAAGCAGAGTTTCAACTGAACAAAATAATCTCTACAACTGAAATAGCTGATAACCAAGGTGAAGTTTACCTAGTAGGTGCTGGACCTGGGGCTGCTGATTTACTGACATTTCGTGCTTTAAGACTGATGCAACAGGCTGATGTGGTTGTTTATGATCGACTAGTTTCTGCTGAAATTCTTGAATTGACACGCAGGGATGCAGAAAAAATATATGTCGGAAAACAACGCCAAAGCCACAGTCTACCCCAAGAATCTATTAATGAATTATTGGCTAATTTAGCCAAAAAAGGGAAACGCGTTGTTCGTCTAAAAGGGGGAGATCCATTCATCTTTGGCCGTGGTGGTGAAGAAATAGAAACCCTGTTGCAACAAGGTATTAATTTTCAAGTTGTCCCTGGAATTACTGCTGCCTCTGGTTGCGCTACTTATGCAGGAATACCTTTAACACACAGAGAACATGCGCAATCCTGCACTTTTGTTACCGGTCACCTTAAAGATGGTTCCAGTAATTTAAACTGGCAACAATTATCTGCTCCTAACCAAACCATCGTATTTTATATGGGACTTTCTAGTTTGGAAAACATATGCCATTCTCTTATTGAACATGGATGTTCTAAAAACCATCCCATAGCTATTATTCAGCAAGGTACTACAATTAAACAACGTGTTATTACCGGTACGCTGGAAACTTTGCCTGAAAGTGTGCTAAACGAGGGAATTAAAGCGCCCACCTTGATTATTGTTGGTACAGTAGTCACATTGCATGATAAATTGAATTGGTTTAAAACCGGTCAATCAACTTAATCAGTGTTTTCGAAATATGCTTAAACTAAAGTTTCTATCGGTTATTGCTCTAACATGTTCCTTGCTTGCCTGTGATCAGACACCCAAACCAGAAAAAACTCTTTTACTGGCGGCCAATGGCCTTTTTTCTGCCAGCCTGTCAGAAAATTATGCTTTATTAGGGACTATAGATGGCTATGGAGAATTATGGAATATTAAAGGCAAGCAGTCACTCATTCATCAATGGAAGCATACTGATGAAAATAACGGCATTATTGCTACTGATATTTCACTGACTGAAGAATTTGCCATTACTGCAGAAAAAAACTCTATTGCCTGGTGGCGAATTGCAGATGGCACTTTGCTATCGGTCTGGAGCTTACCCAATATCAATAGTATTAGTATCTCACCCGATGGCCAATTTGCATTAATTGGTTTAGCAGACAAGGCCATCTACCTGGCTTTACAATACGGTAAAACCCTTTATGCATTTGCTCATGATGACAGCGTGGTAACAACCGATTTATCAAATAGTGGTCTCTATGCTTTAACAGGCTCAGAAGATCAAATGGCAAAGCTTTGGGACTTGACTACTGGAGAGCTGAAATATACCTGGCAGCATCGAAATCAGCTTTCAATTGTTGCCTTAAGTCATGATGATAAATACGCTCTAACCAATGCTGCTTTGAGTCAAACACGTCTATGGAAAATTTCAAACGGTAAATTACACAAAGAAATCGGACCAAAACTCATCACATTGTCTTCAGCCGAATTTTCAAATAACAATAGGTTTCTACTGATTGGTCATACTACCCAGCGCATAGATCTATGGAAAATTAACTCAGGAAAACTGATAAGCTTCTGGCGACCCAAAAAAGAAGAAAACTGGCGCCCTACTGCAGCGACCATCTTGTCTCTAAAATTTACGGCTAACGACAAGAAATTTTATAGTATTGCCACTAATGGGTTTTTACAAAAATGGCGTAATAAAACTAAAAAGTAATTCAGTTAATATTCAGGCTATAGGGTGATAATAGAGTCCGTGAATCACCCAATCATTAAAAATTTAGATTGAACTTTTCATTAAAATCGAATAACCTTAGCTGGTTTATTATTCGAATGGACTAGCTAATCTTTACGGGAATAGCTGGTTATTTTATTCACAATAGGAGATGAAAAAAATGAAAAAAACATTAGTTGCATTAGCAGGTGTTACTTTAATCGCTTTAAGTGGACAAGCTTTCGCCGACGAACAATTAAAAGTTGGTAAGAAAATTTATGACCGTGCTTTTGGTCGTGGTTGTGGTGCATGTCATGATATCGCGTCTAACCCTCAACTAACAAATTTAATCAAAGCCGGCGAACTTGATAAAGCCAGTTTCGCTGATACTCTAAAAAATGGTAAAAATGGCATGCCAAAAGCGATGGCAGCAATTATGGCTGTTGGTCCAGTTAAAAAAGCAGGCTACTCTGAAGACCAGGCTATTGATGCAGTTTACAAATACCTTAGCAAATAATCTGTTTTTGATAGATACAAAAAAAGCCGCTTTAAATAAAGCGGCTTTTTTATGCCCATAACTTTACCTGATTATCCATGAGCTTCCGCCATTTTGAAAAATGCAACCACACAGCCCCGTCATTCCTGCATTCTCTTAGCAGGAATCTATTTTTTGCATGAATAGATCCCCGATAAAAGACCTCGGGGATGACGGGGTGCAAGGCGTCACCATTTTTCTCATCTATAAGGCGGAGACTCATGGGTAATCAGGAAACTTTTTAACTTTTAGTCAGAACCATCACGCTATTTATGCTTTCCAAGCTCAGCCCTTTTGAAAGAATCCGGGTGATCTAATCTATAACGGTTTCTTACCCATATACCACCTATAGCAGCAATCATTAGGCCACATGAAGCTAAAGTAAGATATATAAGGTCTTTTAATTGAGAAACTTCTTTTAATAAGGCTTCATTTACAGGCTTTACAACTTCTTCCTTGTCAGCCACTGATGAATAAGACCGTAAAACCCTTACATCATTTCTTAAGTCCTGAATAGTGCCCAGTGATGCTGTAATACTCCCAGTTCGAACACTTTGTTCTAATATTCTTAACTTGCTTTCAATTGAACCACTAATTAAACCAACAAGCTGTCCTTTTAAGGTATTAATTTCAGCTGACAATACTGAGTTTTGTATGGTATAGGCCACAGAATTACCTTGTGGTTTGGATTTAAAATTATCCAGCATATTATCCGCAGGTAATAATAAAAAGCCCAACACAAAGATAATGACCATTAGTAAAGATGCTAATAACAATAAAAACCTATTCGCTCTTACCAAGCCCTGATGGTGTGGAATATTTTGCAGAACCACAACGTCATGCTGTCTTCTAGCATCACCCAATCCTGATTTTATCTCACGCATATTACACTCATTATTTTTATTATTCCCCAGCTAGGGCTTGTAATAAACACACATTTTTTTATTATACAAGCTTAAGAAAAATATGCCTGACTAATTTCAGTTTTTCTGAGAATTGCAATGTCCACAACCAAAAACAAGTGATATAAAAAATTGAAGCCAAGATAAAGTTTTTCAACCAGCCTATATCAGTTTCAACCAAGGCAATACAATGGTTTATATGTTTGATTAACCCTTTTTAGCAGCAATTCTCATTCTCAATGCATTCAGTTTAATAAAACCTTCCGCATCTTTCTGATTGTAAGCGCCTCCATCATCTTCAAATGTTGCTATACTTTCATCGAACAAACTATCTGTTTCCGACGCTCTACCAACAATTGCAACATTACCTTTATAGAGTTTCACCCTTACTTTTCCATTAACAGTAAGCTGTGAATCATCAATCATGACCTGCAACATTTTACGTTCAGGACTCCACCAATATCCGTTGTAAATCAAAGTGGCATAGCGTGGCATTAGCTCATCTTTTAAATGTGCGACTTCTCTGTCCAGTGTTAATGATTCCATCGCTCGATGCGCTTTCAGCATAATGGTTCCAGCAGGTGTTTCATAGCAACCTCTGGATTTCATGCCAACATATCGATTCTCAACGATGTCAGAACGCCCAACCCCATTATCTCCACCTAACTGATTCAGTTTTTCCATAACTTCGGCTGGAGTATGGGGAACACCATCTATGGCAACAATATCACCTTTTACATAGCTGAGTTCTACATAAGTCGGTTGATCTGGTGCTTTTTCGGGTGAAACACTCCAGCGCCACATGCTTTCTTCGGGTTCTGCCCAGGGATCCTCTAAAATATCGCCCTCATAAGAAATATGTAATGAATTGGCGTCCATGGAATAAGGGGATTTTTTACCTTTTTTCATCTCAACAGGAATACCATGTTTTTCAGCATAATCCAACAAAGACTGTCGAGAATTCAAATCCCATTCACGCCAGGGTGCAATAATATGAATATCAGGACGTAAAGCATAAGCCCCTAATTCAAAACGCACCTGATCATTCCCTTTGCCTGTTGCGCCATGAGAAATAGCTTGAGCACCTGTTTCATTTGCAATTTCAATAAGACGTTTAGCTATCAGAGGTCTCGCTATGGAAGTTCCCAACAGGTATTCACCCTCATACACTGCATTGGCACGAAACATGGGGAAAACATAATCCCTGGCAAATTCCTCACGTAAATCTTCAATATAGATTTCTTTAATGCCAATAGCCTCGGCTTTGGCTCTAGCGGGTTCCACCTCTTCCCCCTGCCCAATATCCGCAGTAAATGTTACCACTTCACAAGAGTAAACATCTTCCAGCCATTTTAAGATAACCGAAGTATCCAAACCGCCTGAATAGGCCAACACAACTTTATTAATTTCCGACATAATGCCCTAACGCTTAAGAGAATAAAAAAATTCTTCAATTATACCGAAATATACAAGGATGTTTGATAACTTTATTCCTTTACCAGGACCCATTTAAAATGTGACTTGAGAAGAACGGGCGCAGATTTTTCCTACATAGAATTTATGGTCAACATCACTTACCTTCCAATATCACTTCTGATTACTTAAAGTTTTCAAAATATCCAATGGAAACACAATAGTAGAAGACTTTTCACCCGCGATTTCTGTCAAGGTCTGTAAATATCTCAGCTGAATGGCTTCTGGCTGTTCTGATAATATTTTTGCCGCCTCCAACAATTTTTCGGCAGCCTGCATTTCCCCTTCCGCATGAATAATTTTTGCACGACGGGTGCGTTCAGCTTCGGCCTGTTTAGCAATTGCTCTGATCATGCTTTCATCCAGATCCACATGTTTGATTTCAACATTCGATACTTTAATCCCCCAGGCATCAGTTTGCTGATCAAGACTGGTTTGAATATCTATGTTCAGACGATCGCGTTCAGACAGCATTTCGTCCAGTTCATGCTGCCCCAGAACTGATCGCAGAGTAGTTTGTGCCAGCTGACTGGTAGCATCATAAAAGTTTTCCACTTGTATAATCGCCTTGTCTGGTTCAATTACGCGAAAATAAACCACAGCATTGACTTTGACTGAAACATTATCACGAGAAATAACATCCTGAGTAGGTACATCCATCACTATAGTACGTAAGTCAACGCGTTCCATTTGCTGGATTAAAGGAATTACAATAATAAACCCCGGCCCTTTTACACCATAAAAACGGCCCAGCATAAATATAACGCCACGTTCATATTCTCTAAGGATTCTAAACGCGCTAATGAGTAATATCAGCAATATACTGATAAAGATGTAACTAAAATTTGCAAACATTACATACCCTCCTCTTTATTGATAGGTATAACATTTAAAACCAGACCATCTATTGCTACCACTCTCACTTTTTGGTTTTTATGTAACAATTGACCACATGTTGCTTGCCAGTTTTCACTATGAATCCGAATTCTACCTGGTCCAGAAAAGTCACCAATCACAACTCCGACACTGCCAATTATTTCTTCCTTACCACTAACAACCGGACTATTTCTGGATTTCAATAACAAGCCGATAGCAATAATAAAAAACGCGACACTGCTCATGGCAAAACCAGCAACCAATCCCAAATCTATGCCAAACCCAGGCACATCGGTATCTATTAATATTACTGAACCAATCACGAAAGCGAGTACACCCCCCAACCCTAATATGCCAAAACTAGGCATAAACGCTTCTGCAATCATCAGAGCCGCACCTAACAGAATAAGACCCATACCCGCATAATTGATCGGCAATAATTGCAATGCGTATAAAGCCAATAACAAACAAATTCCGCCCACAGTACCGGGTACCACACTTCCAGGGTTAGAGAACTCAAACACCAAACCATAAATACCGATCATCAGCAAAATATAGGAAATACTGGGGTTGGTTATCACCGCCAAAAACTGACTGCGCCAATCAGGTGTAATTGTTAATATTTCAATCTGCTGAGTATTGAGCACTAGGTCTTTAGCAGAAACCTTTACCTTCCGGTCTTGCAGTTGTTGAAACAAATCACTGACATCCGCTGCCACCAGATCAATTACGTTTAGTTTTAAGGCTTCTATCGCAGATAGACTGGCTGCTTCTCGAACAGCCTGTTCAGCCCATTGTTCATTTCTACCATGCATTTTTGCCAGGCCTCGAATATAAGCTGCTGCATCATTGACCATTTTGTGGCTCATTGGGTCAGACAATACCTTGGGGGATTTTTTTTCTTTATCAGTGCTATCTTTATCATTGCCAAAGCCGCCAAAGCCGCCAATTTGCACAGGTGTTGCCGCGCCCATATTGGTTGCAGGTGCCATTGCAGCAATATGACTAGCATATAAAATATAAGTCCCGGCACTGGCGGCACGTGCACCACTAGGGGAAACATAACTGATAACAGGAATGGGAGAGGCAATAATCTGTTTGATAATCTTGCGCATGGAAACATCCAGGCCTCCAGGAGTATCCATTGTAATTAATACAGCCATGGCCTGACTATCAATTGCCTTTTGTAGATTGCGTTCAATATAATCAGCAGTTGCAGGGCCAATGACACCATTAATTTCCAGATGTATGACAATTGATGATCGGTTAACCGGCTGCTTATTTTTTTCCCCAGAACAAGCAATAGTTATACCCATCAACAACAGTAGCAACAATAAAACCAATTGTTTACTCTGTACAATCAACATAACACTTTAACCACTTTTGTTGTGTTGACTTTGAGTGTACTCCTGGAAAAAATTAACTGCAATAAATAATCTCCCTGAAAGCTGTTTATCAATCCAAATACATGCCAGAGAAAATAAATTTTGATTTATTTCAGCAAATAGTCCTTAATTAAGGGCGGTGGAAACAAAAAATCATCCAATCGCACTAGCCTTTGTATCCCTATTTAAATCTTCCCAATCGTCACGTAGATTAACTATGCTCCTGTTGAGAAGGTTTAAACAGAAATAAACTACTGAAATATTTGGATGATTATTTATTACCACCTCCCTAAGTCACAACAAAAGGAGCAATAATTATGAGAGTGGCTGAAAAACCGATAAATCAGTATCCCTGGTATCTCAGGCCTTTTTTCTGGAATCAAAAACGAAAGTATGGTCAAGTACTTAAACCAGCTCTTATCTGGGCCAGGGTACCTAAACTATTTGCTGCTATTGCTGTACTTTATGGCGTTCTGGATAGACTGTCCAGCCCTATAGACCCGTCTCTTCGCTCATTAATTACAGTAAGAGTATCGCAAATTAACTGGTGCCTGTTTTGTGTTGATATTAATTCATCTGTGTTGGCAAAAAGGACCGGTTCTATGGCAAAAGTCGAAGCACTTGAACAATGGCAACAAAGCGATCTTTTTAGCCCAAAAGAAAGAATTGTTTTGCAATATGTTGAAGCGATTACTTATACCGATCAGCAAGTTAACGATGACTTAATGAATCGTTTAGGTGAATACTTTGATGAAGATGAGATTGTTGAAATCACCGGTCTTATCGCTTTTCAAAATTTATCCAGCAAATTTAACAGTGCCCTTGATTTGCCAGCACAAGGCTTTTGCCGTTCACCCCATTTAACAACAACTGGAACCACAAAAAACAAAGCAAAATAATATGAAAGAACCCACCGTAGACGCAAGAATATCTCCCGAAGGTCATCTGGCGGTTTTATCAAAAGCAGAAGTTAATAAACTGCTTGATACCAGCCGGGGTGGCTTGTATCAATTATTGCATAATTGTGCCCTGGCAGTGCTCAATTGCGGCAACACATTGGATGATGGTAAAGAATTACTGCAGCGTTATCCATCATTTTCCATCAAGGTGATTCAAGAGGAACGAGGAATTAAGCTAGAAGTTATTGGTGCACCAGCCAACGCCTTTGTCGATGGAGAAATGATTAAGGGGATTAAGGAACATCTGTTTGCTGTATTACGGGATATTATTTATGTCAGTGATGAAATCAATGACAATCCCAAATTTGACCTGAAAAACTCTGAAGGCGTGACCAATGCGGTGTTTCATATACTAAGAAATGCCAATGTTATCCGTCATCAAACCGAACCAAAACTTGTGGTTTGCTGGGGTGGTCATTCCATCTCCCGAGAAGAATACACTTACAGCAAAGATGTCGGTTACCAAATTGGTTTACGGGATATGAATATATGCACCGGTTGTGGCCCAGGGGCTATGAAAGGTCCCATGAAAGGTGCAACCATCAGCCATGCAAAACAGCGAGTTAATGATGGTCATTATATTGGCATTACCGAACCGGGTATTATTGCTGCCGAATCACCCAATCCTATCGTCAACGATTTGGTCATTCTGCCTGATATTGAAAAACGACTGGAAGCATTTGTACGCACTGGACATGGCATTATTGTATTTCCTGGTGGAGCAGGAACCGCTGAAGAAATCTTGTATGTACTGGGGATTTTATTACATCCTGACAATGTTGAAATGCCGTTTCCATTAATTTTTACCGGGCCAAAAAGTGCGGAAGATTATTTTAAACAGATCAATCAATTCATCGGTGACACCTTGGGTTTTGAAGCACAACAACGATACAAAATAATAATTGACGACTCAGAACGTGTCGCGCGCGAAATGAAAGCAGGTATTCAGCAAGTACGAACATTTCGTAAAAGTAAGGGGGATGCTTATTATTTCAATTGGTTATTAAAAATCAGCTCCGAATTTCAACAGCCATTTATTCCTACCCACAAAAACATGGCATCTTTAAAATTAAATAAAAAACAGCAATGCCATCAATTGGCAGCAAATTTAAGACAAGTTTTTTCAGGCATTGTTGCCGGTAATGTAAAAGATGAGGGAATTCGTGCCATTGAAAAACACGGTCATTTTATGATCAGTGGTGAAGCTGAAATAATGGAACCTGTCGATCAATTATTACAGGCATTTGTGAAACAACATCGAATGAAATTGGCAGGTAAAATCTATATTCCGTGTTATAAAATTGTGAAGTGATACACTCAGGCTGTACATTCATTATGTGCAGCCTGGGCAAAAGTTATAATTTATTCCGTTTTGTAAGCCAGCTCATTATTCATTGGTGACGGCTGTACTGTAAAAAACTTTTTGAAATACGGCATAAAGCTGATTGTAATTGGAATAGAATAAAAACAATACATAGCGGCAGCTTCACCCGTCGTTACTCCAAAAATCCATTGCGGCATAAATAAAGTCATCATTGCTCCCACAAAGTGATAGGAGGCAATTTTCCAGTTATTTTTCCACAGAAACCCACTGATTGCCAAAGCAAATAATGATCCATGCGTAACCAGCAAACCAAAAGCACTGGGGATTTGATATCCCACATGATATTCCCCCATAAACAAGCAGGCAACCATATCACCAATGAAGTTAGGGGCAATTTCGAACAATTGCCATTGTTGCGGTAGGAAATTGAAGATTAGGAACATTCCACTTAATGAGGCACCGATCATGGTCGCTTTTTTCAATGCCATTTTGTCCGACGAATATGTCGCCAGCGCTGGCATAATGGCCAATGCCTGTAGGCTGATATGATAAGTCGATAGTTCGCTCAAAAACAGATTGGTTCCATAACCGCATTGATCAACGACTGGATAGGCAAAATATTGAATAAATTCCATTAAGGAAAAATGAAAAATTGCATAGGCTCTAGCAACTCTAACCCATAAGGGTTCACTGCTATCAAGATAGGTAACACTAGTAGCTGCTAGCCCAACCAGACCCAACCCAAGAGACATATTGGCACTAAAACACATAATAAATCCAAAATTTAAAAGTTAAAACATTGGCATATAAAAAAAATCCATCCAAAAAACAATTTCTACCATTCACATGAATAACCCACTGTTTATTAAATTTTTTTATTCTTCGCCTTAGAAAAGCAGAGACATACCAACCTTATTCAAAGGCCTGTGAATAACCATACTTTATATAGTACTATCCTAAATAAATTTATTTATCTAGTCAACCTACTATTTTAACATTTAACAGTTACACCCATTTCAATAATTCTTCGTCAATATTACCCTTTTATATTGTACAGCTACGCCTTAATATGTAGTAATAAAACAATCTTTAAATAGAGTTTAAGGGCAGCCCTATTAATTCAAGCAATTATAAAGAAACCATATAATCTTATGAAAAAGCCAAGTAATCTAATAGCAGGTATTTTATTCTCGTTACTTTCTGCCTGTTCAACTCAGCCAATAACAACAACTAATGCTACAGCAATAAATACTGCAGCGTCGGTTACAACAGTAACAGTGGATAAAACGCTTCCTGCCCCCGACTTGTACCTTGAAAAGGCTGGAAAAACATTAAAGCTGGTCAGAATTATGGAAGGTGGTGTTTGTAAAAACGAACTGCAGGGTGCTATAGGTATGTTTAGTCTTTACGCAAACCCTGATGATATTGAGCGGATCAAAAAAAAACATGGATCGGGTATTTTTTCAGATTTTGAATCTCGAATCACTGAGTTTTCCATGCTTACCCTGCAGCAAGCAACTGATCAGCTAGATTTTCAAAATGAGTCTTATCCTTCAAGTAAACAAGATACACAACAACAATTAGCCAGTGAACTGACCAATTCATTCATGGTTTTAATTTTGGATGATATTGCAAAATTCGAGACAGAAACAACACTCACAATTAATGTAAAACCCACTTCAAATTCAATAATAATTTTTTTAGATGGTTGTAAAACACCTCATGGTCATTAATGAGTGTAAGATAAAAATCATACATAGAAAACCTGACTACTTAACGATGTCTCAACGTCACACGCATTTAATTTAGTTGCTTAGAATACTAAAACTAACATATAGTAATCATACTCAAACTAGGGTTTTAATTTCTTCTCTTAGCCACTACATAGGACTATGCAATAGATATAAAGCAATTAGATAACAACAAAATCGTTACTATTGTTTTTTTCTATGATAAAACCCGTATTACTGTACTTGTAATAAGGAGCGGATAATGTCTAAATCAAGTTTTATGTTATTACTACTGCTTGTTAACTTTTTAACTGGCTGTGTCAATCTTGATGCCGTCGGAAAATTCGCGGATGGCGCGAGCATGCTATCTATAGCCTCCTCTGAATTTTACACATCTGAACTGGAAACAGACAGAAAATTAGCGGGCATGACAATTGACCTTGCTGAACCCGTTACTTCATCTGAATCACCCTGGCTTAAAGTTACCAATGGAGAAAATTTAATAGCTGAGGCTCGAAGAAATAAAGCTGCGGTCTTGGCGCTTGCTGCTTATGCAAATAATCTCAAAAATATCGCTGATTTCGATAATGATGACGCAGTTGAAAAATCTGCTAATAAACTCAGCCGTAACCTCAATAGTCTTAGCAATGAACTGGATAGTAATATAAATCTTAACGAATCGGCATTGGCTACGACTTTTACAAAACTTGCCAATTTATACACTGATGTTAAAACAAAGGCAATTATCCGGGAGAAAGTAAAACTGGCACACCCTTTCGTTACAACCATCGTCGAAACCATAGTTAAAGATATTGAACGACAACAGACCCGTTTTTCGCTTACTCGATTGACTGCCAATGTTAACCGTGAAAACTGGTTTAATGCTTTTAAACAAGATGTTGAGTCAGGAACACTTTCTGCATCGCAAACATCTTTAATTTCAATTGCTGCGGGCCAATTGGTTGAGGATGAACTGGAAGAAAAATTGTCTGAACTTCCTACCCGTAATTTTTTGAAACAGTTGAAAAAAACTGCAACAAGTTGTCTGGCCGCCCATAAAGCCATTCGAGACACGGATTTAAAGGATGATGCTAAAGAGCTAGTCGAATTTATTGGTGATGCACGTAATCTGGTCACCTCTGTGCTGGATATTAAATAACCGGGGTAAATTATCATGCTGACTACAGAAGAAATACTTGATTTATTATCTACATTAATTTTGGATCTTGGTGCAATTCGCGAACAAATGACAGATTCTATTGATCGTGCCGCCCTTAATAATCAAATCGTAGCTTTGACTAAATGGTGGCGCAAACTTGACGATATCAGAGCATCTGAAACTAGAGATGATCTTGCCGATGCACAACAGTCGCTGAAAGAAATTAGCAAAGAGCTAAAAAAGGAGAAGAAGAAATTAGAAAATGTTGCAAAAGTAATCCATAAGGCAGCTCAGGCAATTGCTATTGCAGAAAAGGTAGTAAAATTAGTTGCCTGATGTCTTTTTCGGATCAAGACTTTGGCAATTCGGGTTTGACGGATGAATTTTTTGTAGAGCAGACTTCAGTCCGCTATGAACAATAATAGTAATTTAGTCAAAACGGAAATGTGGGCTGAAGTCCGCCCTACATTATTCATTAAACCAGCGTTGTTATGTTGTCGGATAAATGCCGGATGAGTAAAGAAGTTGGCCAACAAATCAACTTGAACGCAAGAAATGCATAGGATATAAACAGTAGCAGGCAATAATCATGAAATCACATAATAATTTTTATTTATTCTTAACTGCAATCATTTTTATTTCAGGTTGTGCTCCTGACTATATCTACCGCAATGATTACCATGAATGTATATCCACTTTAGAAAACACATGTGTAGAACATTCAATACAAATCTATAACAAAAATAAAAACTCCGAATATCAGCTAAGTTTTGTTGAAATCGACGATCAGGGACAATTACGTGATCGAAATCAGATGAAAGCTTTACTGGACCAAATATATAAAGTAGCCGCTTTTGATAATGTATTACTTAATGTCTTTATACATGGCTGGCATCACAATGCCGCACCAGGTGATAGTAATATTGATGGTTTTAAGGAGAATCTGAGAAAATTAAGCCTTATAGAACATCAATATAGCCAAGACAACAAATATAAACCACGAAAAGTAATTGGAATTTATGTAGGATGGCGGGGAGAATCCATAGATTTTCCTGGACTGAGATATACCACATTTTGGGATCGAAAAAGCACTGCTGAAGATGTAGGATATCTTGGTATTTCTGAATTGCTGTTAAAACTTGAAGAAGTCACTAATGTAAAAAACACCCAACCACCAAAATTTAGAAGTCGTTTGGTTATAATAGGACATAGTTTTGGAGGTGCCGTAGTATACAATGCCACCTCGCAAATACTTGCCAGTCGATTTATAAACAGTAAACCAGGGAAAAACTTTTCAGGACCAGTACAAGGGTTTGGTGACCTCATTGTATTACTCAACCCTGCTTTTGAAGCAGCGCAATTTTCTCCACTATATGACTTAGCGCAAGCACGTTGTAGTTATTTAGGTTCCAAACGTCCTCTGTTGGCTATTCTGACTTCAGAAACTGACTATGCAACAAAATATGCTTTTTCGGCAGGAAGAATTTTTTCTACCTTTCTGGAAACACACAATACAGTTGAGCGAGAAGAATGTAACGGAAAGCATAAATTAATATTGGATGAAGGCGAGGCTGATCGTACAGCAGTAGGCCATTTTAAACCCTTGATTACACATACCTTGACTCTTGCAAATGCTAACGAAGCCAATCAAAAATCTAACACTGACCCGTCATCAATGACCTGGAACCAAAAGCAACAAGAAACAAGTCAGCAATATGGCAATATGATTTTGACGCATATGGAAAAGACGGCAATGCATAACCCATATTTGAATATTCAAGTCAGTCAAGAAATCATGGATGGGCATAACGATATTTTTGGAGATAATCTAATGGACTTTATTCGTATGTTGATTATTTCGTCGACTAATGACTAATACCTAAAACTATAGGAGCGTTAGATTTGTTTAGATTAGGCATTGAGTAAAAAATACCAACCCGATACATCAGCATGAAAACATGAACCAAGGTGACAAGCTTTACGGATTGAAGACCTTAGTTTTTGTTATTTTATCTGAATAGGCGCTAACTCGCCAGATAGTTCTTTAATAGTACCAATGATCATTGTATCTACATAACCCGACAATTTCAGTTTGGTCACACAGTCATCCACCTGCTCTTTAGGCACACCCGCGAGTAGACCGCCAGCCGTTTGCGGATCAAATAGCAAAGGAAATGCGGGATGTTTAGCTGCATTCTCAATTTCATGAATTGCTCGGCGTAAGCGAAGATTCGCCGGTTGTAACGAAGACAGGATTCCGGCAGCCACAGTCTCCTTAGCACCATCCAGTAAAGGCAGAGCATCCAGGTATAATTCTGCATCAACCTGGGAGGCTTTGGTCATTTCTATCAGATGGCCGATAATTCCAAAACCCGTTAAATCTGTACAGGCAGTTGCATTAAAGCGTTGTAAACATTCTGCGGCTCGCTGGTTTGATAACAGCATGGATTGAATAGCGGAATCGACCCAGCGGCCTTTGGCCCTGCCCCGCATTTCTGCAGCAAATAAAGTTCCGGTACCTATGGCTTTTGTTAGCACGATAGCATCGCCGGGTTGCAAACCACTTTTACGCCACACCTTGTTGGGATCTATCAGACCATTTACAGTTAAACCAAAAGCCAATTCTGCGCCTTCGCTGGAATGACCACCCACTAAAACGGCACCTGTTTGCTGGATTATTGACATGGCACCGGCCATGACATCGTACAAAGTTTCTTCAACCACTCGTTCTCGACCGTAAGGTACCGTTGCAATAGCCAGTACTGACTGGGCTTCTGCCCCCATTGCAAACACATCACCTAAGGCATGATTGGCGGCTATAGCTCCAAATGTATAGGTATCTTCAATAAAAGTGCGAAAATAGTCGACACTCTGCACCATGACCTTGCCCTCAGGTACTGCCAGCATGGCACAGTCATCGGGCGAGTCTCTACCGATAAGCACATCCTCACGTTTTTCATCGGGCAGGCGCTGCATCACTCTGGATAAAATAGTTGCCCCTACTTTGGCACCGCAGCCACCACAACGCATTGCCAGAGTCGATAGTTCTTTAATTGCTTCTGCATTTGCTATACCTGATGCGAGTTGCGGACTTTCCTGCTCATCCATTTCTGGCAACTCATTAAATTTGCGCATGAAGTTAACATCTATCCAGTCTTTTATTTTCCACAACCAAGCAGACTCATACGCCCAGTTGCCACGAGATGCCAGTGCATACTTATCACCCGTACTAATTAAACCGAGGAAGTTTTTCTGAGCTCGATACACTTTTAACCGTCCCCCCGTTGCTGCGGCACGCAAATTATCAGCCAATACAGGGCCCTGCCGAACAGCAAATACACCTGACTTGGGTCTCGGATCAATGAGTGATGCAATATCACCTGCTGCGAAAATATTTTTATCTGAAAGTGATTGCAGGTTTGCATCAACCCGAATAAAGCCAGCAGTATCTACAGCAAGACCTGCTTTAGCAGGCCAATTGGGAGCGGCTGCAGTGGTTACCCAGATAACAGCATCGGCAGTCATTGAGAGACCACTATCAAGCATAACTTGATCAGCTTTAACCTCAATAACTCTGCTATTAACTTTAACGGTAATGTTGCGTTTGGCAAAAATACGTTCAAAACGGTTCCGTACACTGGCATTATGCATATGCATAATTCGATCACTTTCGGTTAGCAGGACATAGCTCAAGCGCTGTGGATCTCCCCCCTGTTCCCGCAAAGTATTTTGTAAGCGGTGCTGCGTAGACAAAGCCAGTTCAACACCTCCTGCACCGCCACCTACAACGACTATTTTAAACTCACCTTTGCTCGAACGTACTCGTTCAATCAGTGCTTCCCATTTACTCAGAAACACGTCGATAGGTTTAGCTGCAATAGCAAATTCATCAACACCTGGCACGTTAATACTGTTCGGCCGGGAGCCTGTATTAATAGAAAGCAGGTCATAGTTTATATTTGGGCGACCTTGCGCAAACACTTGTTTATTCTTTAAATCCAGACCCTTGACCTCAGCATGATACAGACGTGCTCTGGCAAACCGTGCAAGTGGCCCAAGGTCGATATGGCAATCATCATAATCGTAGTGACCTGCGACATATCCAGGCAGCATACCGGAGTATGGTGTATGAATATCACGAGTAATTAAGGTAATCCGTAAACCCGGCAAGGGTTTCATTCCAAAGCGTTTTAATACCGCGACATGCGCATGACCGCCGCCAATCAGAACCAGATCTTTAACTACAGGTGATTTTTCAGATTTCATTTTTTAATATTTTTTGAGTCTATGCAGATTCATATTAGCTGTATTTGCAAAGCCCTCTCCAAAGGGAGAGGGTTGGGTGAGGGGAAAATAAAAGCATGTAATTCAATAGTTCTTTTATCTCTTGGTTCAGAAGCACGTTTGAAAAAGAGAATGGTTTGATTTCTCCCCATCCCACCCTCCCCAGCAAGGGTGGGCTTTTAACAAGCAACAACCCATCAAACCAAAATTGCTACAGCACTAAGTGCATTGCTCTACTTTCCTCCATGCAGGCAACTCGCTGTAGGAGGCCCTTTTTAAATATCTTGTACGCGAAACAGATGAACACTAAATAAGTTATTTTCATCTACCCATAATGCCTCCGATTGAAAACCTGCTTTTGCAGCCAGTGTTATAAATTCATCGCGGGTATATTTATAGGAATTTTCTGTATGAATAGTTTCGCCTTTAGCAAAACTAAACGCACTATCTTTGATCTTTACCGTTTGATCCATTTGACTTACCAGATACATCTCAATGCGGCCAACTTCATCATTATATATGGCTTTGTGCTGCCATTTGGAAAGATCAAAATTTCCATCCAGTTCACGATTGATACGGGTCAGTAAATTCAGGTTAAACAAAGCAGTGATGCCTGCCGCATCGTCATAAGCGGCTTCAAGTATCTGTTTATTTTTTTTCAAGTCTACACCGATGATCAGGTAACCTCCAGGACCCACTAAATCAACAATAGTCTGCAGAAAATTCACAGCTCCGTCAGGATCAAAATTGCCAATGCTGGATCCTGGGAAAAATGCAACATGTGTGCCTTTAGGCGCACTCGGTGGTAAACACATTTCTTTGGTGTAATCAGTACAGGCCGCATGAATCTCTAACCAGGGAAAGGCTATTGCCAACTCTTCTGCAGCTAGTTGTAAATGATCCTTGGAAATATCCATTGGCACATAAGCGCGAGGTTTTAGGCCTTGTAGCAGTATATGTACTTTGGCACAGCTACCACCACCGGGTTCGACTAATAGACTACCGGTACCCACATGCTGGGCAATCTGTGCAGCATTAACGGATAATATGCCAATCTCAGTCCGGGTCGGGTAATATTCTGGCAGCTCGGTAATGGCATCGAATAATTTGGAGCCTTTTGCATCGTAAAAATATTTAGGGGGTATGGATGCGGGTCGATGACTCAGTCCTGACAATACATCACTGGCAAACTCATTGCGACTGGAATGTAAATCATGAAATTGAATGTTATTGTTATTCAATGGAACTGTTACTCTGCTAATGAACAGGTTCGAAAACCGGCAAAAACATCATTCCGCTCTGGGCCATAATATGTACGCCAGGTATTCCTGATCATTCTTGCCCGGGTAGCCCAGGAACCTCCTCGTAATACTTTGGTAATACCAAACAGAGGTTGAGAATAATCCTGATACATATCCGCTTCAAACCCAGGATAGGGGCCAAAAGTATCTTGCGTCCACTCCCATACATTACCGATCATCTGACGACAACCAAAAGCACTATCACCGGTAGCATAAGCGCCTACATCAACAGTACCCAAGGCAAATCCATCCAGATTGGCCTGATCTGCGCGCGGTGATTCATTACCCCAGGGAAAGTGGCGCTTAGTTGAAGATAATGTTTTTCCATCTGGGCTCGCTTGTGCTGACGCAGCGACTTCCCACTCAACTTCAGTAGGCAAACGCCTTCCTGCCCAACGACAATAAGCTTGAGCCTCAAACCAGCAGACATGGATAATTGCAGCATTCATTGACATCGGATTCCACTGATCAAACTGTTTTATCTCCCAATCTTTCTTACACTTGCGCCAGTAAATAGGATGATCTAAATGAGCTGCCTGTAACCATAACCAGCCGTCATCATCCCAATATTCTTTTTGGTGGTAACCGTCTGCTTCTACAAATTTTAAATAATCCGCATTGCTAATGGCTGCTTTGGCAATAGTGAAGGGTTTAATTTCAACTTCATGCGCCCATTTTTCATTATCAAATACAAAGCCATCCTGCAGTGTTGCCCCTAACACAAAAACACCTCCGGGTATTCGTACATCACCAATCAGGCCACCTGCATTGTTAATTTGGGCTTCAGGTTTTGCAGCGTATGGCATCGGATAATTAAGTGTTTGCCGAGTATAGGTATAGGCCTCATTATGCATATCCTGATGAAATACAGCATATTGAGCTAGATAATCTCTTTTTGCATCATCGCCTGCAGACAGGCATACTTTGATATTATCGAGAACCGTTTGCATATAATTCTGGGTCTCGGGCAACGTTGGTAACGGTAAGTCCCAACGATCATCATGTGCGATAGTGATCGAGTCATACAGACTATCGGAGTCATCTCTAATTGCCCCCTGTTGTAAGTGATAACGTAATACCCAGCATTCATAAAAATAAGCAGCATGGCCTATTTCCCAAAGCAGTGGGTTTACCGTCGCTAACATAGGCCCCATCATCTGTTCCACATTAAGCCCCTGGATCAGAGCCAAAGTTCTATCATGCGCGTCCTGCGCCTGTTGTGCAATTATTAAAGGATTTAAAGTCTGCATATCATTTGTATTTTGTAACTATTCCGCTCAACGTCCGTAACTGTTCAGATTGCCCCTGAGAGGCTTCAAAACCAGGTGAAAACGCACAGTTTATACGTATAAATGAGCACTTTCAATGCAGTTATGGAGATTCTCAGGGGTGAGCTGAATAGTTACTGTGATTTTAATGATTTTGTCGCATTGTCCCACGCATATTAATTTATGTCATCTATGTGAAATTAGATTATAGTATCTGCGTATTCGCAGATAACTCTAAAAACTTTATGCGTATCATTTTAATTACCCCAGCACCCCCTAAATCCAGAGCCGGCAACCGGGCGACCGCAACCCGTTGGGCTCATATTCTCAGGGATTTAGGGCATAGCGTTGAAATATGTATGTGCTATGAAAATCAAAATGCGGATATGATGCTTGCCCTGCACGCCTGGCGCAGTGCCGATGCCATTCAGCAGTTTACCGAAAAGTTTCCAGATAGGCCATTAATTGTCGCCATCACTGGCACTGATGCCTACCGTTTTATCCATAGTAATCCACAAGTAACATTACAATCCATTCGGCTGGCGGATCATCTGGTGGGGCTGCATGATTTAATCAGTAATACGCTTCCACCCGATCAACGATACAAAATGAACGTGATTCATCAGTCTGCTGAAGCTATTTCAAATCGTGATCCTTATAAACGGTATTTTCACATCTCTGTTATGGGTCATCTACGTGAAGAAAAAGACCCACTGCGACCGGCACTGGCAGTTCGCAACCTGCCCGCCAGCAGTCGCATTAATATCCATCAATACGGTAAGGCTCATAACCCTGAATGGGCAGATAAAGCCAAAGCTGAAATGAAAATAAACTCGCGTTATACCTGGCATGAGGAGGTTACCCATTACAAAATTCGACAGATATATCAACGTACCAATTTACTGGTCTTGCCCTCTCGCATGGAAGGCGGGGCAAATGTTATTTCTGAAGCGGTAGTCGCAGGCGTTCCTGTAATAGCTTCTGATATTGAGGGCTCTATTGGTTTACTCGGTGAGGGTTATGCAGGCTATTACCCGGTTGAAAATCAGCAGGCTTTAGCTGAACTTCTGTTACGAGCCGAAAAAGACAAAATATTTTATCAGCAGCTGGAACAATCTTGTATAGCAAAACAGGCAATGTTTACACCTGAAAATGAAATAAACGGATGGAGAAAGCTCTTAAAAAAATTATAGTCAAGCCGGTTTTGTCATCTCCAGCCCCAACAAAGGGAGGGAACTTAAAGACCTCTTGTTTTCATTAAGTTAAGATTTCTCCTTTCGTCGAAATGACAGCTTTTGAGAGTATAGTAAGAAATCCATTAAATAGATTAATGTTTTTGTCCACCCCAATAACCTTTATTATTTATCAACTGCAACTAATTAAAAACGGATCAAATAGGATGCAATCCAAACTACGTAGATTTATTCAATCAAGCTTTCTGGCTTTGTTAGTCACATCATTTTCTTCGACCGTATTAAGCGCTCCAAAAACACTGATGTTTTCCGCCATCCCAGATCAAGATCAGACTCAGCTCATTAAACGCTTTGCAATAGTGGCCGATTATCTTTCAACAAAACTGGGTATTCCAGTAAAATATATACCGGTGAAATCTTATTCTGCGGCCATCACCGCATTTCGTAACAATCAAATCCAACTCGCATGGTTTGGTGGCTTATCCGGAGTTCGCGCACGTTTACTGGTTCCAGGTTCAGAGGCCATAGCCCAGGGACTAGAAGATACAGAATTTCGCTCCTATTTTATAGCCCATCACAGTACTGGCCTTCAAGCCTCAAAAGATTTCCCCAAAAATATTTCTGACAAAACCTTTACCTTTGGCTCTAAAGGATCTACATCCGGTCGTTTAATGCCTGAATTTTTTATTCGTGAAAACCTGCAAAAACCGCCAAATGATGTTTTCAAACGCGTAGGATTTAGCGGTAATCATTCACGAACTATTGCCTTGGTTCAGACAGGGGCGTATCAAGTTGGTGCAACCAATTACAAAGTGTGGGAAAAGGAAATGAAGGCTGGCAAAATCGATAGCAGCAAAGTATCGGTAATCTGGAAGACCCCCGCCTACCCTGATTACCAATGGACTATCCGTGGCGATGTTGACCAATTCTGGGGAGAGGGTTTTAAAACGCGTGTACAGCAAGCCTTACTGGAAATAAAAGATCCTGCCTTACTAAAGTCTTTTCCTCGAAGTGGCTTCATTAAAGCCAGCAATAACGATTACCAGCCCATTTTGGAGACCGCCAGAAAAATTGGACTTATTGATTGATCATGTTTCATCTGCAATCAGCAAATGCCTCATATAATAATAAAGATGTACTGGTTGATATTACCTTACAAATTCCTGCCGGACAGAAGCTGGCTTTGATTGGTCACAGTGGCTCAGGCAAATCTACCCTGCTTAAACTTCTATATCAGCAACGTCCCCAAGATATATCACTGGTTCCTCAAGACTATGGGCTGGTTTCCAGCCTGTCAGTTTTTCACAATGTATACATGGGACAATTAGCATATCAGCCGCTGTGGTATAACCTAGTAAATTTGATCAAACCACTTAAAAAACCGCTACAAGACGTCGAACAAATCCTTGACAATATCAAACTGAGCGACAAACTGTTAGAGCCAGTCGCCCAACTTTCTGGTGGGCAACAACAACGTACAGCCGTAGCTCGCGCAATGATGCAAGGTAGCGATATTCTATTAGCTGATGAACCCGTTTCTTCTCTTGATGAACATCAGTCAAAACTGGTCATGAGTCTATTATGCAATGACTTTGATACCGTTGTTCTAGCTATGCATGATATTGACCTTGCGCTGACTTATTGCGACCGTATTATCGGACTGGATCATGGCAGGATAACTATTGACGCACCAACAACAAGTCTAAACAGAAATGACCTGCTAGATATTTATGGAGAATAACGCCCCCATTTTTCAGCGTCCTAGCCGTTGGAAAATTAGTGGGTTATTTATATTGATCGCGCTTGCTTGCCTGCCTTTCGCTGATCTGACTATAAACACCTTTGACCCGATGGCTGAATTAGATCGGTTATTTTCAGGTCTGTTAAGCCCCTCACTCTACCCTATTGAAAGCCCAATAGATGCCTTATTACAAACCGTCGCTTTTGCCATTCTCGGTGTTTCATCCGGCTCTGTAATAGGTTTTTCTTTGGCACAGATATTTCATTTCAGATTAGTTCGAACCATCTGCGCATTAATACGTGCTGTTCATGAATTATTCTGGGCCTTAATATTCTTACAGATATTTGGTTTGCATCCTTTGACGGGTCTATTGGCTATTGGCCTACCCTATACAGCTACTTTTGCTAAAGTCTATGCCGAAATTCTTGAAGAAGGAGACCGTCGAGCATTCGATACTATCCGTCATAGTAGTAGTTTTACATCCGCTTTTTTCTATGCTCGATTACCCGATTTATGGCAACACTTTATCGCCTATACCAGTTACCGCCTGGAATGTGGTTTACGTTCCAGTACAATACTTGGTTTTATTGGTCTACCCACACTTGGATACTACCTTAGTAGCGCATTTTTAGAAGGCCAATATTCAGAGGTCTGGGCTTTATTAATACTATTCTATTTATTGATAGCCAGCATAAAATACTGGGTAAGGCCAAAACTTTTACCTGTTTACCTGCTCATCTCGCCTTTTATTATCGCTAATGACAGTCACATTTCATTCGACAATGTACATCGTTTTTTTACCCAGGACATAATACCTTTACCGATACGAAACGGACAAGGTATAAGCGAACTCTGGCTCTGGTTTTATAATCTTTTTATCAATGAGGCATTACCGGGCATCGTTAACTCCCTAGTATTAACTCAACTTGCTCTAATTCTGACAGGTTTTATCACACTGGTATGGTTTCCGTTAATTTCAAAGTTATTTTTTGCGCGATTTGCGCGTAGTATTGGGCATTTTTTTCTAGTGGTAATGCGTTCTACACCGGAATATATACTTGCCTTCATTTTATTGACATTATGGGGACCGTCAATGTTACCTGCTATCATTGCATTGGCATTACACAATGGTGCCATCATCGCTCACCTTATGGGGCATTATAGCGATGCCTTACCATTGCGGCTAGATGCTACAAAAGGTCTAAACCGTTATGCCTATGAAGTTGTACCCCGCATCTATGGTCAGTTTATGGCATTTCTATTTTATCGATGGGAAATCATCCTACGTGAAAGCGCTATTTTAGGTATTTTAGGTATCACCACTTTAGGATTTTATATTGATAGTGCTATTCAAGATATACGTCTGGATCGAGCGATGGTATTAATAATTATAACTGCGCTGTTAAATGTTTGTATTGATACAATTTCACGACACATAAGATCCCGGCTAAGACTATCAATGGGACCAGAAATAATCTCAAAATGAGATTTAACTTAGCCCATGTTCGTGACTTTAATACCGCTAAGCCATTGATTTTTCGTTATCAGTGATTTTTTGTCCAAAAAAGTCTTTTAAAATCAATAGTGTTTTTTTGAATGTTTTTGTAGTGCTATATTCGTCTTTTTATGTGATATTTCTACTCTTTAACCTGATTGTTCTATTATCTCTAGTACTATGGCAATTTTGGTTTGATGGATAAACTTTTTGTAGTGCGGACTGAAGTCCGCTCTACATTATTCATCAAACCAAAGTTGTTGGTGTACTAGGATGTTTTCACATAGGGACATTGCATGCATAAAATCTTATACAACTACTCCACAGTCATTTAACACTATTTCATATAGAATCCAAGGAAATAAATCTTATTTCCTGATTTAATAGTACAATCTACTGCGACAAAATCACTAAGGTGTCACTTTTACCTTAATCGTTACAAAACCAAGTATTAACCTAGGAGCCTGTCCGAGAATAGAAAACCTGCTACAGAAAGTCCCTTTTGGCCATTTTTTCCGTTCATTTTCGTAACACGCGTAAACCATTTAACTTAAATGATCAAAAAAACTGGCCAAAAGAGCTTTTCCTCGCGACGATTTCAATTCTCGGACAGACTCCTAGAAAAATCAGTTAGCTCATGGTTTCTAGGATTAAGAACATATCGAATGAAAACTCAATTGCTTAAATCCTGCTTTTTTTTGATTCTATTTCTTTTTAGCTCGTTATTAACTGCGGCTGAAATTCCCGTTATTGCAGCAGCAGCCAGTGTCAAAATTGCCCTTAAAGAGATCGCTGAAGCTTTTTATCTGGATACTGGTAAAACTGTACGCATTAGCTACAGCTCATCAGGCAACCTGGCCCGTCAAATATTACAGGGTGGGCCTTTTGAATTATTTCTATCTGCCAACAGTCGATATGTTGATCAACTTTATCAACAGCAGATGACTAATGATCATGGCGTAGTTTACGCATTAGGGCGCTTAGTTCTATTCACAAACAATAACACGACTATCTCACTAGATGAACAATTGAGCAGTGTAAAACGGGCATTGCAGCAAAATCAATTACAACATTTTGCAATCGCTAACCCAGTTCATGCTCCTTATGGCGTTGCAGCACGTGAAGTATTACAGCGACAAGGATTATGGCAACAAATCCAGCCACACTTGGTATTGGGTGAAAATGCCGCACAAGCCACTCAATTTGCAACTTCAGGTGCCGCTCAAGTCAGCCTTACATCTTATTCTTTGGCTTTAGCCCCAACCTTGCAGAACACAACTCGCTACCGGTTAATTCCTAAAACCATGCATCAGCCACTCAAACAAACCGCGGTATTATTAAAAAATGCTGGAAATACCAGCAAATTATTTTTCAACTACATACAGCAACAACAAGCACGCCAGATTCTAACTCAATATGGTTATACTAAGCCTTAAAGGTTACTTATGGATTGGCAAGCATTAACTTTATCAGTAAAACTCAGCCTGGTGACCTTACTGTTCTTGTTGCCAATAGGTATCATCTTCGGCCGCTGGCTGGCTTACCGGCAGTTTTTTGGTAAATCACTGGTACAAACACTATTAACCTTACCCCTGATACTTCCACCTACAGTACTGGGATATTATCTGTTAGTCGTTTTCAGCCCTAATCAAGGCTTGGGTCTTTGGCTATCCAATACCTTTGGTACAACCCTGGTTTTTAATTTTGAGGGTCTGGTACTGGCTTCAGTTATCTTTAACTTGCCTTTTGCAATCCAGCCCATGCAACGCGCTTTTGCTGCAATTCCACGAGAGATCCGTGAAGCTGCTGCCTGCTGTGGCATGTCACCGGGTCAAGTGTTATGGAAGATAGAATTACCACTCGCTTGGCATGGCATAGTCTCGGCAATGGTGATGTCTTTTGCCCATACTCTGGGAGAATTTGGCATTGTACTCATGGTAGGTGGAAATATACCGGCAGAGACGCAAACCATCGCCATTTCTATCTATGATAGAGTACAAGCATTCGACGATCATTCCGCTGCGGTTATGTCGTTTAGTCTTTTATTATTTTCCATGATGACGATTTCTTTTACTTACTGGCTATCTGAACGTAGTGAGAAACCACATGTCTGATTCAGCTATCAATGTTTCATTACAACAGCGGCATCCTATTCCATTATCGGTACAACTGGAATGCCAACATGGTGAACTGCTGGCTCTGGTAGGGCCTTCTGGCAGCGGTAAAACTACGATTTTACGTGCCATTGCTGGATTATATCAACCTACAAAAAGCAACATAGTCTGTCAGAGTGAAGTGTGGCAGAACAGTACTCAGTCTTTGTTTTTACCTACCCACCGGCGAAAAGTCGGACTGGTCTTTCAAAATTATGCTTTATTTCCACATATGACAGTGCTGGACAATATTCAACAAGCGCTCACTGATTGGCCAAAACAACAGCAAAAAACACAGGCATTAGTGCTATTAGAAAAAGTTCATCTGCAGGGACTGGAACAACGTTACCCGAAAATGCTATCCGGTGGACAACAACAAAGAGTTGCCGTAGCAAGAGCTTTAGCCAGAAAACCAAAAGTTTTACTTCTGGATGAACCCTTTTCTGCTGTTGACCAAGTTACTCGCCGAAAACTATACCGCGAACTACTGGCTTTAAGAAAAAAACTGGCCATGCCAATGATTTTGGTCACCCATGACCTGGAAGAGTCAACATTGCTTGCTGATCGTATTGCCTTGTTACATAAAGGAGAAGTTTTACAAACAGGGACTCCTGATTTTGTCTCAGCCCATCCTAAAACAGCTACAGTAGCGCGTTTAATGGATCAGCAAAACCTGTTTACAGCTCAAGTAATAGAACATAACGAGCAGAACAAAAAAACTCTTTTACATTGGCATGGTTTGGTGTTGGAGGCTATTTACCAGCCTCGGTTTTTAATTGAGCAAAAAGTATGCTGGATGATTCAGCCTGCTAATATTCTATTGCATAGACGCGACAGGCCTTCGAACGGTGACAAAGAAAATCCACTTCAAGGTCAGATTATTGAATACTTGGAAATCAATGGGTTAGCCAATATTCTGGTACAAATTGACAAGGAATTAAACATCAACATTACCATCAATGTCCCCTTACATGTCGCTAAACGTAATCGATTAGGCGTTAATGAAAATATTGGAATTTCTTTACTTAGCGAAGGCATACATCTAATGCCTTACCAGGCTTTGCGTAGAGAAAACTAATCCAGGTTGCCTGGTTTTACACTTTAGCCGTGAACCGAAGCAAATCGCGGCTAAAGCCCCTCCTGCGTGATGATAAGCCCTTTGGTTTTGTAATTTTTTGGTAGCGCCTGTCCATCAAACCAAAATTGTTAGACTACTACCTGAAAAAATAAGACTCAATCTGTCAACTGGGTCATTTGCTTAAGATGACTCTCCCCTTTTTTAATTTGCGCATCAATAACATCAATTTCCAGGTTTAATGCTTTTTTAAAATCTTCATTTTTGCATTGCAACTGCATTTTTCTGGTTTTCGCTTGTTTATTCTTTAATTTTTCTAATACAGTTTCTATCTGTGTTACATTTTTCCTTCTTTTTGCCTCATCCGAATCAAAGAAATCCTCTAATTTGCTCAATAATTTTGATTTATTCATTACTTTGATCCTAAATCCACTTTCTATAACAAGCAATTAATCTTGTTTATAAGATACTGAGTTGACCACTTTTGATAACTCACTATCCGTTAAACCTAGATAAATCAGTTGATCGCTTAGTATGTGCTTAAGCTATTGAATAGTGAGTATAACTTAATTTATCAGCACTCACCTGTTGGATGGGGATGTTCGCTTCACGGTTTTGTGAAGAAATCTGGACGAAAAATCCTGTAGAATAGCTCTCGATAAGGGCTATGGCCATTATCTTCGAGCGATTCTTTGTCTTTTTCGCCCAGATTTTCCACAAAATCCGTTCTCAACTGATTTTTCTAGGTTAAAGTCATCTCACGTTCGACATCAATTGATTGTCTGGAATGGTTAATAAATACAGTAGCCGCCATACTGATCAGGTTAGCCTGAATATCATAAACATAAACGCTATCATTCATTAGCGAGGTTCCCATTTCTGCGGAAATTTTATGTTCTCTTATCAAAACTTCGATATTCTCCATCATAAGTTTATTCTGATCTTTCAATTTTGCCTTTAACATATCCAAAGATAATAAGGTTAATTCGCTAACCAGCATTCCTGTCTTAATTGCTTCGAGTTCCCGTAATAATGTAGCAACTTGTCTGCGTACATTATCGTATTCCAGTTTTAAAAAATGATTGTGAGAAATACTACTTTTCTGTAAATTCTTTTGTAAATGTTTAGTCCCTTTTATGGATTCAGCGAGTTTTAAATTAGCTTCTCTCAACCAATACAAGCGACCTGATAGTTTCATTTCCCAGGTAAATCTGGCCTGACTGATAAATGCGATGATTGAACTATAAATCCCTTTAAAATTTCTTTCATAAGCATCATCAAGATCATAATCAGGCAACTGCTGATATTTTTTAACAATATCACTCAACACTTGTTCAGAAAAAACATCGCGTCGGTGTAATCCTATTGTTTTTAGAATAAGGTGTACTACATTATTGTACAAATGTTCAGTCTCTTTTCTAACCACTTCAACTGCTGTATCAGGAAACTGTAATGCAGATTGTGTTAAAAAATTAGGTTTATCTACCTCGCCTGCTTTATCAACTAACAAAGTTTCCAATAATCTGGCTAATGGGCGAGCCAAAGGTAACATTACACAGATACCTACTACATTGAATAAAGTATGAAACGCAGCCAATTTGAGTGTGTAATCATCAGATGATATACCTACAGTATTACAAAACTTGTCAACCATCCAGATAAACTGATCCATCATGATAATTGCAACAATGGCAGTAAATAAATTAAATATAAAATGAGCAGCCGCCAATCGCTTACCTTTTATATTGGCACTTAAAGACCCCAAAATGGCTGTCACTGTGGTACCAATGTTTGCTCCCACAGCTAAGGCCAATGAATTCTCATAAGTCACCTGACCTGAAGCCAATGCTGTAATAATTATAACCATTGTTGCATCGCTGGACTGGATGATAATAGTGGTCAGTACACCAAGAGCAACAAAAACCAGTAACCCAGAAAATCCCGTCATGGCATATTCAGTCAGGTTAATAGTCTCCTTGAAAGTATCAAACCCCTCTTTCATATAATGAATTCCCAGAAATAAAAACCCTATTCCCGTTAGTATGTATCCGATTCCTTGAAGATTCTTTGATTTTTGTAATACCAGTAGCACACCAAACACTAACATAGGCATTGCATAGGCTGAAATTTTAACTTTGATGCCAAAACCTGCAACTAGCCAAGCACCTGTAGTTGTCCCAAGGTTTGCTCCAAAAATAATCCCCATACCTGAGACTAGGTCTAATAACCCAGCACTTATGAAAGAGATGACTAAAACAGACAATAATGAACTGGATTGCATCATCATTGTTGTTACCACACCAAAACACAAGCGTTTGCTTAGGCTATTAGTCACAGCTTTTAATATCGACTCTAAAATACCGCCAGTAAAGGATCTGAACCCCTGCTGTAAAGACAACATTCCAAATAGAAATATCGATATTCCGGCAGCTATGGTTTTAAACTCAGAACTGATCCAGAATCCATAAGCCAATAAAATCATTATTATAACTAAAGTTTCGGAGTTCATTCTACCCTCAAAAAAGGTTGCGCAACATTGATTTATAAAGCCTCAAGTCTAAGTGTCTTTAGGTCAAGTTGAAGGACTTGCACAAAAAAGCATTGTATGTGT
>JAKIUK010000041.1 GCA_021647585.1 Methylococcaceae bacterium
GGTTAGAACTCCCTTTGAAGCTGTTCAATACTGGTATAGAATAAATCCAGAAATTTTTAGAATATCACCTGATATGTTTCAGGCTGACCTTTTAAAAAATCATGGTACAACGTGGTGAAACATGACAGGTACTGTACTGTTGTTTATTAAATTTTAACTTTATGTTCGGATAAAAAAATGGAAAGAAAAGAAAGTACGCCCCTTTGGGTTTTTTTGGCCTTTTCGAGTATTAGTACTCGAAAAGGGGCTTTAATTCTAATTTGGAGCAGCTTTGTATTTACGCTGTATTGTATTCCCTGGAGTCTGTTTTTTGCTGACCAGGTATGGGTTAGCAAAGTTTTTCTTATTGATGATTGGAGCTGGTTAGCAATGATGGTTCCGGTAATTGTGTGGTATTGGTTAAGTTTAAGATGGGTTGATAAAAATGATACCTGGGAAGATTAATAGGTGTGTCTTAGTTTCATAGTATTATTATGTCGAACAGCCCAACACAGTATTTGGTCGGTATAGACCTCGGTACAACTCATACCGTAGTCGCATACATAGAAGCCGATAAATCAACTGCAAATTCAGCGATAAAAATTTTTGAGATTGAACAGCTTATTGCTCCTGGCGAGGTCGCATCCCGTGCGTTATTACCTTCAGTATGTTATCACCCTGCGGAGGGTGAATTATCTGCAGCGGATATCAGTTTTTCCCCTTCCGGAGAAAAGGCAATTATTGGAGAAGCAGCTCGATTGTTGGGCTCTAAAACGCAAGGTCGCTTTGTCAGTAGTGCTAAAAGTTGGCTTTCACATCCATCAATAGATCATACAGCAGATATTTTACCCTGGGGCAGTGCTGACGAAATTAAAAAAGTTTCACCATTAGATGCCAGTGCCCGGTATTTAGCACATGTACGTACGGTTTGGGGACACAAGTTTCCTAATGCACCGTTAGAAAAACAGAGTATTGTGATTACTGTCCCTGCATCATTTGATGAAGCCGCACGTTCGTTAACAGTGGACGCTGCAAGAATTGCAGGTTTAACTGATATTCGCTTGCTGGAAGAACCACAAGCAGTTTGTTACGACTGGTTACGTCGAAATACAGGCAATATTAAGCAGGCACTTGAACAGATTCACTTATTGCTAATTTGTGACGTGGGGGGAGGGACTACAGATTTAACTTTAATTAAGGTTGAGCATGGCTGTGATGAGCCAAAACTGACGCGTATAGGTGTGGGTGACCATCTTATGCTAGGGGGTGATAACATTGATTTGGCACTGGCGCATTTAGCTGAAAGCAGGTTAACACAGGGAGCTAAAAAATTAGCGGCTGCAGATCTATCGCAACTTCTGGAGCAATGTAGAATTGCCAAAGAACAGATATTGGCTGAAGATGCGCCCGAGCATTGCAATGTAACTTTGTTGGGTGGCGGCTCTAAATTAATCGGTGGATCCAGAACAGTTCAACTTAAAAAGGAAGAAGTCAGGCAGATTGCCCTGGATGGTTTTTTTCCTTTATCTGGCTTGTCTGATCTACCGGATAAAAAGCGTAGTGGAGTAGTTGAGTTTGGCTTGCCTTATGCGGCTGAACCAGCAATTAGCAAACATATTGCCGCTTTTTTAAAGTTACACAGCCAAGCAGCAGCAAATGCGTTGGGTCATGATGGACGCGTGCCAGATGCATTATTATTAAATGGGGGGGTATTTCGTAGTCTACCAATTACTAAAAGGATCCAGGATTTAATCACTTCATGGGGCGATCAAAAGCCGATAATATTAGAGAATCTGCACCCAGAACTCTCAGTTGCATTTGGCGCAGTGAGCTATGCTTTAGCACGACGAGATAAAAAACTTAAAATTGGCGGTGGTTCTGCACGTAGCTACTTTTTATTAGTGGATACTGATAATAAAGATAAGCAGCAGGGGGTCTGTGTATTACCTAGAGGTAGTGAAGAAGGCGTTGAAGTGCTGTTAAAAGAACAGCAATTTGCTTTGCGTATCGGTCAACCTGTACGATTTCATTTGGCTTCTACTACTGGCGATACAAAATTTCAGCCGGGTGAGTTAGTGGAAATTACCGCTGACAGGTTTAATTCACTACCACCATTGGCAGTGGCATTTGAAGGTGAAGAAAAAGGCGAAATAACAGTACAGCTAGCGGTTACGCAAACAGAAGTCGGTACCTTGAGAATTCAATGTGTATCCGTATCAGATAATAATCAGCGTTTTGATGTTGAATTTCAGATTAGAAAAAAAGGTGGGACAGGTGTGCAGGCATCTGTTGAATTGCCAGTAAATTTTAATCAGGCAGTAGAAAAAATACAGGACATTTTTGGATATAAATCTAAAATGGTTGATCCCAAAGCTGTAAAAAGTTTACGCGCCGATTTAGAGAAAGTATTAGGCATGTCCAGAATTGAATGGGAAACGCCTTTGCTTAGGGCATTATTTGCCGCATTGTTAGAAGGGATGAAGTCACGTCGACGTTCAGAAAATCATGAAAGGGTCTGGTTGAGTTTAGTTGGGTTTTGTTTACGCCCTGGTTTTGGTTACCCCATAGACGACTGGCGCGTAGAACAGTTATGGAAGACCTACAGTCATACCATACAGTTTGTTAATGAAAGACAAAACTGGACTGAATGGTGGACACTGTGGCGACGGATTGCAGGGGGGCTGAATGTTAAAGCACAGGAACAGATTTTTAAGGATATTTCAAAATTTTTAAATCCCGCTGCTGCAAGACAAGCAGGCGTTGAAAAACAAATTAAAACGCGCGGCTATGATGATATGGTACGTCTTTCTGGTGTACTAGAACGTTTATCTGTCGATAAAAAAATCACTTTGTGTGAGTGGTTATTAAAACGCCTGCAGAAATCCAGTGAATCAAACCAAAGCTGGTGGGCCGTCGGACGTATTGCATCTAGAGTCCCATTTCATGGCAGTAGTCATAATGTGATTCCAGCAGAAATTGTCACAGTGTGGTTACAACAAATATTGAAAATTGACTGGAAAAAAGTACCACAAGCAGGTTTTGCTGCAACGCTGATTGGCAGAATGAGTGGCGATAGGTCAAGAGACCTGGATGAGTCTATACGTCAGCAAATTGTTGATAAATTAAAAGCTAGCAAATCACCCGCATCTTGGGTGGAAATGGTTAAAGTTTATAAAGAATTAGATGTAGTGGAAGAAAAACAGATTTTTGGAGAGGCTTTGCCGCCTGGGTTGAAGTTAATCAGATAAATATAATTTTCGCATAAATTGTAGTGAAACTTGGAGGTGAGTCATAAATCAGTTTTGATTTTAATGACTCAACCTATCGTAGGTTACTTTCCATTTTGACGTTAAGACTGGGTTAACTTCACAAACGGTGTCATTTCATATTAAAGAAGGTTAGAATTATCAGTCTGGAAAAATTTATGTTAGGATGCTGATGCTAAATGCTAGTCCTAAAGAACAAATTCAGTGTGATTTGAAATCCAGGCGATTACATCAGTCTTGGTAATGGTAATACACAGCAACATACTCACGAGAAAGGAATGCTAAAAATAAATCCCCAGCAATTTGAGATGTTGATCCAATCTCTATTCCCGAAGGTCGTGTATTAATGGAGGAGTTAAAAAGAGCTAATCCTTCGATGAAGTCAGAAGACATCCACAGATATGCAAAGGAATTTTTAAACTCTGGTAAAGAAATTCCAATTGTTATAACAGCAAAACCTGATCAAACTCTTTATAAAATTGTTCCGAAGGGAGAAAATGTTTCTGGCTACACCCCTTACTGTATGTCGAAAAAACAACTTGAAGCATTTAAGGAAAATCCTAAATCCATTCCAGATACAATGGGACTACCTAAAGGTAGTGAAGCCTCGAAATACAGTATTTATGAGATCAAGCCAGAATCAGGCAAGACACCTAAAGTTTTTGAAAGTAAAGTTGCCAAAACTTCAGAAGGACCTATAAAACGTAGAGGAGGTGGAGAACAAGTGATTGTTCCCAACCGCCCTGACTGGACAACACCAAAAAAAACAGGGGGAATTTAATATGGGTGTAATATTTGAAATTGATAGACTTCAAAAATGAAGCTCAGGCATTAAGAGATATATTACAAAAATATAAAGAGCCGGATGCGGATCTTTGTCTACAAGCGCCTGACCCTATAATTCAACAAGTACTTAATGGGAAAATCACTCAACCAATATCCATAGGTGACATACCTTGTGGTTATTATTTTACTCAAGGCACTCTTCGGCCAGTTCCAGGGATGATAAGTGCTTTCTCTGCTTTTGCAAATCATATTGAGGGAATGCATACTGATGAGTCTAAAAAATTTTTTGCTAATCTTGACAAAAAATATGCTCCATGACCCGATAATAAGTGGTCACCCATTAGCCCGGTAGGTTGAGTTGAGGAACGAAACCCAACAAATCATTACACAACAACATCAAGGGGTGTGCGGCCGAGAAAAAGACCAGGGTCAGGTCTTTATTATTGCAGCAAAAGTAAAGACCTGACCCTTTGTCTTCTTTTTTGCATGAATAGATCCCCGATAAAAAACCTCGGGGATGACGGTGTGTAAGGTGTCACCGTTTTTCTTATCAATAAGGTGGAGACTCATGGGTAATCAGCATTTTAAACCGTGTGACGGATACCCAACATCAATTAACAAAAACACAATAAAAACAATGTATTTTATTTTTGTTACTTAGAAGGAAATTATTTGTTTTTTAATAAATCTCTTATTTCGGTTAATAAAACTTCTTCTTTGGAGGGTTTTGGGTCTTCTTTTGGGGCCTCTTGTTCTTTTTTCTTTAATCTGTTCATGACCTTAACAGCCATAAAAATAGCTAAAGCAACAATTAAAAAGTCTACGATAGTTTGAATAAATAGCCCATATTTAATAGCAACTACTGGGGCCTCTCCGGCAGCTTCCTGAATAACTACGGCTAAATCACTAAAATTCACTCCGCCCATCATAACGCCTAGAGGTGGCATAATTACATCTTTAACAAAGGATGAAACGATTTTACCAAATGCGGCACCAACAATAATACCAACTGCCATATCAACAACATTTCCTTTGATTGCAAAATCTTTAAATTCAGAAAGCATACTCATTTTTATTCTCCAAGTTCGATTGTTATATTTATTATAGAAGTACCTGATTACCCATGAGTCTCCGCCTTATAGATGAGAAAAACGGTGACACCTTACACACCGTCATCCCCGAGGTTTTTTATCGGGGATCTATTCATGCAAAAAATAGATTCTTGCTAAGAGAATGCAGGAATGACGGGCTGTGTGGTTACTTTTTTCAAAATGGCGGAAGCTCATTGGTAATCAGGTAGAAGTATGAATTAATAAAAATGACTATTAAGCTATCGCAGGTTTCTAACGATTATGACGTTAGTAGGTTAAATTCACAAACGCTGTCATTCCAACCAGCGGGAGGAATCATGAGGCTAAGCACAACTTGAACAATAAGATTTCTCCGCAATACCTCCTGCAAGTCGTCCCGCTGGTAGAAATGATAACTCATTTAAAGTTTGACCTGTGCTTTGTTAATAGTCATGTTATTTAATTAAGTAAGCCAACCTTTCATGATTATAAATAATTAAACCTATGAAATACAGAGATATTTGTGATTTTTGGTTTTATAGTTTGAGATTAACTTTCCAAAAAAGCATCGTAGTTTATATGCACCAGTAGTAGCGTTCGATTTTTTTTTCAAATTGATGCCCAACTTAATCTCATGTACTTAGAATGGCTATATATCAGAGCTTAGATAACCATGTCCTGTGGGCGTGGAGCACAAAGGCTGTGCCTATGATACAACCTTACCTTGAGTTGATCCACCAATTCAAGAATAAGGAGTAACAAATGAGTCGATTTAAGAAGTTATCACATGTCCTATGGCATTGCCAGTATCATATTGTCTGGATTCCAAAATACCGATATAAGGTATTAAATAGGAAAGATAGGAGAAAATTAGGATTGATTCCAGCATCAATCATACAACAGCCTACGAGCGAGAATGTGCGGTTTCCCATTTGGAGTATGCCTTACCCATTGATTTATCCTTGCTTGATATAGGGTATAATTCGTTCTGGTTATACAATTTATATCAAACAAAAAAACAGTTTTTTTGCATGTGTGCCAAAATCAATCGTGGTTAGCAATTCAAACAATTTGCTGAGAGTGGAAAATCTGAGACAATCATATCGCTAAAGCCCAATAAGCGCTCAATAGAACAATGCCAAGAAAAGGGTCTGCCAACAGAAGTGTTGTGGTGAACGATTAGTTTTCTCCACTCTTAAATGAGAGTGGAGGGTGTCCAATTATCTCCGTTTCCCTGATTTTCAGCGATGGACGAACAGATTTTTCCTGCAAGTGAATTCAAGGCCTTATATCATCTGAGGTGGGGAATTGAAGAAAACTATAAACGTTTAAAACAATGGGTGGAAATAGAGAATTTTTCTGGTAAGTCTGCATTGTCTGTAAAACAAGATTTTTACACCAAGGTACTAATAACCATTTTGACATCAATGTTAGCCAATACCGCCCAAAAACAAGTCGATAAGACAATAGCTCATCGAAAATATGACTATCAAGTCAACTTCGCACAGGCAGTATCTAAAATGAAAAACACGGTTGCAGAACTGCTTATTATTTCAACCCATTATCTACAAAGTAGGTTGAAAGCACTTGTCGACTATATTGCTTGTACTATTTAGCCCATCAGGGAAGGAAGGTGTTATAACAGGCCAAAATCAAAAACAAATTACATTTTTTTAATTATAAGAGAACCAAGTAAATCAATTGGTTACGACTTAACTTAAATGACATTGTTACTGACCACTTTACCTAACCCTTACATCAAGGCAGGTAATAGAGGGGGATCTTTATAAGGGGCTGGATTAATACAAGGGTTAATCAATCCCCAATTCAACCAAGTTCTAAGCCAAATATAAAACTTATTAACAAATAAACACCATCATAGTTGGACTGTACAGATAATATATAAATGCTGAATACGCTTCACTCATTCACCTTAAGCGTTGTTATTAAAAAAAGGCTTTGGATCTATGATACATTTCTTGAATTTGGCTATTTGTTAATTTGCCCTTATAAAATTTAAACTCGTCTAGCAGACCACTAAATTGAGTTGTACCATTTGCTTTAGCAATTAACATGTCACTTTTCCCCTTGTATTTGATTTGATTATAAATAGGTTTGCTATCGATTAAATCGCCATTAAGATGACATTCTACAGACTTACCATCATATCTAAATGTAACGAAACTCCATTGTTGATTTGAAACGGAGCCACAATGCAAGGTTTGACTTTTTGAAACTGTAGATAGTCTTGCAATCAATAAACCATCTTCTATTGTCATCCTCCAGCCGCTGCTCCAGCCATCTGAGTTTTGAGATTTTAGCAGACCAATGGTGCCAAAAGTAGAAAATGGTTTAACCCACAGGGATATAGTAAAATCATCTATATCCAGAAAAGGTGTGCTCTTTAATTGCAAGTGATTTGTTCCATCAAATTCACCAGCTGGTATGGCAGGGTTTCCAGCGTTGATCACATGAAGTAAATTTTCTGATTCATCAGCGAAAGAATCAAATGGAAGATAGGCAAGTAACTCGTGAGATATTAAATTTCCAATGGTCATCTTGGCATTGATTTTCGCATTTCTTGTATTATTAGCCCATCCTTTGATAAAACCGCAATTTTTTCCATCCCACATGTTAAATTTAGAACCATCTTTCTTGGTCCAGTTAACAAAGTTGCCTTCAACAGTATGATTTGAACAACGACTCTTGGATTGATTCCAGACATATATTCCTACATTAGAAAAACTGTTTTTTTCAGAAAATACTTTGTTGTTTAAAATCTGGATATGATGTCCACCTGCTATACCTATACCTACTGCTCCAGGATTAACAAGAATATTATCCTTAACAAGCACATAAGACCCGCCACCATCTCCTGTCATGATGCCACTACCACTGTATATTGGCCCACCGCCTCGAAACATATTGCCAATTATTTCAATGGGGCTATCTATATCGCCATTTGATTGGAAGATATTCACCAAATCATTAGTGCTACCTAAACCGAGTACAGTTTCTCCCCAGTTATAATTTATTTTATTGTTTGATCCAAAAACATTATTAAATTGAACGTATTGTCCTCTGCTTGTATTATCATAGTACATATTTATATTTGCAAACTGATTTCTAATAACTTGAATTTGCTGGCTGTGGCGAGCTTCAACTCCTCCATTCGAATCATAGATTCTATTATTACTGATTTTAATAGCATCACTTTGATCGGTAATTTTAATAGCAACACCTTTGCAAGGACCAATAACACTATTTTGTATGGTTATATTGACAGAGTTGTTTATAGAAATACAAGGTCCTTTGGAGTTGCTTACTCTTAAGTCTGAAAGAGATACATCTGTTTCTCCATCAATGATATATCCAGTATCTGAAGTTAGTGCATAACTGGGTATACTGAGTAACACACAGAGCAAGCTGATTAATAAATTTAATAAATATTTGATTTTCATTTTTCTACCTCCTTACAGAATGAAATTTCTTGAAATTGAATTAAGTACATAGCTTTCAGCATAGAGTTGATAGCTAGATGCACTGATTATTAAAGTAAGACTTAAGAGAAAACAATCTAACTAACAAACTAGTACTCCATAAATACAACAATGACAGAGTACTAAGTATATTGGGCAGATAAACCTAAGAATAAATTATTACCACTGAGACTTGATGACGTATATTATATAGAAATTAAATGTAAAAAGGAGTTTCTCCTTACAATATCCTTGCCAAATATTAAGAGATAGGGAGGGGGAAATGCTGGGCTATGGATATACCACTGGTAAAACTTTTCTGCATGAGCAGGTATGACTACACTAAAATAGAAATACCAGGTAGATAATAAAATTTAATGACGTTAGTCGTGGCCTCTATTAATGCTGTAAGTTAATTCCAAGACGAACGGAAACAGATTGTTTGCTGAAACTTCGCGTCTTTAGGCAACTTTCCTCTAAAACCAAAGGACCAATTTTGAAGTGTTGGAAGAATTCTCTCATCTGAAGTCAAAGGATAAAGAGGATCAATTATCTCTATGTTGTATGCTCGGCCTTGTTCTGAAATTGAAAATTCCACGGTTGAACAGTCACTTGTATCTATCGGTTTTTTGTTTTCTGTATCATCAAAAGAAAATGTTGTATAACGTGTTGAATAGATAACAGCTAATTTAATTGATTCTGTTTTTATTACGCTACAAGGTATGTCATGGGCTGGACGTATTACGCTACCAAAAATATTTTTTTCTGCCGGGATAATCATAGCATCATATATCAGACAGGACTCCATCAATTCTTGAGGAGTAAATGGAGTATTTTGTTGGATTGCGCAACCAGAAAGCCAGACAATCATTAGTAGATAGCTATGTTCTTTCATTATTTACAAAGGCATAGATGTGATATTTATAGAAGGAGGGGTAAATACTTGTTTTTCTCTTCCTGACTCTTAAGTCAACAGCATTGAGTAATCGTGATATCTAGTAATGCCCATAACCTAGATAAATCAGCAGATTTATCTGTATCAATAGTTATACTGACTTTTCGTTCATCATGACACAATAATTGTATGTTTTGCAGTTGATTTTCCAATACCGTTTGATTTGCATCTGATATATTATCTTGTTGTTTGCTGCGGTCTTCAATACGTTGTATCAGTAGATGTTTATCAGCCTTTGTATGTACAATCAGGAAGGGAACTTGTAACTGCTTAGCTTGTTGCAAAAATAGATTTCGTTGCTGTTGTTGTAGAAAAGTAGCATCCACTATCACAGGGTACCCGGCACTAATAATTTCGACAGACAGGTGTAACAAATATTGATAAGTCTTGTCGTTACTAATTTGGCTGTATAGGTCACTATCAATACCGGAATGACTATTTTGCTGTGCAGATAGCTTTTGCAAACGTTTCCTTTCTACATCAGAACGTATTCTTATGGCTTGATAACGATTGATGATTTGTTCCGATAGCCAGCTTTTACCAGATCCTGAAACACCATACATAATGATCATTATTGGAGTAAAGGGTTGAGTGTAGTCGGTTGCTAGCTGCAAGTACGCGTGATATTTGCTGATATCCAGTTGATGATCTTCTGCCGATTTATGTTGGTTCGCACGAATTGCACTTACTTTAGCCATGACTACAGCACGATAAACCAGATAAAAGTGTAGTACTTTTAGACCTGCATAATCTCCGCTGTGTTGTAGATAGCTATTGAGAAACTGAAAAGCCAAATCGTTTCGCTGTCTGTTCTGTAAATCCATGACTAGAAATGCGATGTCACAGATGATATCTATCCAATATAACGACGGATTAAAATCAATGCCATCAAAAGGGATAACTGTATTATCAATCAGAGCAATATTGCCTAGATGTAAATCGCCATGACATTCGCGGATAAAACCAGTTTGTTTACGCTGGTTTAATATAGAAAGTAGTACCGTATATTGTTGTTCACTCCACCATGACAGGTGCTTCAAATTATCTGAATTTTCTAAACCATGCAGTTGCAGGATCTGGCTAAAATTTTCTCTTACTGGCTGCATGACAGCACTGGCACTGCCAAACTCTGTATTAAACGCTACCTGTTTAATGCTGCTATGAAAAGCGGCAATGGCTTTCGCTGTTTGTTGTAAGTGTTCGTTAGTTAGTTGTGCCCGAACCAGTAGTTGATCGAAAGTTTGATCGGACTCAAATTGACGCATTTTGACCGCATATTCAATGGCTGAACCTTCGTGGCCTAAGTTTGGCTGATCTTCAGTTCCTCTGATGGCCACTACGTCAAGGTAAATATCAGGAGCTAGCCGTGAATTTAAACGTATTTCTTCATGACAAAAATATCGCCTTTTTTCCAGACTGGAAAAATCAAGAAAACCAAGATTAAGTGGTTTTTTAATTTTGTAAGCATAAATGCCAGTCAACAAAACCCAGGAAATATGGGTTTCGATAATCTTGAAATATTTGATCTTATGAGGAAACAGTGCCGGATTTTGTATTGACTGAATTAATACTGAAGCTTTATTGAGGATCATTTGTAGGATTGTAAACCGTTTTGTCAGAAACTTTCGACAATATACCTTTTTTAAGTCTTGCTTTAAGGAGCAGGGGTTTAATAACTTCCGGTTTTTGACTCCACAGAAGCACTAATAAAAAAGTTACGTAGCCTGCTATGCGCCTATTTTATTAGTACTCCTGTGAAGTTAAAATCCTACGCCAAACCTCCAGAACTTATCAAATCATTACCTCTAACAGGGTTTTTGTGCGTGATTCATAATAACGGAGTAACATGAAGATGACAAAGTTTGATTCAGGTATTCTGTCGCACGGGATCTATACTTGCACCCTACAATTCTAGTTCCCCCCCTTGAGGTGACCCCATCCAAAAAGTCAAAATTTCTTGACTATCATATTCTCACTTAATCGAGACGATGAGTTTACGACACTTGATTTGGTTTTTGATTTTTTATGGGAATTGCGAAAAATCACATTTATAATAAAAGCGGTAACTATAAACCACCAATAAAATGCTAAATATAATGCCCATTCCATAATATATTCTCCCAATTAATTTAATGTGTACTTCATAGAAATGAGAGCAGTTTTTTAGCACTGTCATCAAATATGAAATGCTGTCATAGTAGAAAATAATAAAATTTCACTTAGAGTTCGAGGTAGAGTTTACCTATTTAAATGCCAGTTCTCTGTTAACTATTGACCATGACAGTGTGATAAATCACCTGTAAATTATGTGAAAATAATTTATACTTGATTCCAGAATCTAAGAGAGCTGGAAAAAATCCTACCCAATATTGGGCAATTATTTATTACCAACTCGCTAAGGAGCGAGGATTTAATAACTTCCGTTTTTGACTTGTCTTTTGACTTCACAGAAGTACTAATAAAACAGTTGCGTAGCCAGCTAAGCGCCTATTTTGTTAGTACTCCTGTGAAGCCAAAATCCTACACCAAACTTCCGGAACTTATTTTATCCTCACTCCTAAGCAAAAAATACAGTAATAGAATCGATCAATTTACCGTTTAGGGTGCCTCTAACTATTTTTGGTCTTATGATCTTGCACGGAATGAACACTTTATGAGTATAGATACATTAAAAATACGTAGGGTAGGGATAGATACTTACCATGAGAATGTTGCATATTTAAATCGTGATTGCAGTATTTATCGGGCGGAAGGTTTTCAGGCATTGTCAAAAATACAGGTTAGTGCAAATGGTTGCAAATTGCTGGCTGTGGTTAATGTGGTTGATGATAATTCAATCGTTCATCCTGGAGAACTGGGGCTATCTGAACAGGCATTTAAGTATTTGCATGTGGACGAAGGGGTATTGGTGACAGTTAATCATGCTGAACCTCCCAAGTCGATGGATGCAGTGAGACGTAAAATAAATGGTGAACGTCTTGATCAGGCTGACTTTAATGATATAGCCAATGATATTGTTGAAACCCGTTACTCTAAAATGGAAATGGCCGCTTTTCTGGTTGCAACTGGACAGAATAATCTAGACCGGGACGAGTTATTGTATTTAACTCAAGCTATGTTGCAATCGGGTGAGCGTATGGACTGGCATGAACCACTTGTTGCAGATAAACATTGTATCGGGGGAATTCCTGGTAATCGAACTTCCATGTTAGTGGTGCCGATTGTAGCTGCACACGGTATGCTAATACCAAAAACTTCCAGTCGTGCCATCACTTCTCCCGCTGGCACTGCGGATACTATGGAGGTTCTGTCACATGTCAATTTGACACCGGAACAAATGCTGGATATCGTTCGGCAGGAACGAGGCTGCCTAGCCTGGGGAGGCACGGCTAAACTGGCACCGGTTGATGATCTGTTGATTTCGGTTGAACGTCCCTTGGGTATAGATTCTCAAGGACAAATGGTAGCATCAATTTTATCCAAAAAACTGGCTGCCGGATCTACTCATTTGATCGTTGATATTCCAGTAGGGCCAACAGCTAAAGTAAGGCATATGCGGCAGGCATTGGCTTTACGCAAATTGTTCGAGTTTGTTGGTGATCGGCTAAACATTCACCTGGAAGTAATGATTACTGATGGTCGACAACCGATAGGGCTGGGTATTGGACCTGTTTTGGAAGCCAGAGATGTCATGAAGGTATTAAATAATTCTCCTGATGCCCCTGCTGATTTACGCCAAAAATCTCTACAATTGGCGGGAAGAATTATTGAATTTGACCCTGATGTACGTGGGGGACAGGGTTATGCCATAGCCAGGGATATACTTGAGTCGGGCAGGGCATGTGAAAAAATGAAGAGTATAATTAAGACCCAGGGCGAGAAAGAAATAGATTTGCAGCCTGGCAAACTGTGTCATCAGGTGTGTGCTGATAGAGAGGGCGTGGTGACACATATTGATAATTTCCAAACGGCTAAAATAGCTCGCATTGCGGGTGCGCCGATGGACAAAAAAGCAGGGGTTGATTTATTTAAGAAACTGGGGGACAAGGTGACGAAAGGAGAACCTTTGTTCAGGATACATGCCGAGTTTCCAGCCGATTTTAATTTTGCCAAAAAACTGGCTCAACAGAATAGCGGTTACAGTATTGGGGATGAGGAACAGGTGTTTAAACCATTGATTACATTTTAGAGGCGGCTCATGCTAATACTTTCATTTCCTGAATACCTACCCCAGGCGCAACGCCTGGCTACTGCTCTTGATGTTCCGGTTCAGGAAGTGTATCTGCATCATTTTCCTGACGGTGAAAGTTTACTGCGATTACCAACGGTATTGCCTGAACATATAATTATCTGCCGCAGTCTGAATCAACCTAACGATAAGCTGATTGAGCTGTTACTGTGTGTAAAAACAGCAAGGCAAATGAGTGCTAAACGGATCACTTTGGTAACACCCTATTTATGTTACATGCGTCAGGATATTGCCAACCAACCGGGAGAAGCGGTCAGTCAGCATATTATCGGGCAAATGCTTGCGGAATTGTTTGATGATGTGATTACTGTTGATTCACATTTACACCGAATTTCAAGATTAAATCAGGCGATACCAATAGCCAATGCAATCAGCTTAACTGCAACAGATGAAATTGGCCGTTTTCTCAAAAACCAATTTGAATATGCCGTGTTATTGGGTCCAGACGGTGAGTCGGAACAATGGGTCGGCGCAATAGCAGAAAAAATTGGTTTTGATTTTTTGGTAGCAGAAAAAATACGTCAGGGGGATAAAAAGGTAACCATGACCTTGCCTGATTATACTTTTCATAACAAAACTGTAGTCATAGTTGACGATATGGCCAGTACAGGCAGAACAATATCCATGGCCACAGGTTTGTTGCTGGCTGCAGGGGCGGAACAGGTTTTTGCAGTGATTACTCATCCATTATTTTGCGGTGATGCAGAAGCGCATATTATGCAGGCAGGTGTAAAACAAATTTGGAGTACTGATAGCATTACTCATTCTAGTGCCTGCATTCATTTGCACCAGCTATTGGCGCAGGCGGTAACAGAGATTTTATAGGCTATTCAGAATATACTCCAAACTAAGACTTTACCGTACCCCCCTTCCAGTAAGAATAAACCGCAGGAAAAACCACCAATACGATAAATAACGAAGTAGCAATACCTCCGACCATAGGTGCAGCAATACGTTTCATCACATCGGCTCCCGCACCGGTACTCCATAAAATCGGTAATAAGCCAATAAAAGAGGCCAGACTGGTCATCAGCATGGGGCGGATGCGTTGGCTGGCACCGGTCACAATTGCTTCAAATAGGTCAGCTTGACTGTGCAAACGATGGTCTGTTTTATATTGCTGATAACTTAAATCCAGATAAAGCATCATTAATACCCCCATTTCAGCCGCCAGTCCTGCCAGGGCAATCATGCCCACCCAGACGGCGATACTCAGATTGTAATCCAGTGCATATAACAACCACACGGCACCGGTTAGGGAAAATGGAATGGCCAATAGAATAATCAGCGCTTCGCCCATTGATCCATGATTGATTACTAACAGGATTAAAATGATCAATAAAGTTAATGGAACCAAAATCATCAGTTTTGATTTTGCGCGTTCAAAGTACTGGAATTGTCCGGCCCATGCTAAACGAACCCCTTGGGGTATATTGGTTTTTTCACTGATCACTTGTTTGGCAGCAGCAACATAGTCAACAATGGCCAACTGATTGACATCGACAAAAACAAAAGTGACTAGCTGTCCATCTTCATTACGTAGCATCGGTGGGCCGGTTTCAAATTTAAGATCAGTCAATTGACTGATGGGAATTTGTGCGCCGTTGGGTGTCGGTACGCGGATGCGCTGCAATGCATCCGGGTTATCTCGAAATTCACGGGCATAGCGCAGATTAATGGCATAACGTTCCCGGCCTTCAATGGTTTTGGAAACGGTTAATCCGCCTACAGCTGTCATTAATACTTCTTCAACATCATCAACTGTCAATCCGTAGCGGGCGATTTTATCCCGATCAATATTAAAATCCAGAAAGTAGCCACCGGTGAGTCGTTCAGCATAGATACTCCGGGTGTAGGGTTTGGTTCGCTCATCCTGTTGCAACGTGTGCTCTATGCTGATAGCGGTTTTCTCAATGCTTTCCAGATCATCACCGAAAACTTTGATGCCGAGACTGGAGCGAATCCCGGTCGCCAGCATTTCAGTCCGTGTTTGAATCGGCATCCACCAGATATTAGGCATGCCGGGATATTGCAGTTGCTCATCCATTTCAGCGATCAGTGTGTCCCAATCCATCCCTTTACGCCATTGATCTTTTGGTTTCAAGGTGATGACTGTTTCCACCATTGACAAAGGGGCTGGATCAGTCGGACTGGTTGAACGGCCAATTTTACCAAATACCCGCTCGACTTCAGGAAACTGCTTTAATTGTCGATCCATGCTTTGCAACACTTTTCCCGCTTCCGTGATGGACATGCCCGGTAAACTGGTGGGCATATACAGAATACTGCCTTCATTCAGCGGTGGCATAAATTCACTGCCCAGTTTAAAAAAAATCGGCACGGTTGCCAGTAATGCCAACAGTGTTATAGCAATAACAGCACCGCGCCAGCGCAGGGAAAAACGAACAATCGGTTGATATAGTGCAATTAATAAGCGATTTAAACCGCTTTGATTACCCGGTATTTTTCCACGTATCAATAATACAGCCAGTGCGGGTGTTAAAGTAATTGCCAATATAGCCGCAAAACCCATAGAATAGGTTTTGGTATAGGCTAATGGTGAAAATAATCGACCTTCCGTACCTTCCAGTGCAAATACCGGAACAAAGGCCAGAGTAATGATCAGCAGGGAAAAGAAAATACTGGGCCCGACTTGCTGCATGGCGTTGATAATAATGTCTTTACGATCAGTCTCAGCCGTTTTATCGCCCAATTGTTTATGAATATTATCAATAATCACGATAGCTGCATCCACCATCGCACCGATTGCTACCGCAATACCGCCCAGTGACATAATATTAGCACTTAGGTGTTGAGCGGACAGGGGAATAAAAGCCAGCAGAATAGCCACCGGCAAGCTGATGATAACGATCAACGAAGAACAAAAATGCATCAAAAATAGTAAGATCACCGCCGAGACAATTAGCATTTCCTCAACCAGTGTCAGCTTGAGCGTATCAATTGCTTCATTGATTAAACCGGAGCGGTCGTAAGTCGTGATAATCTCTACGCCATCTGGCAGGCTACTTTTAATTTCATTGAGCCGTTGTTTAACGCGATTGATCACCTCTAGCGCATCTTCACCATAACGCATAATAACAATGCCGCCCACAGTTTCACCTTCGCCATCCAGTTCTGCCAGACCTCTGCGCATGGCGGGCCCCAGACTGACTTTGGCAATATCACGCACTGTCACTGGAACGCCAGTTTTACCCGCAGATAATGCAATGCGCTCAATATCATGCACTGATTTAATATAGCCCCGACCTCGGATAAACTGTTCATGCCCGGCAATTTCCAAAACACGGCCGCCAACATCGTTGTTGGAACGTCGAATCGCACGGGCGACCTGGTTCAGCGTTAAGCCATAGCTTGCCAGTTTATTGGGATCAATAGTGACCTGATACTCTTTTTCAAAACCGCCAATGGCTGCAACTTCCGCCACGCCTGCAACTGATTCCAGCCAATAGCGTAGCTTATAATCTTGTAGACTACGTAGGTCTGCAAGATTCTGTTTGCCAGATTTATCGACCAAGGCGTATTCAAACACCCAGCCAACACCGGTGGCATCTGGTCCTAAAGTGGGTTGAACACCCTCGGGCAAATCAGATGTGGCGGTGTTGAGATATTCCATGACCCGGGATCTGGCCCAGTAAATATCGGTATCGTCGTTAAAAATCACATAAACAAAACTCAAGCCCATAAAGCTTTGCCCGCGCACAAACTTAACATTGGGTGCGGAAAGTAATGCGATGGTCAGTGGGTAAGTGATTTGGTCTTCAACCAAATCAGGGCTGCGCCCCGGCCATTCGGTATAAATAATAACCTGTACATCGGATAAATCGGGAATGGCGTCCAGTGGAGTATTCACTAATGAACGATAGCCCCATAAGGCACAAAGCATAACAATGATAACGGTCAGCACGGCATGTCTAGCACAGTATCCGATGACTGATGCAATGGCTCCGGTTGTGGTTTTTGATTGATTTACCATTGTGCCAACCCCGTTTTCAGTTTGCTTTCCGCAGCAATCAGGAAGTTTCCGGAGGTAACAATCCTGTCGCCTAATGCCAATCCTTCTATTACCTCAATCATGTCTTTATTCCGTAGTCCTGTTTTAATTTTTTTAGGCAATAAACGGCCATTGCCCTGGTCGATAAAAACAATCCGTTGATCACCTGAATAAATAACCGCTTGTTCAGGAACGACTCGTCGTTCTCCCAGATCGACCTGTAACTGCATCGTAGCAAACATATCCGGTCGTAAAGTGCCGTCACTATTATCCAATTGTGCGCGAATCACGGCGCTACGAGATTGTGGATTCAACACGGCATCAATAAATGTCACTGTGGCTGTGTATGACGGTTCAGGTTGTTCTGGCAGGACGATCCGCGCTTGCATACCGATGTTAACCCAGGGCAAATCAGACGCATATACCTCGCCTTCAACCCAGACAGTGGATAAATCAACCAGACGTAATAATCTTGTCCCTGCTTTGACAGCAGACCCAGTCACTATGTTTTTTTCAATAATAGTGCCAGTAACAGGTGAAGTGATGGGTAAATATTCGATGGCTCTACCGCGTTTCTCTAATGCTTTTATTTGGGCGGTGTTAATATCCCAAAGTGCTAAACGTCGCCGTGTGGCTTTGCGCAAACCAAAGGAATGGCGCTGTTTTAAGCTGTCCAGATATTCATCTTGTGCTGAGACTAATTCTGGGCTGTAGACAGTGAATAAGGTTTTCCCTTGTTGCATTTTTTTACCCAGATAATCAGCGTGCAGTTGACCGATCCAGGCATCGTATTTCAGAGTAATATCGGTGAGCCGGGATTGGTCATAGTTGACCCTGGCATCAACAGCAATGATTTTGATCATGTTTTGACAAACAACTTCAGCTGTTGTAACACCTATTAATTGCCGCCGGTAGCTATCTACATTAAATTCCTTCAGTTGCTGTTTAGGCGTTTCTGCCGGGTCATGTGGTGGCGACAGATCACTCGGTGTTGCCTGTGTTAGTTTCACGCCGCTACGACTGGTATTCATATCAAACACCAGCTTGGCTTTACCCAGGCTTTTCGATGATATGTTAATGGTTATGGGCCAACTGCCATTCATGGGTAATGAATAGTGTCCCTGATAAAGACCCGCGCCACTGTTGTCAATACTGATGGGTTCACGCATGGCTTGCATGGAGCCCATCGCCGGCATTTCGGCATAAGTCTGAATGTCTGCATCCGTTACTGGTTGATCTTTCGAGTCACGAATTATCAGTGTCAGTTGGTTATTGCCGATTTTGGGTTTTTCAGGGTCGAGTTTTATCTGAATTTTAAAATTCCCTGCCAAATGAGTCACCCCCATATCTTGGGGCTTGACCGCTGTTTCGGTTGCTTGAAAAAGATAAAAAATACTGATGCTCAATAGCAGTAATAGAACTATAATGCCTGCGCTGATTTTAATGATGGGTTTCATGGTGCTTGACTCCCAGTTTTCTCAGTTAAAAAAGGTTGCAAGCTACCTACCGTCTGTTCAAGTTTTGCCAATCGGTGATGTAAATCAGTCAGAGCCTGTTCTGCTTGTAGTTGCGTTTGCAAGCGATTTTTTTCACTGCTGATCAGGGTTAGAAAATCACCTTTTCCAGCCTGGTAATCGGCTTTTGCAGCGGCCATATTGTCATCGGCGAGTGGTGATAGCTGTTGACGATACAATTGCAGGACATGTAGGCTTTCTTCAACCTGGGCATAAGCGATTGACAACTCTTCACTGATCTTGGCTTCAAGATCAATTTTTTGCCAATGAGCTTGTTGACTATTGGCCTTGGCCTCTTGCTCGGCTGCCTGCCGTTTGCTTTGGTCCAATGGTATATTGATGCTTACACCCAGGTTAAATCGTTTGTCCTCATTGTCCCAAAGGCTGTTATAGCCCGCTGAGAGTTTAAGGTCAGGATAATAATTTAACGCGGCCAGATCAGTCCGGATTTTATGAGCATTGATATTAGCCATACTCGCCTTGAGTTCCGGACGGGATTGCAACGCTTTAACTTGCAGTTGTTCGAAACCAGGCAGTTCGCTGATTTCAGTCAGTTGCTGTGGCAACGGCAAGGCCGTTTCTACTGGGCGATTCAGCAAGGTATTCAGTTGCGCAAGGATGATTTTCCGTTCGCGTTGCAGTACGATGGCTTGATGCTTGAGTAAAGCCTGTTCCACCTCGGCACGTAAAATATCCTGTTTGCTGGCTCGGCCTGTGCTATATCGAGTGACGGCAATATCCCGAAATTCTGCCAACAAGGTTTGATTGGTTTTATTGATAGCGATGGCTTGATGAATAAAGTACCAATCGGCAAATAAAAATTTTGTTTGAGTCGCTAACAGTAATTGTAAGGCTATAATGCTTTGCCATTGGGTTTCAGCCTGGTACTCAGCGACTTTACCGTGCAAATGCAATTTACCGGGAAAAGGAATGTTCTGCGATATTTCAAAACGCTGACCGAAATCTAATGTCTGACCATCCATTTTCTGACTGTTCACTGTTAAAGGGGCGAAGCTATATTGAAATTGTGGATCGTCTAATGCAGATTGTTGTGCAATTTTTGCGACTGACGCTTGCCAGGTTGCTTGAGCAACTTCTAATTTTGGATTGGCGTGCAATACGGCTGCAACCAGTTGAGGAGAGGATAGAGCTTCAACTGAATCGATAGCTCTGATTTCATTTGCAGATAAGTAGACTGGCTGAATCATCGTCAGCAGCAGTAACAATTTTTTCAGATAATAATGGGGTTTCATGAGAACCTCTCTTAGGTTTCAACACAAAGGTAACGCCACATATTAAATATCTGGTTTATTCCCAGAAAATACAGCTTACTGGTAAAAAGCAGGCTATGGGACAGGCGTTACCTCAAACGACTCCAGTCTATAACTGAAGTATGGAAGGTGTTAACGAGAGATTCGGCCTAAAGACGTAGACGATGGGTGAGTAAATAGGTGGGTTTGCCACGATTTGATATCGGTGGCTCAGCTTTCGCCAGGAGCAGGCGTGATAGTACCGGTAAAGGTGTGGGTGAAAATTGCTGGAACTCAATAACGGGAGGTGGTTGTGGGCCGTCTAGCAATAATGTCAGTGTATCCACTGGTGAGCTGCTGTTCATCATTGCAGCATCAATTAAAATATCATAACTAAGCTCACAACAGGAAGTTTCCGCCGTTTGTTTATGCATACCACAGCTATCGGCCATTGGACAAATAGCCGAATCATGTCCACCACAGCAACAAACGTGCTTAGGCTTACCTTCCATTGAATCACAGGCATACAAAGTTTGTATTTGTGAAAACAATGCAACAAACAAGATAAACAGACTCAGCGTGCGTTGTAAATTTAGATTGCGGAAAATAACCATAGCATTATCCTAGTTGATTAGGATAAAGCATGCAAGACTGAATGATTATAAAGAACAAAGCTGTTGTTTCCACCTCCCTTAGGAACGTGCACAGAATAAGTTGGGTAATTGGCACATAGCAAGCTACACAACTCTTTCTACAACGAAGAAGACGGACAAAATACAAAGCTAATTGTTCAAGTTATTCTGTGCACGTTCCTTAGTATTGAGATTCAAAGTAAATCTAATGTGCAAAACAATTAAATGCTTTGATTTGTTGTTCTGCTTGCAGCCAGTCCATTGATTCATATCCTGAAACAAAGCCACGCTTTTCTGCGATATAATAAGCGGCTTCTGCAATCATTGCGTTACTGTTTTCGGGGTTTAATATGTTGTCAGAGATTGGTGCCTGGGGAGATACATCTGTTAACAAACCAAATTTTAATAACTCATAAAAGTTTAAAGTTTCTACCTTAGTTAATCCAATTTTAGCTGGCTTTGATTCAGTTAATGTTTGAAACAATCGGTCCCACAGTGAAAAAACAGCGCCATAGTTACTATCGTGTTCAATGCGTAGAGAAGAGTGATGCACTCTATGCAGCGAGGGTACTATAAATATCCACTTGAGCCATTTTTCCCCTTTTACCGAAGTATTAAAGTGATGGAATAGAATAAATACTGTAGACACTGCTTCGCATAAGGCAATAATTGAAACTTCTACTCCTGACACGACTATAAATAAAGCTTTAACCAAAGTGCCAAGTATTATTTCTATAAAATGTACTCGAAAAGCGGTAGATACATTCATTGATTTGTCACTGTGATGGACTTTATGAAACATCCATAAACAGTCAAAGTCATGGTTAGCCTTGTGCCACAAATAAAGAGTTAGATCAAATAATACAAAGGAGAACAAAATTTGAACCATTTGATTATAATCATTCAATAATCCGATAGGCCGATATTTTTCAGTGAATAACAACAATGAAGAAATAGACAGTATGGATAATATGGAATTATTGAAAACAAAAGTAGCTAGGTTTGTTAAATAGGACTGAATGAGTATTATTCTGGATTGATTGCATTTTGCCAAAGTTATTTCTATTGCCATCAAAGTAACAAGAGATAGAATAATAACTGTTGTAATTAAATTTCCCTCAACAAACTTTAACCATTGCTGATGCAGCATCAGCACTGATGTAATCTGAGACATTAAGTTATTTAGCATATTGATCTCCTTGCTTGTAAGTGGGTAATATTTGTTGGAACAGTAAAATGTTAATTAAGTAAACATATTTCATAGAGGAGATTATTTCTACTTTGTCAGATTGTAAATGTAGGGTGCGTTGCACGCACCAAAAAATTATTTTTCATTCTTCCATTGCCGAAAGGGTGCGTACAACGCACCCGAAGATACTTTTGTATAGTATCGATTCAAAGGTGACAAAGTAGAATTATGGGTTATTCCTTATTAAACTAGAATTGATTATGTTCAGATAAGACTACTTTTTTATGAAATATTACAGCCTCTTTATGGATGCACTATTTCATGATAAGAAACAATTGATTGAGTTATGAGTCAAAATAATAAAGAGTTGAATGAAATTGAAAACGTCACCCTAAGTCATTACGACAGAAATGCAGTTTCGTTTTGGGAAGGAACCCGGGACCATGATGTTAGTCAAAACTATGAAGCATTTCTAACGCCATTTTCTGAGTGTAAGGCTTTGGATATTTTAGACTTTGGCTGCGGACCGGGTCGAGATATCAAATATTTTCAATCAATAGGGCATAGACCAGTGGGTTTGGATGGAAGCATTGAATTCTGTATTCAGGCGCGTCAATATACTCATTGTAAGGTGTTACATCAAAAATTCCTTAGTTTGTCTTTGCCCCAGCGGGCTTTTGATGGCGTTTTTGCAAATGCAGCTCTGTTTCATATTCCCAGTCAGGAATTACCACGAGTGCTGAGAGAGTTACATGCGGCATTAAGGACAGGCGGTATCTTGTTTATATCCAACCCCAGAGGAAATCAAGAAGGCTGGAATGGACAAAGATATGGTCATTTCATGCAATTGCAGGACAGTCAGGCCTATTTGGAACAGGCTGGGTTTGAACTGATCAATCATTATTATCGCCCTAAAGGTATCCCCTTTGATCAACAACCTTGGCTAGCAACAGTTAGTCGTAGTATTTAGAGAAATAGGTATTTTGCTGTAATATCCAAAAAATTTCGATGATCAGTGTTCTTTTCATCCAATTGAATATGCACAAGCAACTGAATTAAATGGTAATTAAAATCATATAACCAGAAAAATATTTTTTTGAAATTAGTAAAACTTACTTGTTGATTAACAGGCAAAGTAAAGTTTTTGAGAGTTCAAAATCCATATAATCATTTTTTTGCATCTTTTTTTCATTATTGCTCGTAATTGAATATGAGTGAGACAAAAAACTCACGATTTATTATACGAGGAGAGAACAATGAAAAATATTACGCAAATATCGACAGCTTTAGGGTTGTCATTAACTCTGGTTAGTGGCGTTTACGCTGCTAATCATCGTGAAGCGCCGATAACGGCTCTGGATCATAAAGCGGATATTACGGATGTTTACGCTTTTGTCAGCTATGACAATCCAGATAAAGTTACTTTGATTATGAATATAGATCCATTGCTGGAGCCATCTAATGGACCCACACGATTTCCGTTTGATCCTGAAATCCGTTATAGCATCAAGATTGATAATAATCATGATGCTATAGAAGATATAAGTTTTGATTTTCAGTTCAAAACAAATTTTCGTCTACCTGGCGTTTTTGTCGGCTTGGTGGGCGCTGGTGATGGTTTAGTTGCACCTGAAAATTCACCATGGCCGGTTCTTCCAGGAACCCCCCTTGTACCTCCAGCTATTACTGCATTGGCAGGTCCTGGTTCTGAGGGGCTTAATTTAAACCAGCAATATACTGTAACCCTGGTGAAATACCGTAAAGGCAGAGCTAAGCATCGCGAAAAACTTAGTGAAGACCTTAAACTATTTGCAGTACCCAGCAATGCTGGCCCGAGAACGATGCCGAATTATGCCGAATTAACAGATCAAGGAATTTATCAACTCGAAGACGGGATCAAAGTTTTTGCTGGAACAGTGGATGATCCATTTTATATTGATTTAGGGGCTGTTTTTGATTCATTTAATTTAAGAACAGATGCTTTTGCTACGGGCATACCTGGCGTACTAAGTGATTCTCAGGATGCCAATGATCAACAGAATTTTGCTGCTGATGATATTGCCGGTTTTAATGTCAATAGTATTGCAATAGAAGTGCCGATTGCATTAATCACCCAGGATAAGGAAAAGCATGATGCCACTGATGCAGAAGCGACTATTGGTATTTGGGCCACTACTTCGCGACCTCGCGTCAAAGTCTCGTCCAAAAAGCCAGGACGAGAGGCTTATACTTCAAAACGTATGGTGCAAATACAGCGTATGGCAAATCCTTTGATAAATGAATTACTTATAGGTATAGGTTCAAAGGATAAATTTAGCATGAGTAAACCTAAAAATGATAAGCAATTTGCCAGCTTTGTGCTCGATCCTGTTTTAGCTCGTGTCCTAAATGCATTATATGACACGATTAGTCCAGGCGTTCTTCCGGTTCCTAATCCACCACGTACAGATTTATTACCCTTGGTGCAATATTTACCGCCTATTGCAGCAGCAGGGACAGCAACAGGCCCGGTTGCCGATCTGTTAAGGTTAAATACTGGGGTGTCTCCAACAGTTAAGGCTCAACGGAGTCGATTGGGACTGTTAACAGGGGATCCCGCTGGTTTTCCGAATGGCCGCCGAGTTTCAGATGATGTTGTTGATATAACTACTCGTGTTGTCTTAGGTGTTCTGGCTGGTGATGGTTTTAACGGATTTCCACATAATCGAGTAGGAGATGGAGTGAATAAAAATGATGTGCCTTATCGTGAAACCTTCCCTTATCTCGGTTTAGCGCATTCTGGAGTGAAAAGTCGTCACATTGATACAGGCGAACCAGGCTGTACAGGAAATTGTCCGTAATCAATGTCTGAAGTTCTGTTAGTCTTCATGAAAATGCGGACTACAGGGTTTCTAAAAGGAGCAAATAGCATGAGCATGTCGCAAAGTTTATGGGCTATATTTTTAATAGCACTGACGACAATGATACATGCAAAACCATTCATCCCCGAAGATGATCAATTGGTTTTGCAACGCCTACCTGAGCAGTTATTCCAATCTGCAAGCAGTACAAAGATAAAACAACTTAGATCTCAACTGAAAACAAACCCAGAAGACTGGCTATCAGCAAGTCAATTGGCTCAGTATTATATTGATTTATCAAAAGCTTATTCTGATCCTCGCTATATGGGTTATGCACAAGCAATATTAAATCCTTGGTGGCAGGTTCCCCGACCGCGAACCGAGGCATTGATTTTACGTGCGATCATTCGGCAAAATGCGCATGATTTTACAAATGCGATAACTGATTTAGATCAAATTCTTAGTGTGCAGCCAGGTCATATTCAAGCAAATCTAATTAAAGCAACGATTGCGACAGTACAAGGTGATTATCAGATAGCAATACAACATTGTCAGCAGTTAATGCGGCGAGCATCCATGGTTTTATCATTGGCCTGTCAAAGTGGCCCGGCAAGTTTGAGCGGACAGGCAGAAACCAGTTACCAGTTATTACATCAGGTGTTGTCAGTTGCTACTGATATACCTGAAAAAGAGAAGATTTGGGCATGGACCCTATTGGCTGAAATTGCCTGGCGACAGGGTAACTATAATTCAGCAGATCAGCATTTTAAAACAGCAATGCAAATTAATGCTTCAGATAGTTATTTGCTCAAAGTGTATGCGGAATTTTTATTGCAACAGCACCGTCCGTTGGAAGTGATCAAGTTGATTGACAATGAAACCAAAATTGATTCGTTATTACTGCGTTTAGCTTTGGCAAAAAAAATGACACATTCAAAACAATTAGCTAAGTATATTGATTTGTTATCTGAACGTTTCAGAGCAAACCGAAAGCGAGGGTCGGTTTTACATCAAGGTGATGAAGCAAGATTTAAACTCCATTTATTAAATCAGCCTCATGCTGCTCTGCAATTAGCCAAACAAAACTGGCAGTTGCAACGTGAGCCCGCTGATACTTATATTTTGTTACAGTCTGCAATATTGGCAAATGACATGGAGGCAGTTCAAAATATTAAACAGTGGTTGTCAAAAAAAGGCACAGATGATGAGTTGATAAAACAAATACTGAGCACATCACAAGGGTAAGTCAAATGAAATCTATTCTCGTACTTTCCATTCTGTTATTAACATCACCATTTGCATGGAGTCATAAATCCAGTGATAGTTTTATACATTTAACAGTCTCTGGTGAACATATTATGGGGCGTTGGGATATTGCCTTAAGAGATTTGGAATATGCTCTGGCGATTGATCTTGATGGAGATGGTGCTGTTACCTGGTATGAACTTAGAACGCGCTATGAAGAAATAAAGAACTATGCATTTAAAAATTTACTGGTAACACGTGGTAGTACAGAATGCATTCCAAAATCAGGTCAATTACAAGTAGACCATCATACGGATGGAAATTATGCGGTATTAAATTTTGATCTGGACTGTAATGAGACAGTCGATAAACTGGATATAAAATATCAATTATTGTTTGACCTGGATCCCACACATCGAGGCCTGCTAGAGATAAAAAAAGATCAAAGCAGTGAATTTGTGATATTTAGTCCTGAAAATCAAAATAGGATTATTGATTTTAGTCAACCCAGTCGTTGGCAAACATTTTGCCAGTTTGTAGAGGAAGGTATATGGCATATCTTGATTGGTTATGATCATATTCTATTTTTACTGTGTTTGTTATTTCCCTCCGTTGTTAGAAAAACAACGACAGGATGGCAAGCCAGCGAGCAATTTAGTTCGACCTTTTGGCACGTTGGAAAAATCGTTACTGCCTTTACGCTTGCGCATTCAATAACGCTAGTGCTGGCTGTTTTACAGGTGGTCAGCTTACCATCCCGATTGATTGAGTCAGCAATTGCATTTTCAGTCATACTGGTGGCGCTAAATAATGTCTATCCATTTTTTAGCGAAAGGGCATGGCTTGTGGCCTTCGTATTTGGATTGATTCATGGTTTTGGTTTTGCTACTGTACTTACTGATCTTGAATTAGCGGTAGGCAGTTTAAGTCTGTCTTTGTTGGGTTTTAATATGGGAGTAGAGATTGGGCAATTAACTCTAGTTTCAGTTTTTTTACCTGTTGCTTTTTTGTTTAGGCGTTATTGGTTTTATCAGCGTATTGTTTTATTAGCTGGTTCCCAGGCTATTATGGTTCTGGCCCTGGTCTGGTTTCTGCAAAGAGCTTTTGACCTTAACATTATAAGTTCTTAGAAATTGTGCAAGAACGAAGTAAACCGCTGTCAATTTTGATAGGTCGGAACACAGAAACTGAGAGTTTATCTGAATTAATCGAGGAAAGTCAGTTGGATCACGGTTTCTAGTATAAACGATGATACCACTGCACTTCCAACGGCTGAGGCTAAAATTTTTTCAAAGCACTGTTAACCTCATAGCTTGCACTATACATCCGCGCCCAACTGATTTTTCTAGGATTAAGAGTTACAGACTTCGAGACTAATGATAAGTGATACAGTGGTTATTGAACAAATTTTTGGAGTATGGGTGGTGGAAATTGTGTTTTTATATATTTTCAGGTATTGTTGAAATGATTGGAATAACTAATCTCTCCAGCAGTTATAGTAACCTTGATATGATTTTAGCAGCAGGTGATATCTTTTGACTGTCACTAATCTCACTGCCCATCTGGCAGAAATTGTAGAACAAAATGAAGTGGCTTTAAGTCAATTTTATGACCAGACGATAAATAATGTTTATGGGTTGGCGCTTCGTATTACTGGCAAAGTAGAGGATGCGGAGGAAGTTGTTTCTGATGTGTATTTGCAGGTATGGGAACAGGCAAATCGATTCCAGGCTGAAAAAGGTTCCGTTATGAGCTGGTTATTAACGATATGCCGAAGCAGGGCAATAGATCGTTTACGAAAACGACAGCATTACAGTTCTGAGATTTCCGATACAGAATGCAATGAATTGCTCGGATTAATTGTTAGTCCTGAACAACTTTTAGCTGATACCCAACAATATTCGACCATTAATCAAGCATTGAAAAAATTAACATCACTTCAACGACAACTTTTATCGCTGGCTTTTTTTCGAGGCATGACTTATCAGGAAATTGCAGATTTTATCAACATGCCACTAGGCACAGTCAAAAGTCATATTCGTCGTAGTTTAATTGAGCTCAAAGCCGAGCCTTCCCTACAATATTGTTTTTCTTCTGAGTCGGAGGAACATCATGGCTAAGCAAGATAAACCTATTTTACCTGAGGAAATGGTAGGCGCTATTGCAGAATCAGTAATACCGATTGCTCCCTCCTTATCAACAGCATCTGAACTGAAATCACGTGTGATGGCGCGTATTAAGGGTAAGAAAGCGTTTGATTTGATGACTATCAGAGCTGTAGAGGGGGAATGGATAACTTTACTGCCCGGCGTTGAAAAAAAAATGCTAAGTAAATATGAAGAAGGGAAGGGGCAGTCTTATTTGATAAGAATGTCGCCAGGAAGCACTTTGCCATCGCATGATCATATCACTGATGAAGAAAACATCATGCTCGAAGGTGAAGCGATGGTTGGTGATATTCATTTTTCACAAGGTGATTACCAATATGCCCCAAAAGGTTCTTCACATGGACTGGTTTCCTCACGAAATGGCTGTTTGGTTTTTGTTAGGGTTTTTTAGCTTGACTGATGACTTTCTCGTTTTCATTTTTCTAGGTTTAAGATATCTTATGTTATTTTTGTAGCTTTTCAAGATACTATTTTTATGATTCAACCATTTGAAAGTTAAAACAGTGCTTAGATGGCAGTACAAAGAAATTCATGATATACGCCTGGTTTTATAAGACTTTTTGGAAAATTAGTTTCCTCAAAGTGTCGTTTCTGTATTTTCAGTGAGAATGCCTTTCGCACCCTTAAGATGACTGGATGTTTTGGCTATTAAATAACCCCATATAAAGCAGGATAAGCGGATAAGGTGTTGTGGGTGTTGTAGGGACATAGTTACATATTTGCTCATGATTTTATGCTGTTTATAAAAGCTAAGCAAAATATTTTGATATTCTCTGTCTAGTTGTTGAGTGCTGAATCCTTCTGGATTCCAGACAAAATTCATCCCATTCATTTTTTCCCAATGTTCTTCTTTAATATTGGTGCCATATATTTCCTTGTATATAGGCGACCCTGGATAAGGGGTGAATTTGCTAAGATTCATTGTGGTCATTGGTAAGCGACGAACAAAATCTTTAGTAAGTTTTATAGATTCTATGGTTTCCCCAGGATAGCCCAACATGAATAAACCTTTGCTGCGGATACCTGCATCAGATGTCCAGTTTACGGCTTGCTCAGACAATTCAACCCGGGCTGCTTTTTCCATTTTCTGCAATAATTCGTTTGATCCGGTTTCCAGTCCAAAGCTGATCTCCCAACACCCGGCCTGTTTCATGCGTTTGAGCACATTCGGTTTAACGGTATCGACTCTGGCTGTACAACTCCAGGTCATATTCAATTTATTGTCTATCAATAAGTCACATAGTTCTAGCGCCCTGACTTTGCTGGCAAGGAATAAATCATCAACAAATTGAATATGTTTTATGCCGTATTGTTGCTTAAGATATTTCATCATTTGAAAAACAGTTTGAGGCGTATAAGCACGTACTCGCGCTCCAAATGTTGAAGTGTCGCAAAATTTACATAAAAAGGGGCAGCCTCTGGAGGCAACCATAGTCGCTACCGGTCCTTGCGGATAATCGTAAATTGCCGGTAGGTATGTATTTGGAAAATTCGGGAGTAGATCCCAGGCGGGAAAGGGTAGACTGTCCAGGTCATTAATCGTAGGCGCTGGAGGTGTTTGTATAGCAATATTATTCACTTTGTGTATGATGCCATTAACTGTATCCAGATTGTCGTTTTGTTCTATGGCTGTTAGCAATGCGGGTAAAACGGCTTCCCCTTCATTAACTACAGCATAATCAAATGCTTTAAAACGTTGTATGGTTTCTAATCCCATCGAAGAAATATGAGGCCCACCGACAATGATTATAATATTGGGATATTGTTGTTTGACTATTCTGGCAATTTCAGCCGCTTGCCAGACACCTACAGTAAATAAAGTAATGCCAATATAAGTAGGGTTTTCGGTGATGAGACATTCTGCCACCTGATGAGAATTCAGGTTTTCAATATCACTTTCTATAATAGAAGTTTGATAGCCTTTGTCTCTTGCTATTGCAGCAAGGTATAGCAAACCTAATGAAGGTGATTTGTTGGTTATATGTTTTACAAAGTCATAACCGGCTGCAATCCGTTCATAGGGTGGGTTTACAAAAACAATTTTGTGATTGTTCATAGTTATTTTACATAGAAGGGTTATGGGGTAAAGTCCTTAATACGTTAGAATACTCTATTTTTTAAGTTACACGAAGGAAACTATGTCTGAAGCATTGATTAATGAATTAAAAATAATGTTAATTGAAGGTTTGCATTTGGAAGATATTGAGGCTGAAGAAATAATTGTCGATGAACCTTTATTTGGCGATGGTTTAGGTCTGGATTCCATAGATGCTTTGGAAATTGCGGTAATGCTGGATAAAAAATATGGCGTAAAAATTACTTCAGAGGATGATCGTAATAGTGAGATTTTTGCTTCATTGAATACGTTGGCTGCTTTCATTACAGAAAATAGAACGAAGTAGTGAGTTTGAAATAAAGCAGAATTGATGTGGGTTTGTTAAGGAAACTCTGATTAATGTCATATCGAGCGAAGTGAGAAAACTATTAATTGTTTTCTGTAATAAATCAATTGCTTATAAAGATTCCTCTCATTGGTCGGAATGACAAAATCCATTTTTCAAAAGTTTTTAAGTAAGGTGTTAATTGTTGTGAGAATTTTGACGTGAAACCAAGAAAATCAGCAAAAGACCGGACTAAATTTGGAACGGTTGCGGAAAAACGACGTGTAGTTGTTAAAGCAAAGTCAGATTCACAAGAAAAAAAAACTGGATTCAGAGCTGTTTTAAAAACTCTGTTGATTATTTTCCGCTCAATTATCATCACAGTGATTGCTTTGATATATCCTTATCTGGTTTATCGAGGAATACAGGATGGCGGTGTCTGGTTAGCACCATCAATCATTGCAGCTTATTATCTTTATCAGGCTTTTCACAGTACAAGCTCAGTTGTTAGAATAAAAAAATTATTAACTGTGTTGGTTTTGCTCATGGGTGTGGTTTATTTTCAAGCAATTACTGCAAAAATAATACCAGTATTTATTCAACTGACACTGATGAACTTTTTTGGTAAAACATTATTGGATGGAAAAGGTCCACCGCTTATTGAACGTTTTGTGCGCTTGGAATTTCCGGAATTTCCTCCCGGGATAGACGTTTATTGTCGCCAGTTAACCATTTTATGGACAGGTTTCTTTGCTTTTAACAGCCTGGTTTGTATTGGTCTGGCATTATGGGCTCCAGCATCCTGGTGGGCTTTGTACACTGGTATAGGGCTGTTTGTATTGACTGTGTTACTGATGGTAGGTGAATACATCTGGCGTCATTTCTGGTTTCCTGAACTGGATATACCGGATGTAAAGTCCAGCACAAAAAATATGATTATAAACGGCCGCCAGATCTGGAAGGATGTTCATGCGAGCTAGTTTGTTTTTAATTTGCTTTTTTATATCTACACTAGTGATGGCGGATGACAGTTTGAACGCTGTTATGTCCAGAATAAAATCTGATACTGCAAGTGCCATTGCTTATCAAGAAACACGCGCATTAGGTTTTTTTGTTGAGCAATGGAAAGGTTCGGGTGTGTTTTATGCGACTGCACCGGGCACATTAATAAAACAGCAAATACAACCCAAGCCTGAAATTATGGGGGTGATAGGAAATCAACTCTTTTATTACAAAGCAAAAGGCGAAAAAAGATACCAGACAGAATTGGATGATAGCGATGCAATGATGTTACCCGTGATTGCCTTTAAAGGTCTGATGAATGGGGATTTGAAGTTTCTGCGTCAGTATTATGATGTTGATTTTACAGCCACAAAACAACAATGGACTCTGCTGTTGACTGCTCAATATTTTGATCCGGAAGAAGGGGAGCAGGCAACCACTGTTACCATGCAAGGGTTTTCTGGAAAACTTGCGCATAAACTAGAAATTCATACGGCAGATGGCGATAAAAGTGAATTTAACTTATCTCCCGTAAAGCAGACAGAAGAGATAAAAGCCGATATTACCCGCTTGTCAAAATTATTAAAAGGGAACTAAGTATGCGAGCTAAGTTGTTTTTTATATCACTCCCTGTTTTAATTTGTCTGGTTGTTTTTACTACCAAATTTAAAACAGATGTTTCTGCTTTTTTTATAGCCGGGGACAATGCGGAAGAAATTCTGTTAGCGAGTGAAATTCAGACAGGCTCTTTATCAAGACGATATATATTGTCGGTAGCTGCCCCGGAAAATAGAACTGTTTCGAAGCAGTTTATTAATGAGTTTAGTTCACTATTGAAAGAGGTTAGTGGTATTAGTGATGTCTGGCGGCCTGGTGAAAAAAGAGGTGCGGTTAAAGTACTTAAATCACTCTATATTCCACATAGTGCACAGCTATATAGTCGTAATCCTGAAACATATATACAGGAAACACTGACTGAAGCTGGTTTAAATGAAAAGGCCAAGGCTTTAAAACAGGCTTTATTGTCACCACAAGCGGGTCTGGTTAAAAAAATTGCAAAAAAAGATCCTTTGCTCTTGACCCTTAATGGGTTTAAATCAATTGCTGATCAAGCACAGACAGTTATTAATGCGGATAGCCAATATCAGAACCTGATTATTGAAACTATCCCATCAGGGATGAATGTTAACGCCCAGTTAGCCATTCAGCAGAAAATAAAATCTGCTTTTACTCAGATACAGGCAACAGAGGTTGACAATTATCAGCTGGATATGACAGGTGTTCCTGTATTTGCAGCAGCAACGCAGTCACGTATAGAACAAGATATCAAATCTATCAGTATCCTTTCTTCAATTGCATTAGGTCTTTTATTCTTTTGGATATTCAGGTCCTTTAAAGTGTTGTTTTTGGTAGCCACAATATTAGTGGCTGTTATTGCCACTGCCGTATTGGTAACTCAAGTTGTTTTTGGTTCAGTACATGGATTGACTCTGGCAATAGGTTCGACCTTGGTCGGTATATGTATTGATTATCCGATACATACAATAATACATGCACAAACAGTAGATGTTAGTCAGCGTTATGCTGTAACCGCTAAAATTTGGCCGAGTATGTTGATGGGAGCAGTCACCACACTGATTGGTTATTTTGCATTGGGGTTATCTGGATATCCCGGGTTTCAACAAGTTGCTGTATATGCCGGAACAGGAATTGTGGTTGCTTTATTATTAACTCGTTATTTATTACCCGGTTTGATTACTGGAGATAAACAGCAAGCAAGAAATAAAAACGCCTTTTCGATACGTTGGTTAAAACTGTGTCATCGATACAGAAGTGTTATGTTACTGGTTTTGCTGGTGATATCACTTTTTAGTCTATGGACGATGAATTCATTGACATGGATGCAGGATTTACAAGAATTGACACCTGAATTAAATGAGTTGAAAGCAAAAGATGAGGCAATACGTTCCCGCATGGTAAGCCTGGAGCCAGGACGTTTTATACTGGTGAGTGCAGAAAATACAGAACAGGTTTTACAAAAAGCGGAGCAGGTATACAATATTTTAGATCAGTATAAAGAGCAAGGTTATTTGACTGACTATTTTGGATTATATCCGTGGATACTGTCACAAAAACAGCAATTGCTGAATAAGCAAAAGCTGGCAGAGAATCTGACTGAGCAGAAATTGCAATGGTGGAATAATGCATTACGTGAACAAGGATTGTCTGTAAAACATTTAGGGAGCTTGAGTTATCCTGAAACCAATCCATTAACCTTAACTCAAGTACTAGATTCAGCCGTGGGCAGACTGATTAAAAATCAGCTGGTAATAGGTGATGAAAGAATACTGTTAATTATCTGGCTGGCGAAACATCAACCAGAGGTGTTAAACACTGCTTTTACAGACATGGATCATGTACAGTATTTTAGTCAACGGGATTTATTGAATCGGATGTCGGCTGATTATCAGCAGCGCGCAGAACTCATGTTAATGGGCGGACTGGCTTTAATTGCATTGTTATTATGGATCAGATACAAAAGCCTGTGGAAAATGATACAAACGCTGGCACCTTCATTATTATCGGCGGTCATGATTTTAGCCTTATGGTCCTTAGCAGATGTGGCAATCAGTTTTTTGCATCTGGTTGGATTTTTACTGGCAGTTGCCATCTGCGTGGATTATGGGATTTTCTTCCAGGAAAATAGAAGTGGCAACATAGCCTTAACCTATCAGGCAATGGGAGCATCCATGTTCACCAGTGCCTTGGCATTTGGGAGTTTAGCCGTTGCCGATACCGCGACATTAAAAGTCCTTGCCCATGTTGTCACCAGTGGTGTGGTGTTAGGGTTTTTGTTTTGTCCTATTATTATTAAAAAAGCGATAAAAGAAAATTAAGTGTTTACCGCTGCTAAGAAAGTGATTTTTTTGAATTGACATCTTGGGTTCTAGCAAATAGAATCAGGGTTTTATGAGGTGTTGGTTGTTTCCTGATTTGCAGGGTAATAGCTATTATCATAGTCGTTTTGAAAGGATAATTCGGATAGCAAGCAAAAATGCCTGATTAGCAGGTCAATATGGCAGAGAAACAAAGCAAAAAGTCAGGGTATTATTATTCTGTCAAATATGCCTGATAATAATATTGGTAGGGTAATAAAAACAAAAGGAGAAATATCATGAGCCAATGTTATACATCTGGAGATTTTAAAAAGTATTTCAATGAAAATATGAAAGCAATGAATCTACCAGTACCATCAACTCTGTTTGATAATTTTAACGCTGCTATTGCGAATGCCGGGCTAATTCTGGAGACACTAAATACTCTAGGAAAAGGAGCAACAATTGCAGAAATTATTAAAGCTACTACTGGATTGGAAAAACTGAAAGTAGCAGCAAGTTTAGGTGCAGCATATTTTGTTGGCGCAGCCATTGGGAGTATAGCAGTTGCCAGCGGAAGGTCATTAGGTTGTGGCTACAGAATCACAGATATGTTTGTTTTTCTAGAGCAAACTAATTTGAAATTTGATAACTGGAATTCTTTCTACATGATGCATCCAGAAATCTTAGATAAAAGACATAACTTTAGACAAGTATATTTTGCTAAGGCAATATCTGTATCTAAAGGGGTTGGTGCATAATGAAAGATAATTTAATGTTACTTGCCGCTGGTATCATTTGTGCCTTATTAGCATGGGCATTTTTTGCCTACTTCCAGAATGCTGCATTTACAATATTGCTATTGATATTTGCTATTACTGTTTTGGCAAAGCCCGTGAAAAGCAAATTTAGTCATAGTAAGAAAAAGCCTAACAAATAACTACAGCGGACAGACAAAAGCGTTAGCTGTTTATGAATATCAAAAAGGTTCAAATGGATAATGAAATTGCTTTAAAACAGATAAATGACAAATTGCCAACGATACCAGAAGAGTTAGTTGATAAGGCATATATTCTGACAAAAATACTTAATTCCCCCCAAATTATATTAGGCGATAAGTTGGAAGCCGTACTCGTATCTTAATGAGTTTAAAAAATATATAGGGCAACATGCCTCTTGCACAAAAGGTTGAAGTTACTGTTGCAATATGGATGTTCAAATTACAACGCTTGAAGCAGAATATATACATTTAAAAGCTGGAGTTCCACTAAAGCGTGGCAAAAGTATAACTACTGGACACACAGATCGATGCCCATTTTTATCAAATGAAGGTTCGTGTGTTAGCGCCGACGTAAACCCGCAGGTATTTGCCGCAGAATAAAATTCAAAAAAAAACACTTTATTTTGCCTGTTATTTTGAAAATCAGTATTTAAAACAAAGGGTCATCATTAAATACATTCCCTTCTTCCTTTTTTAGCTGCTCATGAGCTATCTTGCGATGCATTTTGATTATATCGTCTCCATAGCTTTGCCAGATTAGCGATTTTAATTCATCAAGTAACATATAAATATCGGCTGCTTGTTCTGCTGTCCAGTGTGTGGTGATTTTTACCGTTTTCATTGGCTTTTTCCCTTTCTATTGGCTG
>JAKIUK010000042.1 GCA_021647585.1 Methylococcaceae bacterium
GTGCTATTCTATATTTCAGCATGGCTATTCTTTCCCGTGCGGGTCGTTTGTTGTCCATTATATCTGTGACCCAGGGATAAACTTCGGGGTTGTTAAATTGAATTCCATAAAGACTACGCCATACCACAATGGTTATTGGGGCATCATTTATATTATTGAATGCCAGTTGCTTGGCATATTGTATCGCACTGGTTGCATATTGATGGGGATCAAATTCTGCCGCTTTGTCCCATAAAACCAGCGGGATTGCACTGGCGGTTTGTTCTGTTAATGGGGTATTGATGAATTCTGCTGATAAGAAATAGGGTAAATCATCAGTATTGGCCTCAGCTTCTGGCCAGGCGGCATCTGGCACATACTCGGTTATTGATTTTATGCGCAGGTTGACTTGCGCTGGGTCACTATCAAGTACTCTTTGAATGTCTACTTGCTGATCAAAGTTTGGTGCTATTGAGATCATCAGTTCTGCAAATATGACTAATGACGATTTCCAGTCTATTCCCCAGCGTTTGGCTCTATCAATCATGTTACTGACGATTTTTAATTGTATCTGTTCAGGAAACCGGGAAAGCATCTGTGGATATTTATCTGCCAGTGCTTGCTGGAGTTTTTGCGTAAATTGATGTTCTGCCTGTTGCTGGAACATCTCAAATTGCCGAGGAGTTATTTTTAGCATTCCTTTCTCGTGTCTTTTGCTTGGCTGTGTTGCTGTGTTATTGCCAGGACTGATAAAATCGCCTGGATTTCAATTCATTCTGGATTTGTTCTTTAGATCTAGCATTTAGCTTCTGTATACTATCATAATTTATTTCAGGAAGCAGGTTTTATTTTCCATTCGTTATTGTTAAAACCGTCACCTTTTAAGCTCGGTAGGTTGGGTTGAGGAACGAAGAATAATCAAGGTAGAACAGCCAGCTCGGTAGGTTGGGTTGAGGAACGAAACCCAACAATATTTAGAAGAAAGGAAGAAAGGGGTCAGTACCCTTTTATACGCTTGAGTTACAAACTGCACAAAAGGGTACTGACCTCTTTCTGCTGACCCCTTTCTGTATAAATATTAGTTTTGACTAACTTAAACTCCATTCGCCTTCAAAGAATCAGATACAAGCCAACCTGCCTTTACACTAAAGTTCCAGCCGCACACTAGCACCAAATGACATAATATCATTGTCTTCATCATTCAAGTCGCTAGAGGCATCCAGTCCAAATGAAAGCCGCTCATTAACTCGGTATTTTGCCCCTGCTCGAAAATAAGCCACGCCATCATGCGTTACATCATTTTTAGCAAGAATATTACTGCCAACGGTTGCTTCTTTATCTATATATTCATATAAGACCCCCGTAAACAAGTGAATTTTACTGTTTATATTATAACCAAACTCAATATCACCAATCCATGTCAACTGATCATAACTGCCATCCACAGTGCCTTCTAATGAAGTAAAGCTGTGCGTATATCTTAAGCCTCCACGCCCCTTAACCAAAAAAGCATCAAAAGCTTTAAAGGCACTCAGTGTCAGCTCTCCATTATAATTATGTACATCGGCATCTTTTTTTCCTTCCGTGCCATTCACACTGGTGTAGTTATAGCCTGCTAATCCAGATACAAACAGAAAACTATTTATCTTATAGGATGCATAGGGGGTGATACCGATAGTATGCGTTGAATCGTTATTTCCTCTCCGATGCGTTTCTCCATAAACATAAGAAAGTGCTGAGCCGACAATAAAATCACCTAGCCGTTTATCTACCCCCCCTATAAATTGATATAAGTCCGTGTCATAACCTAAATTATCACCCGCTTCAGTTAAATTGCTATAAACATGTTTGCCCCAGAAAGCATCCGGTGCGTACTGGCTGGATGAATCCGAAGAGGCACCCATTTTGAGATCAGTTGCGGTAGCATTCATATCAAAACCAAATGCATTGGAAAGCATGTTACTCATATGATTAGCAACCACTCCACTGCTTACCCTGATGGTATTTTCACTTTGTGTTTGCAGTTGCTCAACCTGTGCTATATCCTGGGCAACATCAACAACATCAAATAAAGTCAATGTGCCAAAAGGAACAACAGGACCGCCTGCTAAGCTATTTATTGTTAAAGTTTCTCCTCCTGGAACGAGACTAATATCACCACCTCTATTAAGAGTGATGCCACCGGCTGAACTAAGAATACTATCACCAGTGCTAGTGTCAGTTACACTAATAGTACCTCCAGACACAATATTCACTGTTCCAGGAGCAACTAGACTTCCTGCTAAAAAAACGCCTCCACTTGAACTATTAGTAATCGACAAATTTCCGTTTGCATCCGTCACAACCGCACCCGCCTGGATTACCGTATTACCATTCACTATACTGATACTTTGCCCACCCTGGTTGTTAGCCACAGACACTATGTCATAATCTGTTGTTTCTACCGAAAACCGACCTGCACTGGTGTTAAAAACAGAACCGGTATTGGTTCCCGAGCCGTTATCCAGAAAAGTAATGGTCAGACCTAATAAATTATTACCCGCGGGTACTATGTTATTTGTATTAGTTGTAAAATTACCATTTGATCCTGATATAGAAAGTGAACCAGCGGAAACAACAATTACGTTTAGTAATAAACCAACAGTCAACAGTATCTTTTTTATCATTTTTATTAATCCTTATTCGTTTACAAACCCATCAATATATTCATCGGCTGTCAGGCTAACACTTATAATATGTTGCAGGTATTTTAGATTAAAGATTACAAAATATCAATATCAATATTTATTAAGCTATTTCAGGTTATTCTCGATTTTGATGTTTGTAGATTAACCTCACCAACGGTGTCATACCGACTAACGGGAGGTATCTTGAGTCACAACACAACTTGAGTAACAAGATTTCTCCCGCTGGTCGAAAAGACAATCCATATAAAGTTTGACCTGTGCTTTATTATTGGCTAGCCATAAAAATCATTCTACAAAAATAGAAAAACCCTCATCCCAACTTTAAGTTTTTGTTTTTCAACCACACCTGCATTCACTTCTAACATATATTTTGCGATGCCTACTGAGTCATAAATTTCACAGGACTTTTTCACACATGGCTGTAGGCTCTTTAGAATAGAAACAATTTCACCATTTGCTGAAACAAACAACACATCCAATGGAATCAGAGTGTTTTTCATCCATACTCTTTGTAGGGCTGGATACTCAAAAACAAACAACATGCCTTTGCTTAAATCCAGATGTTCCCTATACATAAGCCCTATAGACCTTTGCTTTTCTGTACTGGCAACTTCTACCGATAAAATATATCCTTTATTTCCAATCTCAACTGTTGCTTTGCCAAAAGCGGTTGTGTGTTGTTCAGAAAAAACCTGTGTAGTAAAAAACAACATAAAAATCATCAGCAGAACTAACTTAGGAACGCGCACAGAATTAAGCTGGTTAATTAGAGTAGTAGTTTGTTCGTATTCAAGGCGTGGAAATGAGCGCATAGCAAGCTACGCAACCCTTTCTACAACGAAAAAAACGGAAAAAAAAACAAAACCAATTGTTCAAGTATTTCTGTACCTGCTCCTTAACATTCACACAGCTCTTAAAATTTGAAGTCCGCATCATCATAATGTATATCAACTCAGTTTATTGTACGTTCATTGTTGAAATTTAAGCAGTAAACCTTCGGTTAATACGCCGTCCTGTTTAATTCCCTGACTTTTCTGAAAACCTCGAATCGCTTTTTTAGTTTTTATACCCATTATGCCGTCTACAGGTCCTGGATTAAAACCTAAAATACTTAAGCGTTTTTGTGCCTGCTTAATTTGCTCTTTATCTTTTATCGTATTATTTGAAAGACCAATTTCTGAAAATTGGCCTGCTTTCATTACACTCTTTGAAATATTGTTATTTATGCTATTGCTTATTGTGCGATTTATTTGATCATTAATTTGTATATTTGGATTTGCAAACGCAAGCTGAGCTACAACAAAACAGGTAAAAGTAACAACCCATTTGATTATTTTATTCGTACCTATTCCGTTCATATATGACTCTCCAAATTAGAGTTTAAAAGAATTAATTGGTTAAAATGACTTTTAACCTAGAAAAATCAGTTGGATCACGGATTCTAGCACAAGCTCTTGATTCCACAGCACTTCACAGAAACCGTTAAAACCACCCGTATAATTACAATAATACAACAATATTTTATTTATTCAATAAACCTCAATATGTTCTTCCACTCACTTTCCCAACAACAAACATGATCTTTTCCTGCTAGCTCAAAATACTGGGCATTTTTCTGATCGTCTGCATAGTGTTTGATAATAAATGCTGGCACCACTTCATCCTCTTTACCTGCAAAATGATACTGCTGAATACTAGCGCTTAACCTTACTACATCAGAGGGATCTAATGAATTATTTAATGTTGCATAGCCATGATATTTACTCCATGTGTTCACATTCAAATTTGCTGCAACCGTCACTACTTTTTTTATATTTTCTATGCCATCGGCCATTAATAGGGCAAGACTTCCACCTCCACTGTAGCCAATCAATACAATTTCATTAAATTTATATTTTTCCAGCCAGCTATTTAAAGCGTGCGTCATACTTTGAACGACTGTTTTTGAATATCGATGTGATGTCCAGTATTTATTATCACAGCCGAAACTTTGACTCAAACCATAATAACAAGGTCGCCCTAGCAAAATAGAAGGCTGCTTATCTTGGCTCATTAAACGTAAAATCAAAGGATTTCTTGCTGTAGGGTCATCAGCTATCCATCGATTTCTTATCCACGGTGTGCCATCACCATCCAGATAAACATGCAGTTTCCCACCTTTCTTTAAATTTTTAGTCGTATAAATCTGATGCTGAAACTGTGTTGTGTTAATTATAAAAGAATTAAACCTCAACGCCAGCGCTTGCCGGTTAAAATGCTGTGCAGGTGTTGCACAGCCAAGCAAACTAACTAACGTTATTAAAATGCTCAGTTTTTTCACTTCAATTCTATTTGTTTATATTGAAAATCCATATTTTTTATCACAACTGCACAAACATGGTGCTGATTAATGGGAATATCCAGTATCTTCCAATCTGATGGTAAACCATACTCTCCAGGAATACTTGAAAAGCAGGTTTGATTATCGGAATTTATCTCACATTGATTTAGTCCCAATGCTATTCCACGCCCTACGGCCTTTACAAAGGCTTCTTTCCTTACCCAAAAACGGTAAAACATTATGGTTTTATGTTCTGCTGATAAAGAATGCCAATACCCTCTTTCTGTTTTAGAAAAACATTTTTCCACCAATGCCGGCATACTTTTTCTGTTTCTAAGTTGTTCCAGGTCTATCCCTACCTTACTGCCATTGCTGACAACAACAACAAACTTATTGCCCGTGTGTGAAAGATTAAAAAACAAGTTAGCTTCAGCTAAAAAAGGCTTTCCATACTCGGCTGTTTTTATAATGATTTTTTGAGCTTCAATATTAAGGTATGAAGAAAGTATTTCACGTAATACGCCACGAGTTTTAATATACTTTAGTTGTAAAACCTTTCTGGAAAATGCATTTGCCTTTTTTCTTTCATCCTTATTAAGTAAATGCCAATATTGCTGTTCTGTCTGTTCTTCAGACACACTATCTGCTAGCAATAATTCTCCGTGCCATGTTTCTACAAAAAGACCAGTCACACTAAATCCCTATCAACGAACCAAAGCCAGTCCCTCGCCTCTTGGGTCAGATGCCACTGTCAGTTGCTTTGATTTTTTATTAAACTGGATTGCCTGCATATTGCCATATCGATATAGAGTTTCCTTTAATTTGTGTCCTAATCTAGACAATCCCAGTATTTCTTCATCCGTCATCCCCCCCTCTTCATATTGAATCATGTCGGGTATGTATTGATGATGAAACCGTGGTGTCCAAAGCCAATAATCAGGCCCTTCACCTTCTGCAAAATCCAACACAGCCAATAACACCATAGATATAATTCGACTGCCTCCTGGTGTACCTAATACTGCAACACGAGTCTCATCTTCAATAAATGTAGGTGTCATACTGGATAACATGCGTTTACCTGACTCGATTGCATTTGCTGCTCCTCCCACTAAACCATATCCGTTCATAACACCCGATTTGCTAACAAAATCATCCATCTCATCATTTAACAGTACACCGGTCCCTTCAGCAACAAAAGCTGATCCAAAGGGGAAATTGACACTTAATGTTGCTGCCACCCGATTCCCTTCTTTATCCATAATTGAGAAATGTGTAGTATTTCTACCTCTCGATTTCTGCTCCACATCACCTGCTAATGAATCGCTGGGGGTTGCTTTATCCAATCGAATTGAAGTCCTTAAACCGGCCGCATAATCCTGATTAATCAACCTGTAGATAGGCACATCGACAAAATCACTATCGCCTAAATAAAATGCACGATCATGATATGCTCTGCGCATTGCTTCACTAATAATATGTTTTCGCGTTATTTCATCAAGTTTTGATAAGTTATATCCAGACAATATATTTAAAGCCTCTATCAATACAATACCTCCCGATGATGGCGGAGCAGCACTGGTTATTTTGATGCCGTTATATTCACCTATCACCGGATCTCTTTCCACTATCTGATAGTTTTCCAGATCCTGTAGTGTCCAGATCCCCCCTGCTTTGCGTACGCTATTGATTAACTTGTTAGCAACATCTCCTGTATAAAAGCCATTAATTCCATACTGCGCCAACTGTTTAAGAGTATTAGCCAAATCGGTCTGTTGCAAAACTGATTTTTCATTTGGAACTTTATTATTATCCAGAAAAATAGAGGCCGCTTGTGGATTATTCATTAAAACGGGCAGTCTAAACTTCAACAACTTTCTATGCCTCTCTCCAATAACAAATCCTTGTTGAGCATAACGAATAGCCGGTTGTAGAGACTGAGCCAGTGACAGTTTCCCATATTGTTCAGACAAATGAACTAATGCAGCAGGCAAACCTGGTATTCCTGCGGATAACGCGCCATTTATAGACAAGTCTTTAATAACTTCTCCGCGCTTATCAAGATACATTTCTCTATGCGCAGCAAGCGGTGCTTTTTCCCTGCCATCAATCATAGTTTCAAAACCATCACTGGCTCTATGCAGTAACCAGAAGCCTCCGCCTCCTAATCCTGAACCTGCGGGTTCTACTACAGCTAAAGCAGCACTAACGGCAACCGCAGCATCAAATGCATTTCCTCCTTGCTGCAGAATCTCAAAGCCAGCGTAGGTTGCCAAAGTATGAGCGCTGGCAATAGCTGCTTTTCTTTCTGTGGCCCCAATTAACTGACCATGAAAACAAACTAAGAAAAATAAGGTAATGAATAGTTTTTTTAGTATTATCATTGTTTAGTCTCTACCCTTGTATGCTCATTAAATGATACGATTTCATCATATCATTCAAATACTCAAAATAATGACAAAAAAAAAATATAGCCTGGGCTTTATTGGAATTGGCTTAATGGGAAAGCCAATGACCCTGCGTCTTCTGAATGCAGGACTTAAAGTTAACGTATGGAACCGTTCCCAAGAAAAACTTGCAGCTGTTAATGATGCAGGTGCTATTGCCTATACAACAATCAGCGAACTGGTTAAAGCATCTGATATTATTATTTTATGTCTGGCCAATACAGCCATCGTTGAAGCAATTGTAACAGAAGAAATTATTAACTCCGATTCTGCTGGAAAATTATTGCTTGATTTGTCCAGCATACACCCAGAAACCACTAAACAACTTGCCGCACAATTAAAACAGCAATGCAATATGAGTTGGGTGGATGCCCCTGTTTCTGGAGGTACCGCTGGGGCTGAACAAGGCACGTTGGCAATCATGGCGGGAGGTGCAGAGAAAGATATTAATATTGCCAGAGAAGTGCTTAAGCCATTGTATAAACAATTGACTCACATGGGCGATGTGGGTAGCGGTCAGGTGAGTAAAATTTGTAACCAAATGATTGTTAGCTGTAATGTTATGGTAATTGCTGAAATGATGGCTTTAGCTCAGGCATCGGGCGTTGATGCTGCAAAAATACCCCAGGCACTGGCGGGAGGTTTTGCTGACTCAAAACCACTACAAATTGTTGGCCCGGAAATGGCAGAAAACACCTTTGAACCCATAAAATGGCGTGTTCAAACGCTGTTAAAAGATTTAAATATGGCAGTGGATTTGTCCACCCAAAACGGTAATTCCATCCCAATGTCCGCACTAGCGGCCCAATTGATGCAACTTCATGGTAATCAGGGTTTTTTGGAACAAGACCCATCCACCTTAATTAAATTGTTTACTAAAAACTAAAATGACTATATACAAAGCACAGGTTAAAAATAATTTTCGATTTTGACATTAAAATTTAGTTAACTTCACAAACGATGTTATTAATAGCCACGAAAACTAATGTTAAAATTTACTGCTAATTTAAGTTTATTATTTACCGAACTGGATTTAATCGATCGTTTTAAAGCGGCTAAACAATGTGGCTTTGATGCGGTGGAAATTCAATTCCCCTATTCAATACCTGCCGAGATAATCAAACAGGCGCTGATAGAAAATCGACTCAAACTGGTGTTGTTTAATGTAGATGCCGGCGACCTGTTACAAGGGGGAGAAGGCCTGGCAGCCGTACCAGAAAAACAGGCACTGTTCCTTAAGGCACTACAGCAATGTAAATCGTATGCAGAAATACTACAGCCTGAAGCCATCAATATATTACCCGGTAGATGTACTGACTCAAAAAGAACCACAGAATATTTAACAACTTTCAGAAAAAACCTGTCCCTTGCCCTTAATACCTTCAGCCCTTTAGGTATTAAAACTGTATTTGAAGCAATCAATACTATAGATATGCCTGACTTTATTATTCACAATGAACGGCAAATGTTAGACATCGTAAAACAGCTCAATCATCCCCTGCTGTACATGCAATATGATATTTATCACATGCAAATGATGGATGAAGACATCCTTCAATTCATTCAAATCAACAGCGATAAAATAGGCCACATCCAATTTGCAGACGTCCCTGGCCGTGGTCAACCTGGAACAGGCACAATAGAATTTGAAAATTTATTTACAACCATTGAGCAGTCAAATTATAACGGTTGGGTGGGAGCTGAATATAAGCCTGTGGGAGACACACGCCAAAGCTTTGACTGGTTAAATTAAACGAATTTGGCCTGTTGAATTGTGGTAGTCATCTTTGTACTTTATTGAACCGTTTTAATAATATTTCTTTCATAATTTTTTATTGATTCATAAATCTGAACCAATGAATATTGAGATGGGAAATTATTAAATATAATAGAATAGCTTCCTATAGCTTCAATATAGTTACTTTTATCTAGAAAGATCAGTTGGGCGCGGAATTATGTGCAAGATATTGGTTTTACAGTGCCCTCTTGTAATTGCAATAGAAAATTCTGTTTTTTCGATTTTGAATTCGTTCCACTATTGCTTCTCCCATTGCGTATGGGTTCTATTGTACAGGCTGCATAATCAATGAGCGCTCCGAGTCTTTTTGTAGTTCCTTGGTTGCCCCCCCGTGTCAGCTATGCAAGCTATCCAAGACGAAGTTGACCTGGCTAAAAGTTTTTTTCGGCTGCCTGACATGCTGTACGCAAAACTACCCGTTTAACATGTACTGCGAGAATTTTAGGAACAATTAATATAAAGCGTAAACTTATGCGCAGAAACTTGACATATGTGTAACTCCAATGTTTTAAAATAAGACACTAATAAATGTTTCAGAAAAAGTTTTTATTAAATTTCTTGTCTGGATTTGAATCATTGCTTTAAAGGGGGCAAAGAATGAAAAAACAGCTTAAGTTAAATACAGTTAAACACTCAAACAATCGTGAACGCTTAACTCAACAAAAAAACAGTGAAACTGAAACTGCAGATATTATTTCGCCAAATTTTAACAATAAGTGTGTAGAGCTCAGTATAACCAAACATCAAGATACTTCGGAAGTTGTAAATTTCAACAAAAAAAAAGCCAGAGCATTTAAAGTTGTTCGTGAATTAAATATCTTGCAAGAGGATGAAAAAAAGTCTAAGGAAAAGCTGATAACTGACTATCTTTCAGTTTGCAAAGAAGACGGAGGGATGACTATTGTCAGTTTACAACAGTTAGCAATGGCCATTGGCGTAGAAAGTCCGGAAAAAATAACTCAAACAACAGAGCTGATTCGGCTTATTCAAAAGGCAAGCCAACAACGATCTTGTTTTCAGTCCAATTATTATAAACTTTGTCACGATCAGAATTGTATATGGAGTACTGAATGTAAAAAACTAATTGCAGAATGGATGAGATAATATTGAATATTTTGATAGTTTGGTAAAAGCTTGTACACAATGTCTTTTCAAGTCAGTGAGTTAGCTCAAAAATGCAATGTCAGTAAGGATACGGTCAGGTATTATGCAAAAATTGGTTTACTTCAACCCAAGCGTAATGCAATTAATGGTTATCAGACTTTTAGCGAACAAGATATCAGACATCTAGATTTTATCAAGCGGGCACAGTATCTGGGTTACTCGCTGAAAGAAATTAAACATATTATTGAACAAAGCCAGAAAGGATCGTCTCCATGTCCACTAGTTCGTGATCTCATACAGCAGCGTCTTAAATCCAATAAAGAGAGGCTAGCACAGTTGATAGAACTGCAGCAACATATGGAAGAAGCATTGCTAAAGTGGCGGGTGATGCCTGATGGAGTTCCTGATGGAAACAGTATTTGTGCCTTGATTGAATCTATTGAATCATCAGCTATCAATAGCCTAAGCCCTATGATAGTTTCCAAAGAGGGGGAAGAAATATAAGAAATGTTTTTACCTGTGGCGCTCATATGATTCATGGCGCTCAGCAACACAAATCGAAAAAATCAATTGTCCCAGTCTGTGGTATGAAAGTCTCTCAGGAAAAAGGTTTTAGTAAAATGTATCAAGAAAAAGAGTACCGTTTTTGCTCTCGCAACTGCCTAATTAAATTTGATGATACCCCCGATGTATTCCTCACTTCTGATGGAGATACCCCATGAAACAGACCTTGTCTCTAGCTGCTGTAGGCCATGCCAGCAGTTTATTTCTTTCTATGACTTTTACGCTTTGCATTGTTTTTGACTTGCTCTTTCCTGACGCTGCGATGTACCGCTCCTGGCAAGCATTATTGCCGGGTTTTAAATGGCTGAGCTGGAGCAGTTTTTTCTTGGGTCTGGTAGAAAGTTATGGATACGGCTGGTATTTCGCTCTGATTTGGGTGCCAGTTTATAACGTCAGTCTGCACTTACAGGAAAAACAAAAAAGCCATTGCTCACATACAGCGTCTCATCAGCACAATACCAACGCCGTCCATAGCTCTGCAATAACTTCTCTGGATGGTCATCGTCTTTATAGCTGTCCCATGCATCCAGAAATACAACAAGATTCACCCGGGGATTGTCCAAAATGTGGGATGACGTTGGAGATAATAAATACACCTTCGGTAACTGTGCAACAAGAATTTGTTTGCCCTATGCACCCAGAAATTGTACGCGACCAACCTGGCGACTGTCCAATCTGTGGTATGGCTCTGGAAGCACGTGATACCGGGGCTGAACAGGATTCAGCGGAACTGGATAATATGACACGACGTTTCTGGGTTAGTTTAGTCCTTGCCACTCCGGTCTTTGTGTTGGCAATGGTACATGATTTGGCACCCGGTTTGTTGCCCTCATTCATCACAACACAGCCTTTGCAATGGTTTGAATTTGCGTTAGCAACACCTGTGGTCTGGTGGTGTGGATGGCCTTTTTTTCAGAAAGGCTGGGCATCCCTGATTCATCACAGTCTCAATATGTTTACCTTAATTTCCATAGGCGTTGGTGTGGCCTGGATTTACAGTGTGGTTGCAACCTTCTGGCCAGGAATTTTTCCCGATTTGATGACAGATGAATCAGGTGCAGTAGCCGTCTATTTTGAAGCCGCAGCCGTTATTACTGCCTTAGTGTTGCTGGGTCAGGTACTGGAATTAAAAGCACGCAGCCAAACCAGTGCAGCGATTAAATTATTGTTAGGTTTGGCACCTAAATCAGCTCGCTTGATACAGGATAATGGCGAAGAAATGGATATTCCGCTTGAGCAAGTTAAGCCCGGTGATATTTTACGGGTCAGGCCGGGTGAAAAAATCCCTGTGGATGGCACGGTCATGGATGGAAACAGTTCTGTGGATGAAGCGATGGTCACTGGCGAACCAATTCCTGTCGAAAAAGCAATGGGTGATAGTTTGATTGGTGCCACAGTAAATGGTACTGGTAGTCTACAAATGCGTGCAGAAAAAGTGGGTAGTGATACCTTGCTGGCACAAATTGTACACATGGTCAGCGAGGCTCAGCGTAGCCGTGCGCCCATACAAAAATTAGTAGATGTGGTTGCCGGTTACTTTGTCCCTGCAGTGCTGTTAATCGCTGTGATAACCATGGCTGTCTGGTGGCTGTGGGGCCCCGAACCCCGTCTTGCACATGCTGTGATTAATGCGGTAGCAGTGTTAATTATTGCCTGTCCCTGTGCGCTCGGGTTAGCAACTCCTATGTCAATTATGGTCGGCACAGGACGTGGGGCTATGGCGGGCGTATTGATCAAAAATGCCGAAGCCCTAGAAATTATGGAAAAGGTTGATACTCTGGTCGTCGACAAAACGGGTACATTAACTGAAGGTAAACCCAGCTTGATGTCTGTGGTGCCAGCAAATGACTTTGCAGAGCAAGATGTTTTACTGTTAGGTGCCAGCCTGGAACGTGCCAGTGAGCATCCCCTTGCTGCAGCAATTGTCAAAGGCGCTGAAAACAAGGGGTTGACACTGATACAGGTGAATGGCTTCGAATCATTGACTGGGCGTGGTGTGACAGGTGAAGTAAAAGGATATAAAGTTGCGCTGGGTAACCGCAAATTGATGCAGGAATCTGGCATACCGATTGATAAACTTGTCGAACAGGCTGAATCATTACGAAAAGATGGTCAGACGGTCATGTTCGTCAGTGTTAATGGAAAAGCTGCAGGACTTATAGGAGTTGCTGATCCGATAAAAAAATCGACAGCACAAGCATTGAAAGCCTTGCATGAAGAAGGCATCAAGGTGGTCATGTTAACGGGAGACAGTCGCACAACCGCTGAGGCTGTTGCGCTTAAACTGGGTATTGATGAAGTTCAGGCTGAAGTGTTACCGGAACAAAAAACAGAAGTGGTTAAACAATTACAAGCTGAGGGTCACATTGTAGCAATGGCAGGCGATGGCATTAATGATGCGCCAGCACTGGCTCAAGCACATGTAGGTGTCGCCATGGGAACGGGGACGGATGTTGCTATGGAAAGTGCTGGCATCACCCTGGTAAAAGGCGATTTACTCGGTATATCCAGAGCAAGATTGTTAAGTCGTAATACCATGCGTAATATCCGGCAGAATCTTTTCTTTGCTTTTATTTACAATGCATTAGGCGTGCCTGTTGCCGCGGGAGTTTTGTACCCTTTTTTCGGGCTATTGCTTTCACCAATGATTGCGGCGGCGGCGATGAGTTTCAGTTCTGTTTCTGTGATCACCAATGCGCTAAGGTTACGCAGATTATCCCTATAACTCTCAAATGATGAGAAATAAAAGGGTGAAACTATGACCCTGACAATTTTTTTAGCCCTATTGCTGGTTATTCTGACATTCTTTTTTCATTACAGAATATTGCTGTGGCTTTCCGTGTTCACCCCTTATCCAAATTTTCCAGCGCAGGCTCGGGTATTGTTTATCGTCATGATCTTATTTTTTGCACATATTATAGAAATTGCAATTTATGCCGTTACTTATATCTATTCAATAGAATTATTCGAATTGGGATATTTGAAAGGAATGACAGAGAATGATTTCATGGAATATTTATACTTTTCCAGTGTTATATACACATCACTGGGTATCGGTGATATTCATCCAACAGGTCATATTCGATTTTTGACTGGAACAGAAGCGCTCAACGGCTTATTTCTTATTGCCTGGTCAGCATCATTTACATTTCTTGTCATGGGACGCTTATGGCCATGGAGCGAATGCTGTGATACAGACGACAAATCATCAAAGGGGAAATAATGGCAGAACGATACAAATATGATATGTGAGTTGTCACCGTTTTTCTCTTCTATAAGGCGGAGACTAATGGGCAATCAGGAAACCCTATGTATTGAAATAAATCATTCATACTGTCACCTAAATGACAGAATAAAACGTGCCTTTCACATATTCTATAGTCGTCAAAGCAGTTAATACTGCTTAATGTGTAATAACATAAACAGGAGAATAATCATGATTTCGAATATGTTACGGTTCCCGTTTTCCATGCTGGATAACGAAATGGAAAGTCTATTTTACCCCACTTCATTTAGACCCTTGAAAGGTAGTATGCAATCTGCCTATCCGCCTATTAATATTAGTACCACCGATAAAAGTGTTGACGTTTATTTATTTTTAGCAGGAATGAATCCAGACGATATAGAACTGGTTATTGAAAAAAACATGCTAAGTGTATCTGGCGAGCGAAAACTACCTGATGCAACAAATAATGATAAAGCCAGTTATCGCCAGGAACGTTTTCAAGGTTCATTTAAACGTGTAATTACCTTACCTGAAACGGTAGATACTGAGTCGACTCATGCTGTCTATAAAGATGGAGTGCTCCACATTAGCATTGCCAAACGAGAAGAAACACAGCCAAAGCAAATTAAAATTTCAGCAAAATAATGGAGGATAAGAAAATGAATGCAGAAAACAAAGAAGTTGCGACTCAAGAAAGTACAGCTGAAGAAATTACTTTAACACCTGATACTGATATATATGAATCAAAAGAAGGCGTTACTTTATTTTTTGATTTACCAGGTGTGAGTAAGGAAACACTGGATATTGATGTTGATCAGGATATTTTAACCATCAAGGGGAAAATTGATTTAACTACTGCAAAAAATATGCAGCCCACTTATATTGATGTACGGGCAAATGTGTTTGAAAGACGATTTACATTAGGTGACGAGCTGGATAGTAGTCAAATAGTAGCGAAGTTGGATCAGGGGGCTTTAAAACTATCTATCCCACGACTTGAAAAACACCAGCCTAAAAAAATAAATATTAAAGTTGCTTAATTAAGGAGGTGTATGATGTTTAAAATGAACGATTTAAGTAATAGTTTATCTCGGACATGGGAAACGGTTAGTCAAGGCTGGAATCATTTAATCAACAACGCCAGCAATGCATTAACCCAGTTTATTTCCAGTGATAATAAGGAAAAAACAGATAATATACCTGCTTCTAGCCCTCGCTGGGGACTAATCAGTGCTGATATGTATGATGATGCAGATAAAGTAGTGGTTAAACTGGAAACTCCTGGCCTAGCTAATGATGATTTTGATATTAACATTGTTGATAATATCTTAACCATTAGTGGAGAAAAACAATTTCAACAAGAAAAAACACAGGGGAATTATCGTATACTGGAATGTGCCTATGGTCGATTTAGCAGATCAATTCCATTGGAGTATGAAGTTGACCCTGATACAGCAAAAGCCAGTTATGATCGAGGTATATTAAAAATTGAACTGGATAAAAAACCGCATCAGCGTAGACGTAAAATTGAAATAAAATAACATGACTATGAATTTACCATAGGTTACTTTTTTATTTTGACATTAAGATCTCTCCTACTGTCGAGGTGACAAGTGCTGTGTCATTCCGACCAAAGGAAGGAAATCTTTAACCTGTACTTTAAATAATCCTAGAAAGATCAGTTGGGCGCGAAATTATAGTGCAATCCATTGGTTTCACAGTGCTTTGAAAAAATCTTAGCCTCACCCATTCGGTTAGGTGGGCATTTTTTTGAAGTTCTGTGGAATCAATGGGTTGTGCTAGAATCCGTGATCCAACTGATTTTTCTAGGATAATAGTTGTAGGAGAGGCTTTAGAGCCTCTCCTACTAGATAATGGCACATCCTATAAGAGAGACTCTATGGAATATAAAGATTATTATAAAATCATGGGAATTACCAAAGATGCCTCCCAGAATGATATAAAACGTGCCTATCGCAAACTGGCACGTAAATATCATCCCGATGTCAGTAAAGAAAAAGATGCAGAAGAACGCTTTAAAGAGCTCGGCGAAGCTTATGAAGTTTTAAAAGATCCAGAAAAGCGAACTGCTTATGATCAGCTCGGCGCTAATTGGAAAGCGGGACAACAAGGTTTTCAACCGCCACCTGACTGGGATGCCGGATTTGAATTTCATGGCGATAGCTTTACAGGTGGTGCAGGAGCAGCTGGATTCAGTGATTTTTTTGAAAGTCTGTTTGGACAAGCCCGTGGCGGTTTTCAGTCCCATTCAGCAGGTGCCGGATCATTTCAAATGCGCGGTCAAGACAGCCATGCCAAAGTCTTTATTGATCTTGAGGATGCTTATCAGGGAGCCTCTCGTGGATTAACATTACAAAGTACGGTTATGGGGGCTGATGGGCACCCTCAACTAAAACCCCGAACTTTAAATGTCAAAATTCCAAAAGGTGTTAAAGCAGGACAAAATATACGTTTAAAAGGGCAAGGTAGCCCAGGTATCGGTGGTGGGCAAGCTGGAGATTTATACCTGGAAATTGAATTTAATCCGCATTCAATCTATAAGGTTGATGGTGCAGACATTTCTCTGGAATTACCTATTGCACCTTGGGAAGCGGCTTTAGGTGGTAAAATTAAAGTACCGACGCCCAGTGGTATGATAGACCTGAAAATACCGCCTGCTATTTCAAGCGGTAAAAAAATGCGTCTTAAAGGACGCGGTATTCCGGCAAAACAGCGCGGTGATTTTTATGTTAGATTGATGATTGTTTTACCCCAGAATTTGAGCGAAAAAGAAAAGGCCTTATATCAGGAGTTACAGCATGCAAACAATCAATTTAACCCACGCAAAAACTGGGATTGGGGCAATAGCCATGCATAATAAAATGATTAAATCAGAAATAGGTATTATTGTTGAAGAAAGTGACAATCTCTCCCTGGTTAAACTCTGTAGATACTGTTCATTATCCGCAGAGAGCATTATAACAATGGTCGAACGGGGAGTAATAGATCCTATTGATCCTTCGTTAAGTTATACCCACTGGCAATTCTCTGGTACTAGCTTGATACGTGTGCAAACCGCGCTACGCCTACAACGAGATTTAGATGTCAATCTGGCAGGTGCAGTTCTAGCACTGGAGCTACTCGATGAAATAAAGCAATTACGCCAACAAGTGGCCTATTTTCAGCGCTGATTATCCTAGAAAAATCAGTTGGGCGCTAAATTTCATGCAAGTTTTTGAATATCGTGTCTAATCAGGTTTATTCACACTCACCTATTTGGTGGGGAGAAAAATCGCTCCATGGTTTTGTGGGAAATCTGGACGAAAAATTCTGCAGAATCACTCTTGATAAGGACTATGGCCATTATCTACGAGTGATTATTTGTCTTTTCCGCCCAGATTTCCCACAAAATTCATGTCCAACTGATTTTTCTAGGATTATCCAGATTTATCAAAATAATGTTATTTTCTTATAGTTTGTAGGAGAGGCTTTAACCACGATTATTTTTAAATCGCGGCTAAAGCTTCTCCTACTTCATATTTGAATGCATTAGATTAGCTTCTTTATAAATTGCATCTAAATCATTAATAATCAACTGGTTACGTTTTTTATTGATAATACCTTGTGAGCGCCAGTATTGTAATTGTTTATTAACCACCTGACGGACAGAACCAACCATACGAGCCAGGGTCTCATCAGAAAGTCCATTGATTAAATGGGTTTTCTGCTCATCCTCCTTTTCCCCTGTATAATGCTGTATTTTATTAATATGTTTTAAAATCAAACGACTTAAGCGCGTGGTCATATCATGTAGAACAAAACTGCTAGCAAGATCTTCTTGCTCACGCATTTTATGGGCAAGATAAGGTAAAAATTGCTGATTTAATTCTGGGTATGTCCATAACCACTTTCTCATCATCACCATAGGCACAGAAACAAGCTGTATAGAAGAAGTAATAGGCTCAAGAATGACATCATGTGGCTTGCCATCAAGCAAGGTTGTAATTTCAAAGCTATCCCCGGGATAGAGCATATCGAGAGTCACTTCCCGACCCGTATCAGGGTTGTTGCGTTTCATCTCTAATTGTCCTGCCTGTAAAAAGTAGAACTGCGTCATTAAATTATCAGGATTAATAAATCCTCCTTTGTTCCATTGTACCAAATGAAAGTGCTGTGCTATTTCATGAATAAGCTCCTCAGGTAAGGATGCAAACAAAGGTGATTGTTTGACCAATACAGTATTAGCAACTTTGGGAGTGTGAACAAGTGACAACATATTATTTTTCCCTAAATGTGAATAACTTTATTCTAACATTGATTATTTGATACCCCTGGTTTTTCACGCTGGTTTAATATCCAGTAAACCACACCCAAAACTAATACCGACAAAGACAGTGCTATTAACTTTAAAGGCTCGGCTGCTTCTATATTTATGATAATAAATTTTCGAGACAAGGCCAATAAAGCTAATAATATAATAGACTTAGCTTGAATAATATGCGCTTGGCGCTCTAGAATTTTAATAATCGAATGCTTAAACTCCATGGCAATCAGCAAAGTCATTATCATCCCAAAAATAACCTGAAAAATCTTATAATCCATCGGGTTTAAAACCCCTGCCATCAATATAGAATATATATTGACCATCAATTGCAATAGTGCGAAAAGAATCACCAAGCTGATGATAAAACTCAGTATCATCAACACAATTTGTTCAAAGCGTTCATAAAATGTCATGAGTGGCCAACACTCTTTGACCCCTTCAGGTTTTTCGGATCGAGCACTTATTTTTAATGCCCCTTGAATTTCTGGTTGATTGTCCATTTGATTCTCCAAAAAAGTTTTTTTAGCGGTACCGAGGTAATATTTGTATCAATAACAAGCATTGTAAAATAGGGCTTATTACATTTTATTCAAGGGATATGATAAATGATTATTACCATGGTAGGAGGGGCTTTAGCCGCGGCTGAACTTAATCCTGTTTCGATCGCGGCTAAAGCCCCTCCTACCTTTTCTTAGGAACTTGCACAGAATAACTTGAACAATTGGCTTTGTATTTTGTCTGTCTTCTTCGTTGTAGAAAGGGTTGCGTAGCTTGCTACGCGCCCCTTTTCCACGCCTTGAATACGAACAAACTACTTCGCCAATTACCCAACTTATTCTGTGCGCGTTCCTTAGTTATTAAATGTAAACCTGCCTTGCTCTACATTTACCTCAATACTATCGCCTAGTACAAATTTACCGCTTAACATCTCTTGCGCTAAAGGATTTTCTATATTGGTTTGAATTGCCCTTTTCAAGGGTCTTGCACCAAATACAGGGTCAAACCCTGCCTCACTCAATTGATCCAGTGCAGCTTCAGACACATTAAGTTGTATTTCTCTATCAGCCAAGCGTTGTTGCAAATTAGAAAGTTGTATTTTTGCAACTTGTCGTATTGACTCCTTATTTAACGGTCTAAAGACCACCGCATCATCAACCCGGTTAATAAATTCAGGTCTAAAATGCGAGCCAACTATATCCATTACAGCCGCTTTCATTTTGTCATAATCCCCTTCTTGTGCCATTTCCTGTATGACATGAGAACCCAGGTTAGAGGTCATGATAATGACGGTATTACGAAAATCAACAGTCCGCCCTTGCCCATCAGTTAAACGGCCATCATCTAATACTTGCAATAACACATTAAATACATCCGCATGTGCTTTTTCCACCTCATCCAGCAAAATAACAGAATAAGGTTTGCGCCTAACCGCCTCAGTTAAGTAACCGCCTTCTTCATATCCCACATAGCCTGGAGGTGCACCAATCAATCGTGCCACTGAATGTTTTTCCATAAACTCTGACATATCAATCCGTACCATCGCCTCTTCGGTATCAAACAGAAAGTTAGCCAGTGTTTTACTTAGCTCGGTTTTCCCAACCCCTGTTGGCCCTAAAAATAAAAAAGAACCGTTAGGACGGTTAGACTCCGACAATCCTGCACGTGACCGCCTGATTGCATTGGAAACAGCTGTCACAGCTTCTTCCTGACCAATTACCCGTTGTGCTAATTCAGCCTCCATTCTGAGTAATTTATCTCGCTCACCTTCCAGCATTTTAGACACGGGAATACCTGTCCAATGAGCAACCACTTCTGCAATTTCTTCTTCACCTACTTTATTTCGCAATAACTTAAATTCAGTGGTTTCAGTGGCAGAAGCTTGCTCAAGTTGTCTTTCAAGCTCTGGAATACGACCATATTGAAGTTCGGACATGCGCTGTAAATCACCTGCCCTACGCGCTGTTTCCAACTCTATTTTTACTTGTTCCAGGGCTTCTTTAATATGTGCAGAGCCCTGTACTGTCGCTTTTTCAGCTTTCCAGATTTCTTCTAAATCAGCATATTCCTTTTCTAACTCAACAATCTTTTTTTCCAACTCGTCCCGTCGTTTGACAGAAGCATTATCTGATTCTTTTTTCAAAGCTTCTCGTTCAATTTTTAATTGAATTAAGCGACGCTCAAGTTTATCCATCACTTCAGGCTTGGAATCAATTTCCATTCGAATGCGTGATGCTGCCTCATCGATTAAATCAATAGCCTTATCGGGCAAATGTCTATCAGTAATATAACGCTGTGATAAAGTTGCAGCGGAGATAATAGCAGGGTCGGTAATATCTATGCCATGATGGACTTCATAACGCTCTTTCAGACCACGCAAAATACCAATGGTATCTTCAACCGTAGGTTCACCCACCAGTACTTTTTGGAAACGACGTTCCAACGCCGCATCTTTCTCAATATATTTGCGGTATTCATCTAAAGTGGTCGCACCTATACAATGCAATTCACCACGTGCCAATGCGGGTTTTAACATATTTCCCGCATCCATCGCACCATCGGTTTTACCTGCGCCCACCATAGTGTGCAACTCATCAATGAATAGAATGATATTACCACTGGCTTTTGCCACATCATTTAACACCGCTTTTAAACGTTCTTCAAAATCACCACGATACTTAGCACCTGCCAATAAAGCAGCTAAATCCAGTGATAATAAGCGCTTATTTTTCATGCTTTCAGGCACTTCGCCATTAACAATACGCTGTGCCAAACCTTCTACCAAGGCAGTTTTACCCACACCAGGTTCACCAATCATTACAGGATTATTTTTAGTACGGCGTTGTAATATCTGCGCCATACGACGAATCTCATCATCCCGCCCAATAATAGGATCGAGTTTTCCTTGTTCTGCACGCTCAGTCAAATCTATAGTGTATTTTTTTAATGCTTCACGCTGATCTTCTGCGTTAGGGTCATTGACAGCTTCGCCTCCTCGCATTTGATTAATGGCTAATTCAATCGCTTCTTTAGTAGCTCCAGCCTGTTTCAGAATTTTTCCTGTTTCATCATTGCTATCTACTATAGCAAGCACAAAGAGTTCGGATGAAACATATTGGTCATTTCTTTTTTGAGCCAGCTTATCTGTGACATTAAATAACTTACGTAATATATTAGAGATACTGACTTCTCCTGCATCCCCACCAGAAACTGTAGGCAAACGATCTAAAGCATTACCTAATGCTGAACGAAACTGATTAACATTGACATTAGCATTTGTCAATAATCCACGCGTAGAACCCCCTTCCTGATCTAATAAAGCGATCATTAAATGTACGGGTTCTATAATTTGATGATCTTTACCCAAGGCAAGTGATTGTGCTTCTTGCAAAGCCATCTGAAATTTACTGGTTAATTTATCTGTTCTCATGGTTTTTCTCCTGATAATTTTCTATTAACAGATAAATTACAGCTAAAAATACCAATTGACTGTCACTGAGGTGACAAAAAAACGAAGATGCTGAAGTAGGTGAGGTTTCAGACGCGATTTTAAACAGTCACGGCTTGAAGCTCCCCCTACACCCAGATTGCACCCAGAGTGGGTAGTAAGCAATTTTATCTACTTTTCCTGCTCTAAGTGGGTTAGCGATAATGTACCTTGCCATTTTTTTCAGATCTTGTTCTTTGCGTAATGCATGATCGTGATAGCCATCTTGCCTTGGGCTTACTTTGCTGTTATTTCACCTCGGTGTCTACGACTTTGTTGTATTTGTTGGGCAGAACGCCCCTTTACACTACGCATCACTTCGGCCAATGTTGCCTGATTATGTAAAGAAAATAACCAATACTGATGATCTGGCATAATCACAAAGGCAAGACTGCTGGCATTTCCTGTTTGATGCTGGTGCTGCATGACTTTCACTACTAATCTACCCAGATAAAAATCAGTGAATAATTTTTGGCGCAGCCAAATAACCGTTGTTACCAAAATAAACCTGCTGATCTTGCGAGTACCTGCCTTTTCTAAGATCTTTGGCGTGGGGTGCTTTTTTTGTCATGTTATTTTGGATGATATCCGTGGTAGGAGAAGCTTTAGCCGCGATTTTAAAAGGTCGCGGCTAAAGCCCCTCCTACCCCTAAATATAGACAATTCATCGACACTGAAAAAATAATCTTAGAACTGTCACTTGCATGACATAACTTTAGTTTGCTTTTCCCTAAACTACGACCCATAGAAAACAGAGATCCGTAGAAGAGGCTTTTTTAAAGTCACGGCTGAAGCCCCTCCTACCTAAATTGTCAAAATTAAACAGGAGAAATATTATGAGTAAAGTTATTGGTATAGATTTAGGTACAACAAATTCCTGTGTTGCCATTTTAGATGGCAGTAGTGCACAGGTGATTGAAAATGCAGAAGGCGCTAGAACCACACCTTCTGTTGTGGCTTATGCAGATAATGAGGTATTAGTAGGTCAATCCGCAAAACGTCAGGCGGTGACTAACCCTAAGAGTACCTTGTTTGCTATTAAACGTCTTATTGGCCGCCGTTTTGAGGAGGATGCGGTACAAAAAGATATCAAGTTAGTGCCTTATAATATTGTTAAGGCGGGTAATGGTGATGCCTGGGTGGAAGCAAATGGTAAGCAACTTTCTGCACAAGAGGTTTCTGCACAGATTTTACGGAAACTTAAAAAAGATGCGGAAGCTTATTTAGGCGAAGAAGTGAAAGAAGCGGTAATTACTGTACCTGCTTATTTTAATGATTCACAACGTCAGGCAACTAAAGATGCAGGTCGAATTGCCGGCTTAGATGTTAAACGAATTATCAATGAGCCTACTGCTGCTGCATTGGCTTATGGTATGGATAAAACTGCCAAGAATGACCAAAAAATTGTGGTATATGACTTAGGGGGCGGTACGTTTGATGTCTCCATAATTGAGATTGCCGATATTGATGGAGAAAAGCAATTTGAAGTGTTAGCCACTAATGGGGATACCTTTTTAGGAGGTGAAGACTTTGATATGCGCTTAATGGATTTTTTAGTTGATGAATTTAAAAAGGAAAGCGGCGTTGATTTAAACAATGATCCATTGGCCTTACAGCGTTTAAAAGAAGCCGCTGAAAAGGCAAAAATAGAATTGTCATCAACACAGCAGACAGATATTAATTTGCCCTATGTGACGGCTGATAATTCAGGTCCTAAACACCTGAACATTAAAGTAACACGAGCAAAAATAGAGTCATTAGTGAGCGATTTAATTGAAAGTACTTTAACACCTTGTAAACAAGCGTTAAAAGATGCCGGCTTATCTATTAGTGATATTAGTGATGTCATTTTAGTGGGTGGACAAACCCGTATGCCTAAAGTCGTTAATGCGGTTAAGACATTTTTTGGTAAAGAGCCTCGTAAGGATGTAAACCCTGATGAAGCGGTTGCTGTGGGTGCTGCAATTCAGGCTGCAGTATTAACAGGTGATGTTAATGATGTGTTGTTACTGGATGTTACACCCTTATCATTGGGTATTGAAACAATGGGAGGAGTTACAACCAAGTTAATTGAGAAAAACACCACGATACCAACGAAGGCATCGGAAATGTTCTCAACAGCTGAGGATAACCAAACTGAAGTAACAGTCCATGTATTACAAGGTGAACGCGAAATGGCGACAGATAATAAATCGCTAGGGCGTTTTAATCTAACGGATATTCCACCCGCACCTCGTGGTACACCACAAATTGAGGTGACACTGGATATTGATGCCAATGGTATTTTAAATGTTTCAGCGAAAGATAAGGTAACGGGTAAATCGCAATCCATTGTCATTAAAGCTTCAAGTGGTTTGTCTGAGGATGAGATTCAACGCATGGTGAAAGATGCTGAAGAACATGCGGAAGATGATCGTAAAATACATGAATTGGTGCAGGCTCGTAATATGGCAGATCAGTTAATTCATTTAACTGAAGTATCTTTAAAAGAGTCAGCTGACAAAATATCTGATACCAATAAAAAAGTTGTTGAATCAGCGATTGAGGCATTACAAGCCGCTGTAAAAGGTGATGATAAAGCTGAAATTGAACGCTGTCATCAAGCCTTACAGGAAGCTTCAACAGCAATGATGAAAGCCGCAACAGAGTCGACAAACCAACAGGCTGCAAGTGAGCAAAGCCCATCGAATGATGATGTATTAGATGCTGAGTTTGAGGAGGTGGATAACAAATAAGAACCTTTTAACTTATAGTATTTAGGCCCGTGGCGATTACCTTATGATGTGAGTGTTTAGTCTCAACAATGCATGAGATTAAACACTCACCAAGCCACCATCAAATTATTAAAAATAAAAACCGGAGTTATTAAAATGAAAACAAAAAAATTAATCAATGGCCTTTTAATTGGATCATTAGTGGTTTCTGCCTCTTATGTACAGGCAACCAATACTACCACAGAAAAAGGGACAAACTTAATGAGCCAGGAGCAGACTGCAAAATCAGATAAAGCGGTTAAATCGGCCCAAAATGAGCAAAATGCTTTATTGGAGACTGTAAACCAAGGTGTTCTGGATGGCTATAAAAAAGTGCTGAATGCAACACAGTTACTTGCTCAGGAAGGAAAAGAAAAAGAAGCGATTAAAATATTGCAAGAGGCTACTGGAAAATTTGATGTCGCCTTGGCAGCTAATCCAAAATTAAAACTAGTCCCTATTGATGCGGGGGTATCCGTTTCTGCGTTAATTACGACACCAACATTAGTTAAGGCTGAAACAGAAGCGGCGATTGATTTATTAAAAGATCATAAAGTACAAGCTGCACGGACTTTATTAGACCCTATGGTTGATGAAATGGTCATCAGTAAAGCTTATTTACCCATGGTGACTTACCCTGATGCAATTAAGTTAGCAACCAAATATTTAGTTGAGGGTAAAAAAGAAGATGCGATTGATACTCTAGAAACCACTTTGTCCACTATTGTCATTAATAAATCGATTGTACCGTTGGCTATTATCCGTGCTGATAGTTTACTAAAAGACGCATCTAATCTGGATAAAAATAAAGATAAAGCCAAAGCGCAAGAGCTATTAGATGCTGCACATGAGCAGTTGGAAATAGCGACTTTACTGGGTTATACCGATAAAGAGTCAAAAGCTTATGAGGATATGAAATCTCAAATCAAAGCGGTTAAAAAAGAAATTGATGGCAAAAATGCTGTTGAAAAAATGTATGACAAAGTAAAAGCGTCTATTCAAGACCTTATTGCCAAAGAAAAAACCTCTAGTAAATAAGTGTTGGTAGGAGGGGCTTTAACCGCGATTTTAAATACTTGGTCGCGGCTAAAGCCCCTCATATAAATACCAGGAGGCTGTCCGAGAGGTCTTTTTTACATACTGACAGGAAAAGATGATGAATAAAATAACAGATAATAAAATATTTAGTATAAGCATGGGATTACAAGAACTCCCTATAAACTGGAAATGGATGCTTTTCCTCGGAATTTTCATGATTATCCTAGGAACACTAGGCTTGGCAGCCAGCAGTTTTTTAACCTTAACCAGCATACTTATATTTGGAGGGTTTATTTTTGCAGGGGGTATTGTACAAATTATTCATGCCATTCAAGCCAAAGAAAAAGACTGGGGCGGTAAGCTACAACATTTTTTAATTGCCCTGATCTATATTATTGCTGGCCTTATTATCTTTTGGGATCCTTTGGCGACTTCACTGCTTTTGACTATTGTATTAGCCTCGTTATTTGCTGTGATAGGAATTGCTAAAATCTGGTATGCCACGCTATGTAAAAAACAAGACTGGAAATGGTTGTTACCCGCCTTTTCAGGTTTATTAAACCTTGTTTTAACTGCAATTATTATCGCGACCTTACCTGAATCAGCATTGTGGTTAATTGGACTATTGATTGCCATTGAAATGTTATTCAATGGATGGTTTATTTTTTTGTTGGGTTTAAGAGTTAGAGATCTGGAAACCCACTGATAGTTTATTCGTATATAGGAGATCCATCATGCAAAAACCTATGATTACAGCCATAGCCGTTATTCTTTTTGTCGCTCTTGGTGTTCAGAGCTATCTATTTTTTCAATTAAAAAATCAGGTAGACCAAATATCTGATAAAAGCGTTAGTCATTCATTTCAACTTCCGAGTATGTCATTGGATGACGATTTTATGAATAATAATAGCTGGGACCCCTATCAGGAAATGCAAAGAATGCAAAACGAAATGGAACAGGTTTTTGGAAATTCATTTTCCAGATTTCATTTAAATTCTAAAAATACGCTCACAAAACCACCGCGTTTTGATTTAAAAGAACAATCTGACCGTTATATTGCGACTTTGGATATTCCAGGAGGAGAACCTTCTTCTCTTGATGTCAATGTTGAGGGTCAGCAATTATTTATTTCCATCAAAACTGTACGTTCAAATGAACAAAATGAAGATGAGGGGAAAAATCAATATCGGCGAAAAGAACGCTTTAGTGGAACTTATCAGCGTTCAATAACGCTACCAGGTCCGATAAAGCAATCGGCAATGACAACTGAGTATAAGAATGGAGTATTAACGATCATACTCCCAAAAGCATAACCGATGGTAGGAGGAGCTTTAGCCACGCCCAAGCAACCGAGTTTAAAATTGCGGCTATAGTCCCTCCTATCAGAATATATAATTAAATCACCTACTGACCGGAACAAAGGATTTTTTATTTTTGTCCCTTCTCATTGTTGAAAATATTTTTTAAAAACATTAATCCTAGAAAAATCAGTTGAGAACGGATTTTGTGGAAAATCTGGGCGAAAAAGACAAAGAATCGCTCGAAGATAATGGCCATAGTCCTTATCGAGAGCTATTCTACAGGATTTTTCGTCCAGATTTCTTCACAAAACCGTGAAGCGAACATCCCCCACCCAACAGGTGAGTGCTGATAAATTAAGTTATACTCACTATTCAATTGCTTAAGCACATACTAAGCGATCAACTGATTTATCTAGGTTAATAATGACTATTAACCTATCGCAGGTTACTCTCGATTTTGACGTTTGCAGGTTAACTTCACAAACAGTGTCATTCCGACCAACGGGACGACTGTATGGATACAGGAGGTAGAGCAATGCAGGGATCGATTGCCGAGGAATCTTGAGTCTGAGCATATTTTCAAACAACAAGATTTCTCCCGTTGGTCGTAATGACAAACCATTTAACCTAAAAAAACCAGCCCATACTAAATTGATCTTTATCACGCGGAAACAAATCACAACTCATATTATTTTCATCTGCCCAATCAATCAATTACGTTCAATTTTACACTGACTAAGTGCATTTGAAACGGCTTGAAAGTCATTATTTCTACTAATCGTTTCAATTCGACTCTTGCTAGAAGGTAACGTAGTCGTATAGTTAATCGTGTTGTCAGTTCCATTAACAATAAACCAGCCTTGATTGGTGTTTAATATCCCTTTTATTCTTTCTAAATTAAGCTGGTTCAAAACCTTGTTTAATAAATCATAGTCAAAACAAGTGTGTTCTGAGAAGATATGGCCAAAGCTTTGATAGCCATCAGCCATATTGTTTAGGGTATGATGAGAATTTTCACGTACAGTGATTTGGGTCACTTGATGAGCATCCGGAAATTCAGCTTTTCTTTGTGTATTTCTCATTATATCCAGCCAGGAAACGTCTAGCTGACCATGTCGTGTTTCTGAAATCAATGCTTTCTTTGGGTTGCTATTTTCAGCATACTGGTGAAATAATTTTATGGCTTGTTGATCTGCTAAGTCCATTTTATTAGCGACCAATACATCGGATAATGCAATTTGATCAATAAAATTTTCGTGAGTCGTATAACGACTATCTTTTAATTTTTCGGGGTCAACCAAACAAATGCTTGCCCGTATATCTAACACCTCTTTATTTGATCCGGAGACCAGCATATTCAATACTTTTTTGGGATGTCCTAAGCCCGTGGGCTCAATAAGAAGCCGATCAGGTCTGACTTCTGTTAATAGACGGTTGATACTGACCTGAAAAGATAAACCAACTGCACAGCATAAACATCCACCTGCTATTTCTTTTACTGTGACACCCTCTGCGGTATAGATAGCACCGTCAATGCCAATTTTACCAAATTCATTTACCAATACAGCCCAGTTTTCATTTTTTGGCTTTTGTTTAAGCAAATCCAGAATAGCCGTGGTTTTTCCCACTCCGAGAAAACCCATCACTAGATTGGTTGGAATATTCTTTAATTTGGTTTGCAACATCCCTCCTGCTCTCCAAAAATACCTTTATAATCTGTTTGCCAGGCCAAACGTTTAATATAATATTCTTGATCTTGTTTAAATACATCCAGACAATAAGGACATCGACAAAAATTGAATACAGTTTTATTAACTATAAGCTCTACTGTTGCTTTGATTGGTTTTTCAGCTAAACAAACGGGGCAAACAACTAAGTCTGATGTTTCATTCAAACATTGTTCAGGGTTGTTTTTGAAGAGTTCTAGACATCCATCACAGCAGAACCAATATCGCTTTTCCTGATAAAAAAAGGATATCGCTTTTTCTTGTGTGATACCTAAGCGTACTAAAGAACAACCGCAGGACGGGCATATAGGAGTTTCCATGCTGTAAATCCTTCTAGGTAATAAATAAAAATGTTCCAAAAGTTATTGCACTGTAGTTTCCTTTGACCTCCGTTTTCTTTCTGGCAAAAGTGAAAAGAGGCCAAAATTTGTGCCACAATTTAAATAAGAATCCACTGTTAACGGTGGATTCTTGATAAAAAAAGAACTTATTATAGCAATAAAAAATTAAATGCAGCTTTTCTGCTCTATTCAAATTTTTTTGGCTACATAGGCTCACAAATCGAGAGGACACCCTCCTTCCATAATCAGACGCCCGTTATCGATAAAAGCATCTTCAGCTCCAACAATATCAGCATAAGGGACAGCAAGTCCACCCGCAACAAACGCATCAGCACTATCGGGAGCATGTTCAAATCCATTAGTTACTTCTAAAAATTTTGCAAAGTTAGCCACCCAAAAATGTGGGGCAAGCTGGTCTACTTTAATATTCACTTTCAGTCTGCCTTTTTTATCTGCTATAACAGGTTCACCTAGAAACTGAAAATGGCCGGTACATGATGGAGGAAGGTCATTGGATCTTGGTACTCCACGCCCGGGAATAGGTTCAAACCAATGATTGAGAATGACATATGTTTCACCTGGCAGCAATCCTTTAACATTAATTTTTACATGGTGCATGTAATCTTCTGACTTCACTTCGGCAGAACCCCGAGCATTGATTCCTTCGGGTGTAGTAATGTTGAACTCATTGCTAAAATTGGCAAGCCGGTATACAGAATTCTCATCCTGATCGGCTTGCACGATTTGTGGTACGGACAATAGAGTGACGGCACTCATCAAAAAAGCGGCAAAAGTTGGTTTATACATGGTATACCTCCGATGATATATAAAATAATCGCCTGAAATAAGCGAATATGTTGCGTTAGAAGGATAGTTATTGCAAATCTGTCAAAAAACCGAGATCTTTTTTGCAACACAGGCACAATGATAAACCCTGTTCCCTGGCACAGTGTCAAGTCATTAATGACAGCTCTAGCTACGATATTTAGGGTCAGTGTAAAATAAAATCCCAAACCCATACAAAAATCTAGCCTTCTAAGTCTGAATGGCAAGTAATTTGTCAAAGTTCTGGCGTTAAGCCGGGTATCGGGATCAGCAGGTATGAGAGTCTTCTTTATATACTCGAAAATTACCAACAAAAAACAGTCCCAAACCGATGTAAATCAGCAAAGTTGCCAAGCCAATACCTGCAACTGATAGCAATAACCCTAATATACTGATTACCCCTCCTATTGCTGCCAGTTTAAACGGCGTCATAGTTTCAGTGGCACAGACTTGCTGTTTTTTGACAGCGCGCACGAGCATCCATAAATTGAAACCTATAAACCCGGTAAACAGCGGAATAAGGATCGCATCATGAATTAAAAATCCTAACCCGATAGCTGACAAAACACTGAGAATAGCGGGGAGTCCCAGACAACAAGCCGCAGTAATGGCTGTGCCGACTAAGCTGGTCATTTGTTTGGTTTTTTCTTTCATTGTATTACCTCACTGTAATATTATTACCCTGTCAAATGTGAGCAAGCTTTGTTCAAATTTGCTCACTTTATTTCGGGTTTCACCAATAAACTAATTGAGTTCTGTCATACGGGTGTTTGTTTCTTCTATGTTTCCGTTATCACGGGCTGTTAATAAACAAACTATTTTCGCTAAAGGTACGCCTGCATCCCTGGCTGTTTTAATAAAGCGTAAACGTTTAATTGCAACCTCATTAAACAACAACAGTCCGCCGTTTGTTCTATCACTAACTTGAATCAAGGATTGATCCACATAGGTTCTAATGCAATGAATACTCAGTCCTGTTTTTTCAGCCAGTGTAGAAAGCCGGATTAAGCTGTTATTGTTGAACGCGTCATTCATAATTATCCCGCACAACAGGAGAGCTCTTTCACATCTTTGTTAAAGGTTTGAGCACAAAGCTTAATACCTTCTACCATGGTTAAATAAGGAAACAGTTGTCCAGCCAAATCTTCTATGGTCATTTGGTTATGTATGGCCAACACAGCTGTCTGGATCATTTCACCTGCCTCGGGTGCCAGTATTTGTGCGCCTATTAATCGCCTGCTGCCTTCTTCCATCACCAGTTTGACAAAACCTCGGGTTTCAAAGTTAGCGAGCGCTCGCGGTACATTTTCTAATGACAGTAAACGAACATCGGTTTCAATGTTATTATGATGCGCTTCTGCTTCAGTTAAACCTACGGTGGCCATTTGCGGCTCTGTAAACATTACAGCAGGCATAGCGGATAAATTAATCGCTGCATCACCTCCTGTCATATTGATGGCTGCACGGGTTCCTGCAGCAGCGGCTACATAAACAAACTGGGGCTGATTGGTACAGTCGCCTGCGGCATAAATATGTTCAACATTGGTACGCATGTGATCATCTACGGTAATCGCGCCACCTTTACCCATAGAAACTCCCACTTGATCTAATGCTAAGCTGTTAGTATTAGGTGGTCGACCCGTAGCAATCAATAATTGATCACTTATTAATGTCTGCCCTTTTGTGGTTTTAATGGTGAACTTTCCTGCCGAAAGCATCCCCTTTTTATATGAAATGGCTTCTGCTTGCGTATGAGCCAAAAGTGTCATTCCTTCAGCTTCCAGAATTTTATGCAATTCTGAGCCAATATCAGGGTCTTCTCTAAATAATATTGAGCTTCGAGCCAAGAGGGTAACTTTTGTTCCTAATCTTAAATAGGCTTGCGCTAATTCCAAAGCAACAATTGAAGAGCCGATAACAATCAAATGTTCTGGGAGAGTATCCGCTTCCAGAGCTTCTGTTGACGTCCAGTAAGGCGTTTCTGCCAAGCCTTGAATCGGTGGAATGCTAGATGATGCCCCAGTAGCGATTAGAAAACGATCTGCTTTAATTTCTGCAAAGTCACCTTGTTCTTGATCAACGACCAGTGTGTTAGCATCTTTAAATCGAGCATTTCCTTTGACTAAGGTAATGTTTGGATTGGACTCTAAAATATTTTCATATTTTGCCGCTCTGAGTTCATCAACTCTAGCTTGTTGTTGGGTAAGCAATTGTTTACGATTTATCACAGGCTTTTGTTTCTTGATACCATCAAAAGCATGATCTTGTTGCAAATGCGCAATATGTGCTGCTCGAATCATAATCTTAGAGGGCACACAACCTATATTGACACAAGTGCCACCTATGATAGCTTTACGTTCTATCAAGGTAACTTTAGCGCCGTTTTCTACCGCTTTAAGCGCACAGGCAAAAGCACCTGATCCTGTCCCAATAATAGCCACATGGAGTTGCTGACCATTATTTGCAGCGGTGGATATTGTTTTTTTTGTAACAGCCTGTTCTTTATCCATGTCTGTGACTTGATAGCCTTTATCTTCAATCTTACTAATCAGCGATTTAAGACTGGTATCATCGCTAACTGTGAGTAATCCAATACCTTCAGGGTAAGACACTTTAATCTCTACTCCATCTAATGCATTCAGCTTACTTTCAATACCACCGACGCAGCTAGGACAGGTCATTCCTTCAATTTTTAATTGTTTAGTCCACATGAGTATTCCTTGATTTATTTTTCTGCATGAATAGTCGCTGGATAGCCCACATTAGTGGTGGCTTTTATCAAGGTTTCTATATTGGTTTTTTTGGGGTCAAACGTAACATTTGCTGTTTTACTGGAAAAGTCAACCTTTGCATTCTGTACACCATCAACACCCTGTAATGCCTTTCTAATAGTGATAGGACACATGGCGCAAGTCATGTTCTGTACATCAAGAATGACAGATTGACTGTTATTTTGTGTTTGCTCTGTAGTTTTAGCTTGACCTGCTTGGATAGAAACAAAACCAGCCATTAAACTCAACGCAATTAATAAATATTTTAAATTTTTCATTTTTTTCTCCATTAAAGAATATAAACGGCATACCAAGGGAATGTTAATAACAATAAAATCAACACTGAACCTATCCAAAAAATCATTCGTTGTCTTTGTTTAACTTCAGGTACTGCACATGCTTGACCTTCTTCACAGCTATCAGGGATTAAATACAGTTTGCGATAACCCAAACCAATAAAAATTAAGGTAACGATGAAAAAGAAAGGTCGAACTGTTTCCATTGAGGTCAAAGTGCTCATCCATGCCCCACCTATGCCTAGCGATAAAAGTAATAAGGGACCCACGCAGCAGACAGATGCGCCAATTGCTGCGAGTACCGCACCAATACCTAACCAAGGCGTACTTTTTTCGATAGTTTCTTGATCTTGTGCCATTTTTGTTCTCCTGAGATAAAATTGATTATTTGTACCCCCAGTATTTAACCTAGAAAGATCAGTTGGGCGCGGAATAATAGTGCAAGATATTGGTTTCACAGTGCTTTAAAAAATCTGAGCTTCACCCATTCGGTTAAGCGGGCATTTTTTGAAGTGCTGTGGAATCAAGAACTTGTGCTAGAATCCGTGATCCAACTGATTTTTCTAGGTTTAACCTAGAAAGATCAGTTGGGCGCGAGATTATAGTGCAATCCATTGATTTCACAGTGCTTTGAAAAAATCTTAGCCTCACCCATTAGGTTAGGTGGGCATTTTTTTGAAGTTCTGTGGAATCAAGAACTTGTGCTAGAATCCGTGATCCAACTGATTTTTCTAGGTTTAAGGGTAAAGCAATATTTAATTAGCTTGAGAGAAATTGTAAACCATGTTCTATAGAACAGTGTCAAGGGGAATTTTAATTTTTCCATCGTTCCCATGCTCCTGCGTGGGAATGCAGACTAAGCTTGATGAAAATACAATAGGCATTCCCACCGAGGACGGTGGGAAGTCGCACTCACTTCGCTTTGCGCGATTTTTTTGCCGGTTTTATTGTTTCTCTTTCTTCCAGAATGCGAGCAAGCAGTTTCCATCATTCCCACGCTCCTGCGTGGGAATGCAGACTGAGCTTGATGAAAATACAATATGCATTCCCACCGAGGACGGTGGGAACGAGTCATGTCGCACTCACTTCGCTTTGCGCGATTTTTTTGCCGGTTTTAGTGTTTCTCTTTCTTCCAGAATGCGGGCGAGCAGTTTTTCTGCCGGTTCGTCGTTGGGGTCTTGTGGCACTAGCTCGCCTTTAAAGGCTTTTGCCAATAGCGATTGGCTGAGTTTGTCGGTGCGTAGTCTGGCTTGCTGGTATTGTTTTTCTACTTGGTCGGCCAGGGTGAATAGGGATTCTACTTGTTTTACTATTTGTTTTTGTTCTTCTCTTTCAGGATATGGCAAATCAATATCCAAAAGTGCTTTTTGACCAATATTCCTCATTGATTGTTGATTACCTGTTGCTCTTGATTCTATTTCTTTTCGACCTCTTTGTGAACGTAAAAAGATGTTTAGCCACTTTTTATCTATAGCTTCATTTACAACCAACCTTAATACTTTGTCACTCAACATTAAATTTTTCGAAACCTTCTGAACAATAACAGGCATTCCCAACAACTCTAATGTATTAGCCCGTGAGATTAAAAAATCTCCTACTTGTATCCTTCTGTTTTCAATAAATTTTGTAGTATCAAAAAGTGTTTTACTCTTACTTTCATTATAAAAACCCCAAGTAACAGCACTTATTTTAATAATTCCAAATTCATCTTCTTGAGGCGGTCTTTCATCACATTTAATATTTTTTCCTGCTTCAATTTTTTTTACAATATCACCAACCTTAATTTCATTCCAAGAGTCTCTTGGCCCACTTCGCCATTCCTTCGTCAACTCCCCCGATGTGGCGGCGGCTAGTACGGATTGGCGGAAGCGTTTGAGTAGGGTTGGGATTTTATCGAGGCGTGTTTGGGCGGCTTCTACTTTGGCGAGTAGTGAGTCGAGTTTATTGGCGATGCGGATTTGTTCGTTTAGGGGTGACAATATAAAAGGAGCTAATTGCCCTTGCTTTGTCCCTAGCCTAGGCATATTTAAACCATGCGAAATTTTATCTACATAATTTAAAAATTCCTTTCTCTTCAAAGAATAAAAAAGATAACGACCATTCAAAAAAGCATTAGGTGTAATTGGGATTATTTCAGTTGAACAATACCCATCTTGATCAGCAATAATAATTTTGTCTAAATATGGTCTTAGCTTCCCATAAAGTACATCCCCAGTTAGAAATCTATTTTTTGTGCTCTTTGACTTCCGATCAGAATAGCTCAATCGCTTAAGTAGTTTTGATGACTTCTTTTCAATATCTTCCAGCTCTAAAACCCATTCATTACCCTTAATTACAGAAGGTTCTGTTTTTATGGTCTTTGCATACTCTACAACTTCTCCAAGCCTTGTATTTAACCACCCAACAGGCAATCTCCCCATCACCCAATCTCCCGCTGTTCTTCCGCACCCAACTCAAGCAAGATCCCCTGCAACTCTTTCATAGCCCCAGCCATTTCTTCTATCGCTTCATTAATCAACACATCCGGTTCTGGCAAATTGCTGGCATCCTCGGCATCTTCATCCCGTATCCATGATAAATCCAGTGTATCGTCTTTTTCTGCAATCTGTTCTCGGGTAAAACAACGCAGGCGGCAGCTGTCGGCTTCACCCGAATGACGGGCAACAAAAGCAGCTCTGGCTTTATCATCCGCCTGCAATGGATTATCGCCAAAGCATTCAATAAATTCAGCAAAATGCTGGGCGGTTAATACCGTGCGCTTACCAAACTGCGGCATATTGGCGCGTAGGTCATACACCCAGACATTTTTGGTATTGCCTGTGTCTTGTCTAGTCTGTTTGGGTTTGCTGAAAAACAGCACATTGGTTTTTACCCCTTGCGCATAAAAAA
>JAKIUK010000043.1 GCA_021647585.1 Methylococcaceae bacterium
CAGCTGCATCAACGGTTACATTGGGCCGGGATTCAAAAACAATCCCAATCACGCCCAATGGCACACGCATCTGGCCTACTTGTATTCCGCTAGGTCTATAGCTAAGATCCATTATTTCCCCGACTGGATCAGCAAGCGCTGCAACCTGTTTTAACCCTTCAATCATGGAATCGATTCTATCAGGAGTCAATTCCAGTCGATCCAATAAGGCCGAATCTAATCCATTTGCCTTTCCTGCTTCTAAATCTTTATGATTTTCTATGGCAAGCACATCTTTACTGTCAGCAATTGCATCTGCAATTTTTAGTAAAGCCAGGTTTTTTTTTCCTGATTCAGCCTTACTCATTTCCCGACCAGCTTTTTTTGCTTGCTGGCCAAGTGTTGTCATATATTCTGTTATTTCCACTTTAATCTACTCTCGAACCGTATTAACTGTATATTGTAACCTGAATTATGCCGTCGAATAATTAACATGTTTAGAACAAACCAGTTGAAATACTAATCAACCAGTGAACCACTTAGGTTTGATAAATAATGTAGAGCAGACTTCAGTCCGCACAACCGATATTAATAATTACTATTGCTGTTCATAGCGGACTGAAGTCCGCTCTACAAATAACCTATCCATCAAATCAAAATTGCATACTGTTAATAGTCAATTAACATTTTTTTGGCAGGTAGATCATCAAAGCATTTCACTGGCTGAAAAATCATCCACCTTAATAGCTAAGTCCCTACTTCTATCTGCCTTTTCTAATAAAGCAGCTTCCTCCACACTAATAATTTGCTTTTCTAAAGCTTCATTGATGACAGCCTCTCCATGGCCCTTCTGCAACTGCTTACTTCTTTGTGCATTATGTATTCTCTTTTCAATGGGTAATGCAGCCATTACCGCTTTAAAAGCACATTCTATCCGCCCTGTTGCGTCATTTTCTATTTCATTGATATAGATTCCCTGAGTTAAACGGTCACGAGCCTCCGAATCATTTAGTAATAATGTAGCCGTTTGATGGATTAAACTATCTTTGGGTGCTTTAAATACCTTGCCTGCAGGAAAAATAGTCGCCGCAAGTCCCCACACTATGGGTTGGTATGGCAATAAACTAAATATAACAAATAACGATTGCTGCGCTTGATAAAGCGTATGTTGACAGGCCCAGTGCAACAAAGGTAAATCATCTTCTGGGCAGCCCTGATCCTGAAAATATTTTAAAACAGTTGAACATAAATACAAGTTACTCAATACGTCAGCAAATTGGCCGGAAATACGTTCCTTTCGTTTTAAAGATCCTCCTAAAATCATAATGGCGTAATCAGCAATATATGCAAAACCAACACTTAATCTGGCTATAGAACGATAATATCTTTTAGTCTGTTTATTCCCTGGTACTTCAAGAAAACGTGCATTCGTTAATCCCAACCAAAAGCTGCTGACCTGGTTGTGTATCATAAACCCCATATGTTTAAATAACAGTTGATCAAATTGTTGTAATGCTGCAACTTTGTCCTGTTGATGTAAAGCTTGTACTTCATCATAAACTAAAGGATGGCAACGCATTGCACCTTGTCCAAATATCATCATGGTCCGAGTCAGGATATTAGCGCCTTCTACAGTAATGCACACAGGTATAACCTGATACAGACGCCCCAGATAATTATTGGGACCCAGACAAATACCTGAACCACCTTGTATATCCATACCATCGTTAATAATACGACGCATACGTTCTGTTAATTCATATTTAATAATTGCGGAAATAACCGAGGGTTTCTGCCCTTGATCCAGAGCTGCAGCTGTTACTGTCCTTGCCGCATTAATAATATAGGTTTCACCTGCTATTCTAGCCAAAGGCTCTTCTATACCTTCAAATTCACCTAAAGAGATATTAAACTGTTTCCTGATACGTGCATAAGCCCCTGTATTACGGCAGACAAATTTCGCGGTTCCGGCACTCAATGCGGGTAAAGAGACTGCACGTCCTGTTGCCAGAGATTGCATCAGCATTTTCCAGCCATTTCCTACCTGTTCAACACCTCCCAATATCCAATCCAATGGAATAAATACATCTTTTCCCCAGTTAGGCCCATTTTGAAACGCCGAGTTGAGCGGAAAATGACGACGCCCTATGGAAATTCCCGGTGTTTTTGCGGGTATCAGAGCGACGGTAATACCGATATTTTCTTTGTCCCCAAGAAGATGTTCAGGGTCGTATAGTTTAAAAGCCAAACCAATGACTGTAGCAACCGGACCCAAGGTAATATATCGTTTTTCCCAATTTAAACGTATCCCCAAAACCTTATCTTTTCCTGCAAAGGCTGCATAACAAACTATACCTGTATCTGGCATGGCACCTGCATCACTTCCTGCATTAGGTCCTGTCAGGGCAAAACAGGGGATTTCCTGGCCTGTTGCTAACCGAGGTAAGTAATAATCTTTCTGTTGCTGTGTACCACAGGATAGCAATAATTTTGCCGGTCCCAGAGAATTAGGAACCATGACTGTAACAGCAGCACTTGCACTGCGACTGGCAATTTTCATCACAACTTCTGAATGTGCAAAATTAGAAAATTCCAGCCCTCCATAATGTTTTGGAATAATCATGCCACAAAACTTCTGTTGCTTAATATATTCCCATACATGCTCAGGCAAATCCTGCAGATTATGAGTAATGTCCCAGTCATCCAGCATTGCACACAAGGTTTCTACAGGGCCATCAATAAACTCCTGTTCTTCTGTTGTTAATGTTGCAGCAGGCAAATCCAGTAAAACCTTCCAGTTCGGCTGGCCGGAAAACAATTCTGCATCCCACCAGGTGTTACCCGCATCCATTGCTTCCTGTTCTGTTTGCGACATTTCCGGTAAGGCGGACTGCATCAATTTAAAAATAGGTTTACTGATGATATGACGCCGAATAACGGGAATATTAATTGTTAAAAAAATCAGTAAAAAGAATGACCACAACAATAGATTAAAACTTTGTAAACTGTAAACAGATAATAAAGCAGCTAATACCACAGTACTTTTCAGCAGTGCTACCTGATAGTAAGAAAGTACCCAGACAACAACAATTAATACAGCTAACCAGATCATGATGTTCTCTCCTAATTCGCTTGTTTGTGTAACCTCATAAAACTACAAAATGCATTAGTTTTCTCTCAATAATATATTGACAGATTAAGTAAAGCAGACTTTTATCCACATCAATCACAACAGCTTATTTATACCTTACACATGGCGGACTGAAGTCCGCTCTACAATTTATATCAACCTTAAAATGGCAACTACTAATTTCTCAAAGGTTTTCCAGTTTTCAGCATATGATCAAGTCTTGCCAAAGTACCTTCATGTTTTACAATTTCTGTAAAAACATTGCATTCCAGTTCCAGCATTTCTTCTTCGGATAAAGGATCCATCATATCGCAATCCCCTCCCGTTAATACCGTAGCTAATTTATCTGCTACCTGCACATCATAAGCTGTCACTTTACCTAACAATTTAAATCCTTTAACACTCATATCTAATAATACTTTTGCCGTGTGTCCTGGTAATTTATACTCTGTGCTTTCTGGAACCACATAGCCATCAACCATTGCCAGTGCTTTATTTTTTGCATCAAACAATAAACGATTTTTATTCATGGTAATGCCATCTGATGCTGAAAGGAAAAGCAATTCTTTAGCTTCAACAGCTGATTTTGACACCTTTGCCATAGCAATCGTTTCAAATGCTTTGGCAACAGGAGGAATTGGGCCCCCAATTGATTTCATTTGCAGACAACGACGGAGATATTCCTTGCAACCACCCCAACCCGGGACTAAACCAACACCGACTTCCACCAAACCTGTATACAGTTCAGCATGAGCCTGTATCGCATCACAATGCAGAAGAATTTCACAACCGCCTCCCAAAGCCAAACCAGTAGGCGCGGATACAACAGGAAATGGCGCATATTTAACAGCCATAAATGTTTGCTGTCCCTGTTTAATTAGTCCTTTTACACTATCCCAATCACCTTGTTCTATCGCAAACATCAACAGACCCAGATTTGCTCCGGCAGAGAAATTATCTGCCTGGTTGTGAATCACCAGGGCAATAAATCCTTGTTCAACTTTAGTTAAACTTTGTCGCAACAAAGTTAACATATCCATATCAAAGGTATTCATTTTGCTATGGAATTCAAAGCAAGCAACGCCATCTCCGACATCCCATAAACTAGCTGATGCATTCTCCAAAACAGCAGGCTTACGCAATTTAATATCAGATAGTAACAAAGTCCCATCAGAACGTGGCACTGGCCTATAATCTTTAGATAAAGTTCGGTATTTAATAACACTCTGATCAATTTTATAAAAACTGCCGGATGTTAATATCTCTGGAACTATGTCTCCTTGCTGTTTGATTTTATCTACAAACCAGTCAACACCAATTTTATCCAGCAATTCAAAAGGTCCATACTGCCAGTTATAGCCTAGGCATATTGCTTCATCCACAGAAGTAATCTCATCGGCTATTTCAGGCAAAAGATTGGCAGCATAAAGCAGCGTTTTAGAGATTACGGTCCATGCATAGTTGCTGTATTTATCATCTATAGACAAGAAAGCTTGCAAGCCTTCTTTATGAGCAATTTTCAAACAATCTAACAGCGGCTTTTCGCTTTTGGCATAGTCACCTGTCGCTAGATTTATCGATTCCTTGACTCTTTTACCATCCATTTTATTCAATCGGTAAAACCCACCTTTACCCTTCCGACCAGTGTATCCATCACTTATCATCTGAGTAAATAATTCAGGCATGTCATTAATTTTATGAAAAGCGTCATGCTCAGGTAACTGTTTCATACTCTCCATAATATGAGGAATTAAATCCAGCCCTACCAAATCCAATAAACCAAAAATGCCTGTCTTGGGGATCCCAAAAGGTGCAGCTAATAGTGCATCAGCCTCTTCAACACTGATTCCCTGTTTAAATGCTTCCAACAAACCGCATTGCACCCAATATATTCCAATTCGATTTGCAATAAAACCGGTAGTATCTTTACAATCAACACAACCTTTCCCTAGGCTTATCTCAGCAAAATCCCTAACAGAATCTATTAGTGCCTTGTTAGTCATGGAACTGCTAACCAGTTCCAATAAACGCATATAACGCGGTGGATTAAAAAAATGGGTGATCATGAATCGGCTTTGAAAGCCTGTACCTAACCCTTTCACTAATGAACTTAAAGGCAAAGTGGAAGTATTTGAGGAAATCAGGGCAGTAGCAGAACAAACTTTTTCCAGCTTTTTATAAAGCATTTTTTTTATGCCTAAATCTTCAATAACCGCTTCAATCACCCAATCGACATCTGCTAATAAATGCAAGTGATCTTCCGTATTTCCAGGAGTAATCAAACGTGCATTTTTTTTATGCATTAAGGGAGCCGGATTAGCTTTCAATATTTTTTGTATTGCAGTTTCAGCAATAATATTTCGATTTTTCAGGTCACTGTCATTTGGAACGATATCCAATAAGTAAACTGGCACACCTGCATTACTTATATGAGCAGCAATACTGGCTCCCATGACACCAGCACCAATAACAGCGACCTTTTTTATACTCATCAGATTGCCTCCAAAATGGTCGCAATTCCCTGCCCACCTCCAATACACTGGGTTGCTAATGCATATTTCTTATGCTGTCTTTGCAGAAGACTAGCTGCCTTACCAACAATCCTTGCCCCTGTTGCACCTAAAGGGTGTCCAAGAGCAATTGCACCACCATCCAGATTCAATTTAAGTTGTGGAATGGGCAAATCACTGAGTACAGCTAAAGACTGAGCAGCAAACGCCTCATTTAATTCGACAATATCTATATCATCTAATGCCAAATCGGCTCTTTTTAAAGCTTTTTGGCTGGCATTTACCGGACCTATCCCCATAATTTCAGGAGCACAGGCAGAAACTGCTATAGATTTAATTCGAGCCATTTTATTAAGCCCATGAGAATCGGCATAATCCTCACTACAAACAAGAACGGCCGCAGCGCCGTCGGTTAAGGGGGAAGATGTACCCGCAGTAACACTACCTGTAGTTCTAAATGCAGGTTTTAGTTCGGCTAATCCCTCAGCAGTTGACTCAGGTCGAACACAACCGTCTTTCGAAACCATACCTTGTTTTTCAGTTTCTATAGCAACAATTTCATCTTCCAAAAAACCTTTATTTTGCGCCTTATTCGCTTTACGCTGACTTTCCAAAGCAAACTCTTCCTGACTCTTACGACTCAGTCGATATTGTTCAGCAAGATTTTCAGCTGTTTCACCCATGTTCAAATAAGCTTCAGGATATGATTTATAGAGTGCAGGGTTAGGCATATAATTGTATCCACCCATAGGTATACGAGACATAGACTCGATACCAGCACAAATAAAGACATCACCGGCATTCATTTGGATGGCACCCGCAGCAATATGAATTGCTTGCATGGATGAGCCACAAAAACGATTAACTGTCATGCCTGCAACAGAAACTGGCAAACCAGCCAAATGCACGACCAACCGCGCCATATTCATGCCCTGTTCCCCTTCAGGGAATGCACAGCCTAAGATAAGGTCTTCAATATCCTGTTGATTTACGGATATTTTTCCCATCAATCCTTTTATCACCTGCGCCACTAAATCATCAGGTCTGACTTTTGCTAATTGACCTTTATGGGCTGGTGTAAAGGGTGATCTGCAATATTCACTAATCACAACATTTTTCATTTTCCCTACTCCCTAGTAAAAGGTTGTAATAAAACGATTACCTAACAAATTAGTCATCTGTTAGTAATACTAGTTCAAAACAGGCAACTACAATCTATTATTTACTGCTTATACTTAATTTACTCTACTCCTAACTTTAACTATTGAAAAGTCAATATTTCATATTCATCTTAGTTGGCAGTTTTTTATAAAAAATGCCAGAATAAGCTAAACCTTCAAATTTTTGAGGGATTGTACCTGGCGGGATGCGTAATGGTGAATAAACGTAGTTTGCAAATAATGATAGTGCTGATTGTTTTAGTTGCTGTTTATTTCTATCTGCAAAAAACTGAAATGATTTCAGTTAAGACTTATATTGTAAAACAAGGCGAAGTAAAAGCAACAGTTGCTAATACTCGGGTTGGTACTGTCAAGGCTTGTAGACGTTCCTACCTGGCTCCCGCAACAGGCGGACAAGTAGCGAAATTACATGCCAAAGAAGGTGATAAAGTAAAACAGCAGCAATTGTTGATGGAAATATGGAATGAAGACTTAATGGCGCAGGTTGTTTTACAGCAGGCACAGATTAAAGCCAATACGGCAACAGCGAAGCAAGCCTGTATACTAGCTGCAGGTGCAAAACGTGAAGCCGTGCGTCTGGAAAAATTACGAAAATACAAACAGATTGTCTCAGAAGAACAGGTAGATAAAGCTGCAACAGATGCAGATGCGCAACAGGCTTTTTGTATAGCTGCCAGACAGGGGGTAGTTGTCAGCCGTGCCAATCTTAAAATAGCTCAAACAGCACTGCAACGGACGCTGGTTTATGCGCCTTTTGATGGTATCATTGCCGAAATCAATGCTGAGCTGGGAGAATTTGTTACTCCTTCTCCGCCCGGTATTCCTACCCTACCACCGATTGATTTACTAGATGTCAGTTGTTTATATGTCTCCGCACCCATTGATGAAGTTGATGCACCAAAAATAAGAACGGGAATGCAGGCTTGTGTCTCGCTGGACGCTTTCAATGAAAAACGGTGCTCTGGCACTGTCACCCGCATAGCACCTTATGTACTGGAAAAAGAAAAACAGGCGCGCACGGTAGAAATTGAAGTCAAGTTAACTGACCCCAAAGACCTGACTGAATTATTACCTGGATACAGCGCTGACATTGAAGTATTACTTGCCGTAAAAGAGCAGGCATTAAGAGTGCCTACAGAGGCTGTACTAGAAAACAATCAGGTACTGGTAATGCAGGATGACGGTTTATTGATCGAGAAAACATTTGAGCCCGGTCTGAGTAACTGGAGCTATATCGAGATTCTATCTGGCCTGAAAACAGATGAAAAAATTGTCTTATCTATTGGACAAGATGGGGTAAAGGCAGGTATTTATGCGACAGAGGCACCATGATAGAGCTGAAAGATATCAGCCGTTTGTTTCAGGTTGGCGAGCAAACTGTACATGCTTTAGATAACATTAATCTAACCATCAATAATGGGGAATATATTTCAGTCATGGGGCCTTCCGGTTCTGGTAAATCGACCCTGCTAAACATTATTTCCCTGCTTGATCAGCCTTCTTCCGGTTCATATCGGCTGAACCAGCAAGATGTCACCGGATTCAATGATGATCAATTGGCTAAAGTCAGACGTGAGAACATCGGTTTTATTTTTCAGTTTTTTCATTTAATTCCCCGTTTGTCCACTGCTGAAAATATTGAAATGCCAATGATTCTAGCAGGTATTCCAGCTGTAGAACGTAAACATCGGGTCAGCGCAGCCATTGCCTCGGTAGATTTAAGTGACCGCGCCGATCATCGACCGGACCAGTTATCCGGAGGTCAAAGGCAAAGGGTTGCAATTGCCAGAGCAACTATAATGCGACCTTCCATTTTGCTGGCTGACGAACCAACCGGAAACCTTGATAGTCGCTCTGGTATTGAAATTATTGAGCTACTGGAGAATCTGAATCGACAGGCTGTGACCTTGATACTGATTACTCACGACCAGGCACTGGGAGACCGGGCTGCACGGAAAATTCGCATTGTCGATGGACGGATCTGCTAGTCGTGCTGATGAAAGACACGTTGAATCAGGCTCTCACAGCCATTTTCGCACAGAAACTGAGAGCAGCATTAATTGTATTGGCAATGAGCATTGGCATCAGTTCGGTGACTATACTCACAGCTTTAGGAGAAAGCGCCCGTAGTTATATCGTGCATGAATTTGAAGCACTGGGTACGCATTTATTAATCATGCTACCGGGACGCAGCGAAACTACCGGAGGACAACCTCCTATTTTCGGAGAAACGCCTAGAGACCTGACGCTGGAAGATGCCGAAGCCATTGCTCGTAGTCGATATATCGCGGCCATAGCTCCTGTTTCAGTAGGCTCAGCACCAGTATCTGCTCTAGGACTAGAGCGGGAAGCTACTATCATGGGTTCTACCGCAGCATTAAGAAGAGTACGCCATTTAAATATGGCTCAGGGACGCTTCTTGCCGCAAACAGATATAGATCAGGCACTGCCTGTCTGTGTTATTGGTCAGACCATTAAAAACGAATTATTTGCTAAGCAGTCAGCATTAGGCCAATGGTTACGTATCAATGACCGGCGATTTCGAGTGATTGGTGTTTTATCGTCTGAAGGCCAGTCAGTCGGAGTCGACTTTGATGAAATGGTCATCATTCCGGTTGCATCGGCACAAATACTGTTTAACAATCATTCATTATTCCGTATTCTGGCCGAAGCAAAATCAAAAAAAGCCATGTATCAGGCTGTTATAGATATAGGACAGATCATCAAACGCAGGCATGATGGTGAAGAAGATATTACTGTAATTACCCAGGATAGTGTGGTCAATACTTTTGACGAAATATTATCCGCCCTGACATTAACGGTTGCCAGTATCGCTGCTATCAGCCTGGTCGTGGCAGGCGTGTTGGTAATGAATGTCATGTTGGTCAGCGTTAGCCAAAGAACGCCAGAGATTGGTCTGTTAAAAGCGCTTGGGGCATCGCAATCTCAATTACAATGGCTGTTTTTAACAGAAGCAGCAATATTATCAATCGCTGGTGCCTTGTTAGGCTTGTTACTGGGAAAGTTGGCTCTATTTCTTTTTCAAATGCTATATCCGAACTTTCCAGTAATTTTACCGACCTGGGCATTAATGGCCGCACTGTTGGTATCTGTGCTGACTGGCTTGGTATTTGGGGTGTTACCGGCTCGCAAAGCGGCTAAATTAGAGCCTATTTCGGCATTGGCGAAAAGATAATATTTAAACATACGATCTTATGCATACTCTAGATTTAATCACCCTCTCTTTCCGAACTATCAGTAGTCATAAGATGCGTTCATTTTTAACTGCACTTGGGCTGATTATAGGTATTGCCTCAGTAGTTATTCTGACTTCAATTGGTCGCGGAGTACATCAATTTGTATTAGCCGAGTTCACCCAGTTTGGCACTAATTTACTGGCAGTTTTTCCTGGTAAGACAACTACCCTGGGAATTTCAGGGGCCACAATCAGCACAGTAAGGCCCTTAACACAGGCTGATGCTGCCAGCCTGGAAAAACTCGAGCATATTATTGCCGTTGTGCCACTGGTGCAAGGTAATGCCAGAATTGAAGCAGGAGCAAAACAACGACGAGCCAGTGTGTTTGGAGTGGGTGCATCTGTACCAGAAGTATGGAAAATCAGGGTACAATTAGGACGTTTTTTACCTGCTGGTGAAATTAACAATCCCCGCGCTTTTGCCGTACTGGGTAGCAAACTACGTGATGAATTATTTGCTTCAAAAAATCCATTAGGGCAGCGCGTCCGCATTGGTGCTGATCGGTTTAGGGTGATCGGTGTAATGGAACAAAAAGGTCAGATGCTGGGATTTGATATGGATGATTCTATCTATATTCCCGCAGGGAAAGCACTGGAAATGTTTGATAGAGAAAGCCTGATGGAAATTGACTTACTCTATAACAGTGGCGTTTCTGTAGACAGAATCGAAAAATCGGTGACCCGACTATTGATATCTCGTCACGGCCAGGAAGATTTCAGCATTATCACTCAGCATCAAATGATTGGAACCATGGACTCCATATTGAATATTTTAACACTTTCGGTTGCAGCCTTAGGCAGTATTTCTCTATTCGTTGGTTCAGTAGGTATTTTAACCATCATGACTATTGCCGTTTCCGAGCGTGTATCTGAAATCGGTTTATTACGAGCGCTGGGTGCAGAGCAGAACACTATTTTTAAAATATTCTTGGCAGAAGCTCTCGCTTTAAGTCTGGTTGGTGGCATAGGCGGCATTCTGACCGGTATCGCTATTGCACAATTAATAAACTACGCAGTACCGGCATTACCTGTACAGATTGCCTGGTTTTATATTGTAGCCGCATTTGTAGTTTCAATACTCATTGGTGTTATTGCAGGTGTAGTTCCTGCCATCAAAGCAGCTCAGTTAGAACCGCTAGATGCATTACGTACTGAATAAGTTTATCCTGGAAAATTAGTTGGATATAGCGTTTATGAAAAATATAGCAAATAACTATCTAGCTTTATTGTTTGGATGGGGCTTAATTCTACTTCGTCAGATTATTAATGTAGGGTGCGTTGTACGCACCAAAAATATTTTTCATCCTTCCTTTTCCAAAATGGTGCGTAAAACGCACCCTACAAAGATACTTTTATATAGTATCCATTCAAATGTGACAAAGTAGAATTAATTACTAATTTCCTTACCATCTAAAACCTGAGGCAAAACCTTATTTTCCAAAAAACTATTGATATGCTCCCAGGCACCTCCTATATTTTCCATTAAGAAACCATGACGATCGGAATGAATAGTGACCACCTTTTTATATTCAGCCCCTAATTTTTTTAAAATAATATGGGCACTTTCAATATCAACAACGGGATCATTATCTGCATGAACCAAAAGTGTTGGTATTTTTATATCAACTACCTTTTCTTCAATATTTTCCATTAAGCGTCTTAATTCATACAAACTTTTAACCGGGACATTACTATAATTAATCGTCTTATGCTCAGGGTTGTTTTCCACAAAAGGTTTCACCCCTTCTATTGATGAAACCCATTTGACCAACCGATTTGTACCATGTAATAACGGAATAAATGCAAAAGATTTATCTACAAATTTAAGAGGTACGGCTACCGCCACCACAGCAATGACTTTATCGCCATTTTCAGCTGCCAGTTTAAGTGCCAGGCCACCGCCAGTTGAAAAACCTATAACAACTATAGATTCACAATATACCCTTAGAATTTTCACACCTCTTAGCACAGACCTATACCAATCTTCATAAGTTCGCGTTCTTAAATCATACGGTGAAGTTCCATGCCCTTTTAGTCTTACCGCCAAAACGGTATACCCTTGTGTTAACAATTCCACTGCATAGCCTCTTAACTCAGCAGGTGATGCTAATAAGCCATGGATCAATATTATGCCAATACCATTGTTTTTTTTAGGTTTTAACAGAAAAGGTTCTGGGTTTTCTTTAAATGTTTCACGCTGATTAATATCCTCATAGCGTGATTTTGAAAACCGTTTTATATCCCAAGCCAATGAGATAATTTCATCATTAAAAGCCCATTCAGCTAATTGTTCTTTAGTTACTTTTTCACATTTTTTAACTGCCTTTATAAGAGCATCTCTAACCACCTTAATAGGCTCGGCTTCGTTGTTATAAACAGCGATGAGATTTTCCATTCTAATGGTGTCGAAATTATATTCTTCACAGAGTTTAGGAGAAAATTGATAATTATCGTGATAAGAAACTATCAGACCCGATGCTTCCGCGACACAAATAAAATGCTCAAAGCGTTTACTTTCACCTTCAAGTAAGTCGTTATATTCGTCTGGGTTCAGTAAACTCCGATGTAAATTAATCTTTTTATTATTTTGTAACTCTTTAATCGCGACATACAGCGTTTTATAAAAACAGTGTTTATTAACCTGATGCTGTCCACGCTGCATACAATACATAATCAGAGTCGAAGCTAAGTGACTTAAATTAATCGTCACGTTAGTATAAATCTCCTCCATGTATTGATTACGTGTAGCTTTGGCATTTTTTCTAAAATAATAGCCTAATAGTTTTTGCTTCCAGTTTTTGGGCGATACATATAATGAAAAAACTTCATCCAGTGATTTAAATTCAGACGAAACCATCGTTAACAAATACTTGTTCCACCAATGCCACACATCATGCGGATCAACAGGCTCCCCCATACGTAAATCCATATCTGTATCTTTAAGTATTATATTGCCTTCAACCAGCAGCTCTTCTGTATGCCTTAATGTCAACCCATCTGCAAACAACTCAACACCTTTAAGCAATAAATTATCTGATGAACGTATAGGATAAAAGGTAATATTCGAAGGTACAATCAAAGTCGGTTTTAATGCTGTTGCCAGTAACTGGTCTAAAGAATCCAGTTTCATCTCCTGCTTCCACTGCATCAACCGATCAATATCTTTATTGCTATAGGCATTGCGAATGGTTGCCTTAAAAGCTTCTATACCCTGAGCCAGGACTGCTGCTCCGGTATGTTGTTTACGTCTTTCTCCGGCGATACGTGAATAAATACTATACTTTCCTTGTTTATCTATCACACGATGATCTTTAACCATTCCACCTTCAGGAAATATAATCACTTTCCTACCTAGAAAAACCTGCCTTGCCAGGTTGGCAAACAGCTGATGATGATCATGGGGAATGACGCCAATATTATTAAGATACGTTGCAAATACCGTATCATTTGTAAAAAACTCCGCTGAAGCTATGGCACAGCAATAAGCTCCCGTTTCTTCATAAATTAGAAATTGGGGAATGAATGTTTCAAAACGGGAAAAGTGGTTACATAAAAAAATATCACCTTGTAATACCTGCTGATCAGCATGAAGCTTCATATTAACTTTCAGCATTTTTGTTAATGAGCGGATAATATTGATAGACCAGTCATAAGTCTTAACATCAATATCCTTTAGATCATCATAAACATTTTTAATATCCATACTGTTAGCCTAAAATGTAATAGCTTTCAATTGAACCTAGAAAAATCAGTTGGATCACGAATTCTAGCACAAGCTCTTGGTTCCACAGCACTTCACAGATAATTGCTCCTGCATTATCTGCATTCAGTACATCCTTGTACTTCAAAAAAATGCCCGCTTAACCTAATAGGTGAAGCTCAGATTTTTTGACCTACATGGAAGTAGGAAATGCAGGTTTTGCAGGAGCAAAAACCTGTTAAATCACTGTGAAACCAATATCTTTCACTATAATTCCGCGCCCAACTGATCTTTCTAGGTTGAACCAGGATTACTTATACCATTATCTTAGACATAATAAATGGTAATAGTTGTATTTATTTTAAGGTGAGAAAATATGAAACTTCCAATAACAGGTGCTTGCTTATGTGGCGCAGTAAAATATGAAATTCATGCAACACCCGTAGGTGCAGGAAATTGCCATTGCCGAACCTGCCAAAGAGCGGCAGGAGCCGCCTATATGCCCGCCTTGTTTGTTCCCTATAACAGTCTTATAATAACAGGCACATACAAAGAATACGCGAGTATTTCAGAAACTGGGAACACTATTCATAGAGGATTTTGTGCTAATTGCGGAACTACACTTTTCGGAAGGAATTCAGTGACTAAAAAATTTCGTCCCGTTAATGCCGCCACCTTAGATGATCCAAGCATTTACCTTCCGAATATGGATTTCTGGGTATCTGAGGCTCAACCGTGGGACACTATGAATCCCGATCTAACAAAATTTGATAAGAACTTTTTGCATTTTTAGAAATATTTACGCCCATTTTATATTGTAAATAATATTTATACAAAATCAAAAAACGGCTCGTGCTTGCTATACAATGAAAAAATAGTGCACATAACTGTAAAACACTCAAAATATGGATGATATAATCTAACTATACAGGTTTATATCATCCACGTATGATTAGTATCGTTTAGCCCCTTAAAGTAAATTAGCGTATGAATTAAAAAATAAAACCTTTCAAAGATTAATTAAATCACTACATTAATTAGTCACAATTAATGCTTAAAACATATAAGGTTTAGAGATTTTTTTATGGATTTATCAAAAGTTGGATATAGCTTTCTTATTATATTAGCGCTAACGCTTGACTTTGGTTTTTTTTGGGGCGAGTATAATAAATTAGCAAATAATAACTTTCTATTACTGCTTACAGCTGCATTCGTCAATACTCTATGTGTTTATTTTATTTTTCAACGTAATACTAAACCCAAAGAAAAGTTTTCTTTTAAAGGTAGAGAAATTTTATTTGCTACTAGCTTAGTTACATCACTGCAATTGTGGTTGGCAATTGTTGTATGGATTATATCTGCAGATTTTGAACTAACAGAGCCTTCTTTTGATAGAATTATTTCATTATCTGGCGGTGCTTTATTGGCAAATGTGATTACCACATGTATTGTGGTTTTAGATGCATTGTTCCATAATGAGAGCACATCAATGTGATTATTTCTGCTGATTCAATCTATATTTGCAGAGACTTTGAGTCATCTATATTTCATTTTTCACTTCTTGTATCAAAACACTTTTACCTCATGGCAAATACATGACACTCGACGTTTATTTATCAATTTTTACTCTAATGTTTTTTTCCTTAGGAATTAACCTAATTTCCTTAAAAACGAAGATACCTTATACCGTACTATTAGTGATTGGTGGTTCTTTGTTAGTACCGTTATCTAAAATTGAAATATTTTCCTTTGTTACCAGTTTTCAATTGACACCTGAATCGTTATTTTTTGTCTTTCTACCCATCCTTATTTTTGAATCCGCCTATAACATCAACATCCGCAATATTAAGGAAAATAAATTTTCTATCAGTATGCTAGCTATTGTTGGCTTACTCATTTCAACCTTTTTTATTGGTTTTGTCGGTCATTGGTGTTTTCATTTATTAGGCTACGATGTTCCCCTATTAGTCACTTTGTTATTTGGTGCTATTATTTCTGCAACAGACCCTGTTGCAGTTTTATCCTTATTTAAGGACTACGGCGCTCCTCGCCGCCTGACCTTAATCTTTGAAGGAGAAAGCCTCTTCAACGATGGTACCGCTTTTGCTGTTTTTTTAGTATTTCTGAGCATTATACAACATGGGTTTCATGGTACTGAGACTGTATTACAAGGTGTTTTCTCATTTACCACCATGATTTTAGGTGGCGGATTTTTTGGCTTATTTATGGGCCTGTTATTTTCTAAACTGATTGAGTGGGTAAAAGGGAATGAACATTTGGAGATCACTTTAACGCTACTGGTAGCTCATTTCACCTTTTTATTTACCGAGCTTATTTCTGAAAAATTAGTTATTTATGATCATCACATCCATTTTTCTTCAATTATTGCTACTCTGGTATCATCTCTGGTTCTGGGTAACTTTGGCCGATATAAGATGTCATCTGGCGTCGAAGAATATATGGAAAAATTCTGGAGTTATTTCGCCTTTCTTGCCAACTCGTTGGTATTTATATTGATGGGGTTATTGTTCGCCAGCCTTTCTATATCAATACATGTCGCTATATTCCCTATTATGCTGATGATTCTACTGGTTGCTGTCGCCAGAGCCTTATCCATTTATTTATCGATTGGAATGGCTAATTTAAATAAATCTGAAGACGACATTCCTATGAACTGGCAACATCTGCTTTCTTGGGGTAGCTTACGAGGCGCTATTGCCATCGTTATGGTCATGTTTATTCCCAATGATCTTAGCCTTCCTAACTGGAATTACGACTTTACTATCAAGGAATTCATCACAGCCATTACTATTGGTAGTATTTATTTCACGCTCATAATCAAGGCAACAACCATAGGCAAAGTGATTCGTTGGCTCAAAATTGATGAATTACTACCCCATGAAAAAATTAGTTACTTCAAAAGTCAGGCTCTCATATATCAAACCTTAAAAGCAAAAACACTACAACTTTCAGAACATAAAGATATTAGTAATGCTCAGTACCAAGCCTTAACCACTGAATTCCATGCTCTGTACCAACAGGTTTGCCAGCAATGCCAGGACAATAACAAAGACTCAGGTCATGTTGCTGAAAATATGCTTTTGATCTATACCCTGGCAGTCCAAAAAAGTGAATTAAAAGAATTGTTTAGACGGGATGAAATTAATGAAAGTATATACAAAAGAAATTTATCTATTTTAGAAACACAAATAGAACGTGTTGAGCAGGATAAACCACAAGTTGGCTCTCTTAACATCTATTTTGAGGGTTGGATTATTAAGTTTAATCACCTTCTTCATCGTCTATTATTCTTACCAGATAGTATGAGTGAAACTCAAGAACACTATCTGTATTACAGAACGCAACACAAGCTCATTACCAAAGTCCTTGAAGAACTAGTGCTAATAAAAAATTCCCCTTTAATTGAAATTTTCGATAGCCCCAAAGCAATACAAAATGCAACCCACATTTATCAACAGTTAAAAAGCAAAAACATTCAACAAATGAAGCATGAGTTGTTATCAAATAAAGATCTTCTGGATGATTTAAATGCACAATCTGCAATAGCATTATTAAATATCACTAAGTCAGATACCTTAAAAGAACTACATGAAAATGAAATCATTTCCAGCAAACTATATATATTGCTTAAGAATAAACTTAATGAAGAACAAATATTTAACCCAGACCCGGACATATTTTATAAAGAATAAATGAAACGGTTTTTTTTATTAAATATTTCTCTTTGGCAACAACGCCTTAAACTATATTTGTCTGCAGCTTTAATCGGTGCACTAACAGGCGTTTTTATTCTCTATCCAATTTATGATTTTATTTTTATTTATGAAATTGAAAGTGATATACATAACCAAATAATTACGGCATTTCGTTACACTTTAACACAATTAAAATCATCATTTTCTGGTGGAACCCCTGATAAAACTCTATTGCTCGCCCAAATTGGTGCTGTATTCGGCCTTATCATTGCGTTGGTTTATGAAAGACTGCATTGGCGTATACAAAATATTCATCAATTAAGTACTGAATTATCAGTCCATATAAAAACACTCATACAACAAGGAGAAAACCCTTTACTTGAATTCAAATCATCCTTTCGTTGGGATTTTGAACAAAACTGTACAAATCGTGAATTAGAAGCCGTCATTTTAAAGACTATTGCTGGATTTTTAAACAGTTCGACAGGCGGTACGCTATTAATTGGTGTTTCAGATAATGGTGACATTATCGGCTTAGAAAGAGACTATCTAACACTAAAAAGGCAAGATCAAGATGGTTTTGAGCAAGCAATTATCACGGCTATTTCAACGAAATTAGGTGCTGACTTATGTCAGTTCGTGAAAGTTCTCTTTCATGTAGTTGAGAATAAACATGTCTGTCGCTTAATTATTAATGCCTCCCCTCACCCAGTATTTTTAAAGCAAGGGAAACTACTAAAATTTTATCTACGAACAGGGGGAGGCACAAGGGACTTAAATATAAAAGAAGCCGTTGATTTTATAATTCACCGTTGGCATCGATGACATTATTTGTGAAAACGGAATGCTGAAATTGCTATTACCACTACTTTGCTCATGTAACTTCTGTTTTGACATATTACAGAGATTTGTTATTTTTCCGAGTGTTTCAGCGTCTTATTACTACAAATGCACTAATAACAATCAATAGCCAAAAACTAACCAGCATGCCTATTACGCCATCATAAGAACTGACTAAATAAAAATAATCCGCATTACCGTCTAATGAAGAGATGTTTTTTGTTATTTTGATTAAAAACACCCAGGCAGTGTGGCAGCCAATACAAAAACCTAAGCCTAATCCTTTATACAACCGTGCTCCCCCTAAGAAAATACCCACCATAAATAAAGCAAAAAAGGCTGAAAGGTTTTTAAGGCTAACGGCATTGTCTAAAGCGTTAGCAATTAATTGGAAGCCACTGAACAGGGTAATATCCTCATAAGCGATATCAATATCTGCTTTTAGAAAATGCAATCCTGCATAGCAAATAGCTGAAATAATAATAGCACTAAACTTAGAAAAGTATTTATATTGTGAGCTAAGTAAAAGTCCACGAAATATGGGTTCTTCTATTAAAGAAATTAATAATGCAGGTAATAGTGCTGACAATAGCAACATTTTAATTATTGAAAATACTATCCATGGTTTTTCAACATCAAACACGCGAATGCCCAAAAAAAACAACAGGCTAATAATGGGTAATAATACGACCAACCCAACAACAAAGCCTTTTAGTGCTTCACGATAAAAAACAGGCTTAGCTGTAAATCCTATGTCTGACCAACTTAGTTTGAGGTATTTTGTTAGTGGAAAAATACTTAAAACCAAAAAAAGCTGAGTACCTTTACTAATTAATCGTTTCATAGACCATACATCGCCTAACCCGATTAAAACACCATACGTTAATAAACACGCAAGTATCATTGCAACACACAATACTGCAAGTGGGCTAAGGACGACAGTTATTTTATGAATCATTAAAGGTATTTATTGCGCTTGCTTAACAACATAGTTGCGTATACCTTGTCTACAAACCTTGTAATTTATTAGATTTTTTAAGATAACGGATGCCAAAATAAAGAGCCGTTAATAACGGTATAAAAACCACTAACAACTGGCTGCGAAGCTGTGTATCCTGATTAGTGAGTTCGGGATATTTGAATAATAAAATTAACAAAATACCCAACGACCAAATAAACACAGAGGAGTTTTCCTTGACTATCGGCCGTTGCCATCTAAAACTCATATTGTTAAATGTTGTGATCAAGCCAGAAAAGCTGGGTATCCAGCGATTAACCTGCTGGCAATAAACATCAAAATCCTGACCAAACTTAGTCCTTAAATAATTTTCTTCCGCTAAAACAATTGCCTGATATATAAACATAAAAGCAGGGACAAAAATTATTATATAGAGCAACGAATTTGCTAGTATACCAAGACCCGCTAATTTAAGAATATTTCCTATATATAATGGATTCCGGCAGTGATTAAAAATACCGCCTGTTACTAAACGAGAGGCATAAACCTTTTTGTCTTTACCACCGCGATCAATGTAATCAAATCCAACGGTTGCCCATCGAATCACTTGTCCAAGAATAGTAATAAACAAACCTAACCACAGAGTTAAATAATGCTGTTCAGAACTCACTATTTCGGTAGAAGGAATGAAAAGAGCTAAATATAAGGGGATAAATACCCAGTTTCGGTATTTAAAAAAGAAATTTCCTATTTGAATCATCATTATTCCTTGATCGCAATTAATCCGGCAAAATTGTACCACTTAAAAAATACTTCGCAATGTGAAAATCCAGCATCTCGTAATAATGTTATATTTTCACTGAGCTTATAAGGGATAAGAATATTTTCCAGTGCTTCGCGTTTTTGTGATATTTCCATCTCACTATATTGATTGCGTCGTTTATGATTATAATAATGTTTAATAAAATCACGATTAAAAACGCTATCTTCAGCCAGTATTTTTTCAGTCAGAATTAATACCCCCCCACTATTTAAACCGTCAAAAATATCTTTTAACAACTTGGCTCTATTAATCGGACGGACAAATTGCAATGTTAAACACAAAATCACAACAGAAGCATTGGAAATTTCAATATTTTGATTTAAGTCTCCAAAGCGCAATTCAAAGGGACGCCGAAATTCAACATCTTCTAATTTGGATCGACATTTATCGAGCATTTTTTTTGAATCATCAATGCCAATAAAACGAATATCATCGGCCACACTTGTATTCATTCCTATTAATGTTGTTCCTGTGGCACAACCCAAATCATAAACATCAGTCCCCGTTTGTGCGTGATCAGCGGATAGTTCTGCCATCATGCGCTGCATTTCACCATAAAAAGGTACTGAGCGGTTTACCATGTCATCAAATACGCTGGCAACTGTAGTGTCGAATTTAAAATCCTCGACTTTTTGGATTTCCTCTTTAAAAACTTGATCTTTATTCATGTATATATTTTGTGATTTGTAAATAAAATAAAAGCTCAAAATATGCTAAGAATTTACTCAGATAATCATCAGCTTGTTCTTCAAATATGCTTGACATTAATGCCAAGCCAAGTGTTATAGAGACACATTTGCAGAGTAAGTCGGCGTATGCACGTTTGTACTATACTGCACTATTCACTTGTTATTCCTTAGCATGAAATAAGCCAACTTGGCTGAAGCTTGTAGATAATCAGGTAAAATTATAACACTTTTCAAAATCCCTTATAGTTTGTAATAATTCAGAAAGGTTCTAACAAGGTCACTTCAAGCATAATTGTGCTGTAAAAAAAATGCTATTGATATACAGCATGAATATACAGTTACGAATTATTCACTAATAGTTACTACTTTAACTTTCTTTAACATACATAGCGATGATATGTTCCAGGTCATGAAAACTCAGTTCAACCTGGCGTATATACTACCGTACAGGCATAGAATATTTTTATCTCCAGTGTCTAACTGATTAAAATACCAGGTGGTAGCACAAAACACACGAGAGTTACAGCTAAGATAGTTTTTTAATCTCATAGAAAGCAAATACTTTTTTTAAGGTGAATTGGTCTTCAGATTAATATAATTTCAGCCAAGCCCAAAAACACAAAAAAGCCTATTGCATCAGTCGCAGTTGTAAGTAATAAGGGTGATGCAATAGCGGGATCACCACCAAATTTTTTAATTAACAGGGGAATCATCGAGCCAGTTAAACCGGCAACCGCCAGATTAATGATAATCGCTATGGCTATCACTAAGCCAAGCAATATTTGCTGAAACCATATAAAGGTAATGATCGAAACCACTCCACCCATTATCATGCCATTAATACCCCCTATAACAATTTCCCGTTTAATCACAGGGAACGCATTATTCCAGTCAATCTGGTGTAAGGCAAGTTTTCTGACCGTTACTGTCACAGCCTGATTGCCAACATTACCACCTAATGCGGCAACAATAGGCATCAGCACAGCAAGCGCTACTAACTGTTCAATCGTATCTTTATACAAGCTCACAATAAAGGCTGCACAGCATAATGCAACCAGGTTGATAAATAACCAGTGTAAACGCGCTTTTCGTGCTGAGTCAAGGCTCTCTTCTTCCGCTTCATAGTCGGTGCCAGCCATTTTCAGTGCCTGGTTATGTTCTTGCATACGGATTAAATCATAGACATCTTCGAATACAATGCGGCCTTGTAATTGTTCCTTGTCATTGACAACGGCAATAATACTTAGCTCGTATTCTTCAAATATTTGTATCACTTTTTCTACCGGTGTCGTGGCATGAACACTCAACGGTTTATGATGATGAATCGTAGCCTGTGCAATAATTGTTTGCATCGTGTCATTCTCATCGAACAATATCAAATCGGTAAAATGGAGTATTCCTACTAAGTGCTGTTCAGCATCTACAACAAATAATTTAAAGATGGGACTATTCGGTTCCTCCTTTCTGAAGATGCGAATTTTTTGTTTGACTTGTGACAATGTATCCGTCAATTCTGCCGATAACAATTCCATTTGCATATACGCACCCGCCTGATCAGCAGAAAATTGAGAAAGATGTGAAATCTCTGCTTGTTCATCGGGTGCTAGTAAACAATAGGTGCTTTTAGCATAGTCTTGATCATATTGTTTTACACGTTGTAAAAAATCGGTCAAATCATCACTGGCAAGATAGGATAAAGCAGCTGCCATTTTTTTATGGGGAATGCGTGAAAAGGCTTCTCCAAAAATATCACTGGGTAATTCAATGAGTATTTTGCACAGGTTTTCTAGAGGAAATCTGGCAATTTCAGCAAAAAAACTACCAACATCGGTTTCATATTGCTGCTGTAATTGTCTGGCAATTTTTATTGGCTGTTTAAACTTCTTTTCTACGGCACTATGGTGATGATTTTTAACATTATATTGCATGTTTGTCATGATATTAAGGGCAGGTAATTTTTTTTAAATGCTTGATCTAAAAGTGTGTTGAGTGCTATCGAAAAATAAACTGATATATGAATTAAAAATCAACTGTAATGATTTTTACCATTGAAAGTTCAGTAGATTCCACTTGTTCATTCAACTTCATCTTGAACTTTATTATCGGCCGGCACGTTGATATTCAATACATGTTTGTTTAAATAGTCCAAATTACGACTATGCGTGAGTATGACAATTTCATCATCCACCTTAAAGTTAAAATCTGCATTGGGGATTTTGAATTTACCCTCTCGGTAAATACAGATAATCTGGCACTCATCAGGTAACTGTAATGAATTGATTACGGCTTCTGTTTCAGTCTGAACAACAAAAGAAAAAACCCGTGCCTCATCCTTGATCAAAGCACTTAATGCCAGCAAGTCTTGTCCTTCGACCATATCCGCAAGGTAATGTCCGGTCGTTTGATCAGGAATAATGGTATCTGTTAAGCCGAGTTCCAAACAAATATGCTCAAATTCTGGATCTTCTATTTTAGTAATAATACGTTTAAAACCAAGAGAACGACCGACTAGACTGCTAATAATGTTGGCCTGATCATTTCCTGTCAGACAAAACAGATAATCAACATCTTTAGGATCAGTTTCTCCAAGAATGGCGGGTTTACTTCCATCGCCATAGACAAATCCACAATCAAGTTCATTTGATAAGGCATCAATTAACGCTTTGTCTTTTTCAACAATAATCACTTCATGCGCTTTTTTTAACAGCTCATTTGCTGTCATGATTGCCAAAGAACTTGCTCCTAGGAATACGACTCTCATAATTCATCAACTCTCTTACCAAACCATGTTTTTGGATATAAGCAAACCAGCAATGCAATAATTTCAACACGTCCAGCCAACATATCAAAACAAAGCACTATTTTTAGTACAGGCGATAATTCCGTCTGAGTAATACCAGATGATAGGCCTACTGTTGCAGTCGCTGAAACCACTTCAAAAAGTGCATCCAAAGGATGATAGTTCATTGCGACAAAAGGTAACCAGGAAAAAAATATCAGTGCGATAAACCATCCGAGCAAGGTAAAAACATTTATTATCTCTTCTGAATAAATTGTCTTACCAGCCAGTTTTGGCTCAAAAACCACATGGCTGGGCATTGCTGTCCGTTGAATAGTGAAGTGCATGAGCTTTATAAGAATCAACAAGCGTAACACTTTGAAGCCGCCAGCTGTCGAACCTATATCACCACCTATCGCCATAGACAAAGTAACGATACCTTTGACCAATGGATCCAGATTTGCAATATTTAAACTGCTGAACCCCGTCGTCGTTTGTGCAGAAAGTGCTAATAACAAAGCTTGTTTAGCTGATGTAAGCCAGTCTATGTTGCCATTTTTTGCTATAACTACAGTCAAAATAATTGAGACACTAGCGATTAACAAGATCATGGCAAGCGTTTCCTGGGCTGATGTGGACTGCCTGAAATTGCGCTGATATATATGATAATATAAAGGTAAAGATATCGCACCCAATAACCCTATGCAAGACAGAAGCATCTGGATTGACCAGCCATTAAATTCAGCCAGGCTATTGTTAAAACTGGAAAAACCGCCGGTTGAGACAGCGCTCAGTGAATGTATCAGTGCTATAAAGCCATCAACCCCCGAAAAAAACAATACAAGTGTAGATAAAATTGTCAGTAACAAATAAACCTGAGTTACCTGCCTCGCATGTCGGCGAATCCCCATGACGCCACCATCGCGGTCAAACTCCTTGCACAGTAGGCGTCGATTACCCGGTTGCTGACCAATCAACAAAGCAATGGCTAACACCACGAACCCTAATCCACCATACCACTGTATCCAGGCACGAGCAAACAGAAAGCTTCTTGGCTTATCCTCTACATCAGCCAAAGTCGATAAGCCTGTGGTAGTGATGCCTGAAACACTTTCAAATACAGCATCTATAAAAGAAATTTTCGCCCCCATAAAGGGATAAACCATAGCTGCTGCGCCAACTAAAAATGTAATCACTGTGACCGCCAGAGCTTCATTGGTCTGGATGTGTGTAGGGACAGGCAAACGTATAAAGGATAAAGTTATGGTAACCAATACGCATGCAATTACAATAAAACGCAGTGCAATTTCATATTCAGCATAGAACAACGCGATTGTTACCGGTAACAAAAATAGTCCCGCTTGCACAAGAGTTAGTTGCGCAACATATTTGAGAACTACCGGCCCTCTAATGGCATACATCAACAATGTTGAACGATCATTCATGGGTCAACTATCTGCTTAATAAACGAATAGAAATATATTTTTAGCACTCGATTTGCAGCTTAAATTAGCAACGATTCAACATGGGATAAACCTATGAATACATTCTAAGAGGATTTATTTTCACTGAAAGACATTAGCACAATCATGAGAAATATTATCACCAGCATAGGCCAGAAATAGGGTGCGATAATAAATACCGCCAACATCATAAACAGAAATACACTTAGAAACATCAAGAACCCTATGCCCAAAAATGCAAAGACCATGAGGATACCGGTAAAAAACAGAACAGTAAGTAACGTAGGTAAAGCTGCAAAACGCATTAATGGATCTGCGACGGGTTCACCATTTACTACCAAGCTGAACTGCCCTGCTTCAGGATGGAATAAATAAATCAGACAGGCAATTAAACTGCCAACCAGTAATATCTTGATGATCAAATGAGTATTCCGATTAATTTTCATGAGATTTAACCTTGCTTAAATTATTAACTCTAGCTTTTTACAAAAGAATCAGATCACCATACTTCCTGATTCCAGTAGAAGCATTGCTTGTTGATCTCGTGTTTGGCTTCAAGCCAGTCATCTAATTCATGACCGGGAGTAAAGCCTCTTTTTTCTGCTTTGTAATAGGCGCACTCTGCTATCATTTTTCGAACCTTTTCTGGGTTTGTACCCTTAATATGGACACTTGGTTGTAAATGGTTGGTAGTCATTGTATTCTCCTACAAATGAATGGGATCTGATTAATCCAACTTTATTTTAACTTGTAACAGCACATATTCTGGATTGATCGAGACCTTATATAGCAGCCCCATTATTGCCATCAATTACAATCTCAGGAACGTGCACAGAATAACTTGAACAATGGGCTTTGTATTTTGTACGTCTACTTCATCAATTATCCAACTTATCCTGTGCCCATTCCTTAACAATACCACTTAATATGTGCTTCTTCAGCTGGAATTTTTGCATGACAGTGTTCAGCGACCAGTCTTGGCGTATAATCACCAGCCGGTCGATCAGCGGGGACAGTAGTTTCATATATATAGCCATTCACCGCACCCGGCAAGATAGTTTTGCGTTCCATAATTTGACAGAATGATGGTTTATTTTCAAGTCCGTCAGCATAAACTTCTGCTCTTACACTGTCTGCTGACAAATCATCCAGATAAACATGCAGGGTTAAATGGAACTCTGATCCCGATGATTCAACCTGATAGTTCTGCATATAAATGGCCGACCAATGTTGAGCTAACTGCAGTTGCCAACTTGCCAATTCTTTAGCTATTGCAGCTTGATTATCAATACGTTGTATATAGTGAGCGTTTGCGGGGAGATAATACTGTTCAACATAATCACGTAGCATCCTATTGCTGCTGAATTCTGGTGCCAGAATAGACATACTGTTACGGATACGGGTAACCCATTGCCCTGGAATACCGTGGTCATCACGCTGGTAAAATTCTGGAATAATCTGCTCTTCCAAAATACCATAAAGCTCATCGGCCTCAACGGCATCCCATCCAGGTTCATCATGTGCATGTCCATCACCTAAGGCCCAGCCTACTTCAGGTGTGTAGGCTTCCGCCCACCAGCCATCAAGTTCGGAAAGGTTGAGGCCACCATTAGCCAATAGCTTCATGCCGCTGGTTCCACACGCCTCCCAAGGCCTGCGTGGTGTATTAATCCAGACATCCACGCCTTGCACGAATTGTTCAGCCATGGCCATATCATAATCGGCAAGAAACACCATATGTCCGCGAATTTCAGGCCTGCGTACAAAACTGGCTATTTCCTGAATCAGTCCTTGACCTACCTCATCTGCAGGATGGGCTTTTCCAGCAATAACAAGCTGTACGGGATAATGGGAGTTTGTCAGTAGACGTATTAAACGGTCTGGATCATAAAGTAGTAGATTAGGCCGTTTATATTCTGCAAAACGACGGGCAAAACCTAATGTCAGTGTGTTCGGATCAAATATATTTTGTGCTAATGCCTGTTCTTCATTAGATGCGCCTCTCAACCTTAGTTTATCAATGACACGTTGACGGATATAGCAAACCAGTTTGGTTCGACTTTCAGCCCGAAATGTCCATAAGGTTTCATCTTCAATCGCTTCTATTTGCTTACGCAGAGCATCTACTTTTCCAGCCCAGCGCCCCTTTCCACAAACGCGAGTCCATAAGGCATCGGTAAAACTAGAATCCCAGGTGGGTACATGAACGCCATTGGTAATATAACCTACCGGGACTTCTTTAATAGGCCAGTGCGGATAAAGCTGATGAAATAATGTTTGACTAACTTGACCATGTAATCGGCTTACGCCATTAGCTGCCGCACAAGTGCGCAAGGCAAAATAGGTCATATTAAATGACTCATCGGCATGCTCAGCAGACGTTTGTCCCAGTGCTAAAAATTGATTAAAAGGGATTTCGAGTGTTTGCACAATTTCCTTTAAGTACTGATGTACAAGTTCTGGACTAAACCGGTCAAAACCAGCACTTACCGGGGTATGGGTAGTAAACACATTACCCGCTCGCGTTGCCCAAAGTGCCTCTTCAAACGTTACCTGATATTGTTTCTGGAATGCGCGTATGCGCTCCAAAGCCACAAAAGCCGCATGCCCTTCATTCAAATGACAGATTTCCGGCTGTATTTCTAATGCTTCAAGCAAACGCCAGCCACCAATACCTAATACAATTTCCTGTAACAAACGTTTTTCCTGTCCGCCCCCGTATAATTCAGCAGTAATCGCTTGATCTACAGGACTGTTCATCAAGTCATTGCTATCTAAAAGATATAAAGTTACACGACCTACTTGCACCTCCCAAACACGTAAAAATAATTCTCTCGCAGGTAATTCCACAACTATCGTCAAACGATTGCCTTGCTTATCCAATGCGGGTCGAATAGGTAAACTGGCAGGTTCATTATAAGGATAAAAGGCTTGCTGTGTCCCTTGAGCATCTATCATTTGCCGAAAATAACCCTGTTGGTACAATAAACCAATTCCCACTAAAGGTAGATTTAAATCGCTGGCTGACTTTAATAAATCTCCCGCTAATATACCCAGTCCTCCTGCATAGATAGGCAACGCTTCACCAAGGCCATATTCCATACTGAAATAAGCAATCGTCCCTAGTTGACAGTCAGGATACTCACACTGAAACCAGCCTTCCTGAGCATAATATTCAGCTCTTTCCTGTTTAAATTTCTCTAGCTTTCTCAAAAAATCTTGCTCATTAACTAGTATTTCAAGACGTGCTTTGCTAACATTTTGTAACAGTACCCAAGGGTTTTTGGTTTGTTTCCAAATTATGGGGTCGATAGTTTGCCATAAATCATCACCGGCATGACTCCAGGTCCAGCGCAAATCCAGGGCAAATTCAGTTAATATTTCGAGCTTAACCGGAAGAGGTCGAGGTTGATAAGAATGTTGCATCATGGGTCCCTTTTTCAGTATTTTCTTTACAGATTGTTAAGAATAAGAAATCAATAACAACTAGTAATCCTTCAATGTTGTATTGACGGGTAAAAAGCATAAGCCCTCTCCAAAGGGAGAGGGTTTGGTGAGGGGGAAAATAAAAGCATGTAATTCAATAGTTCTTTTATCTCTTACTTCAGAAGCACCTTTGAAAAAAAGAATGGTTTGATTTCTCCCCACCCAACCCTCCCCAGCAAGGGGGGGCTTTTAACAAGCAACAACTCGTCAATACAACATTGATAGGGTACAATTGCTATAGCAATTTTGGTTGCCGTCGCACTAAAAGGCTGTGTAGAAATAATCTCACTTGTGATCAAGTTTATTAGGTTCCACTAATTCAGGTGCTATCTGTAATATTGCATAACGTGCTTTTCGTATAACAAAAACCAGTATTGTAATGCTGATAATACCCGCTAGGATCAACATAACATAATGACTGACACTAGCAGAAACATCACTACTGATAGCTGTTACCACATGTTTAGTGCTATAACCTAAATAAACCAGTGCAGTGTTGTAAATCAAAATACCACTGGTTGCTATTAAATAAGGCTTGAACTGAACTTGAGTAATTGAAAATACATAACTAAGAAGAGCAAAAGGTAAAGGCAACACACGTAATAACAGCATAACTTTTAAACCATCCTGAGCGAGTACAGCATCAAGTTTTGCAAATTGCTGATAGCGATGCACTAGGGTTTCCACTTTTTCTCTGAAAAAATAGCGTCCAAGTATAAAAATAACTGCAGCGGCAATATAAGTAGCGAAGATCACATAAATAATGCCAGGCAGTAGAGGAAACATTAAGCCAGCAGCAAAACAAAGCGTATCAACAGAGATAAAAAAAGGCGTTGTAACCACAAACAATAAAATAAAACCGATAAAGGCAAAAGAACCTAAGTCTTGGATTTGTTTTTCCAATCCTGGAAGATATATTTCAAAATAATGAACAACCACAAATATAACGATTGCTAAGGTTACAATAAGTAGCACCCTTCTATAATTTGGGTAATGATTTAATTTGCTTTTGAGCTGGCTATAGTAAGTCATGATATTAACTGGACCGCTTTAAATAATATGAAGCCGTATATGTAAAGAGCTTTTAAGATGACAAAGAAAGTGGCTGTGTCGTTTGGTTTTATGTTCTATATGTCGGTATACCAATAGTTTTAGACCATCTTCAATAAACACCCAAAACAGGCAATACGCCCAGATTAAACCAATATATTCCCAGGAAATAGGTGTAACAAACCAGCCAAATCCAGCAATCAAGGCTGCCACGATTTGGGTACTGATAATCGCAAATAAGAGTATGGGAGCAGGAAAAGGGCGTACCAGAAAACTATTTCGAGTACGTGCAACAAACAGCGTTAAATGCCCCGCAACGGCTAGTTTAAGAAAAATAATGGTTTGTAGCTGATCTATACTGACATGAAAATGGTCGCGGGCAATAATGAGTAATAAAAAGGTTTCTCCAACCCCTAGTACACCCAAAACTGTGGCAACAGTTAATACTTTACGCATATCCCATTTAACCGGTGTTGGCGGCAGCCAGGTATTATCTTTGGCTATGGTTAAAATAGGCAGATCATTCAACAATGCCAAAAGAATAATCATTACCGCAGTAATCGGATAAAAGTTATAAACCAGCATCGCAGTTACCATGAATAGCATAATCCGAATGGTTTCAGTAATTCGATAGATAGCATAAGCATTCATGCGTTCAAAAATACACCGCGCTTCTTCAATCGCTTTAATAATTACACCTAGCCCTGCCCCTGTAAGCACCAGATCAGCTGCCGCTCTTGCCGCATCGGTAGCACCAGATACCGCGATACCGACATCGGCCTGTTTCAAAGCAGGCGCATCATTTACACCATCACCGGTCATACCAACCAAATGATTAATGGCCTGCAAATCTTTTACCAGCCAGTATTTATGTTCAGGAAACACCTGAGCAAAACCATCAGCGCGTTCAGCACACTGAGCTACATTATGGATAATATCTTCTTTATCTTTTGCTTTGATAATTTGTTCAGCCAATAAGATATTTTGTCCTAAACCAAGCTCTCCTGCTGTTTGTCTGGCAATAGCAATATTATCACCCGTGACCATTTTTATATCCACACCATGTGTTTTAGCTTCATTAATGGTATCAGCGGCATCTTCACGAGGTGGGTCAAATAGTGACATAATGCCCAGAAACACCCAGTGTCCAGCCTCATCTGTTTTAGCAACGCCTAAAGCACGATAGCCTTTTAGGGCAAATTCATTGACCGTTTGTTCTGCACGTTCGCGCATATCAATATCGGGAAGACATAGATCCAATACCACTTGTGGTGCACCTTTGCTTACTTTAAACAGGTTCCCTTCCTCTGGTTTGATAGTGACCTCTGTGCGCTTTTGTATAGGATCGAAAGGTATAAAATGTTGCTGATGAAAAGCATGTGATCTATTTTCATCGTTCAGTTTTTGTAGTATTGCCGTGTCTATTGCATCTGGGTTCTCAGCATCAGAGGCCATCGCTGCTGCCAGAATTATTCCATCTGCATTTGCGCCATTAAATATAACCGGGTCCCCTAAAGTTAATTTGTTCTGTGTCAATGTCCCGGTTTTATCGGAACACAAAATATCCATCCCAGCCAGTTCTTCGATAGACTCTAAACGGGAAACAATAGCTTTTAGTTTCGCCAGTTTTATAGCGCCAACAGCCATCGTAACCGATAACACGGCAGGCAATGCCACAGGGATAGAAGCAACGGTTAAAATTAAGGCAAACTGAACCAGTTCCATCATTGGTAAATGACGTTCAAAACCGACTAATACCAACACTACAACCAGTGCTAAACTCATAAAAATCAGATAATCTCCAATTTGCATCACTGCCTTTTGGAAATGTGACACCGTTTTTGCAGAATCCACCAATTTTGCCGTTTTACCAAAATAAGTGTGCCCCCCTGTACTCGTTACTACACCCGTCATTTCACCTTGTTTAGCAATTGAACTGGAATAAATCAAATCACCGGTAGACTTGTCAACGGGCAAAGACTCACCCGTCAAAGCTGATTGATCAATACTGAGATAGTCACCTTTCAGTAAAGCAATATCAGCAGGTATGACATCACCTAAACGCACTTTAACCTGATCCCCCGGCACTAAATGAGTAGCATCAATACTAATCCATTGCCCATCTCTAAACACACGGGCTTTCAGTGCCAGATTCTTTTTTAACTGAGCAATGGCATTACCTGCCTGAAATTCCTGCCAAAAACCAACGATGGCATTAAAAAACAGTAACACCAGAATTATCACCAGATCCTCGGTGTGATGCACAATAGCTGAGAGTATTGCAGCAATTTCTATCATCCAAGCAATCGGCCCCCAGAAATAGGATAAAAATTTCAGGATTGCACTTTTATGTTTTTCCTCAATGGTATTTAGTCCGTAAAATTCGAGACGTGCTTGAGCTTCTACACTGGAAAGACCATTCTCGTTGCTTTCCAAATAGCTCAACAAGGCGTTAGCCTCCAGTGTACGGACTTTATCTGCATCCAGTGGTGGTGGAAATGCTTGATTATTTTTTTTCATTATAAATAGTCCTTTTAGAGTACAACAAATCGTTTTGTACTCTAATAAATTAAAAGTCGGGAGTTATTGGAATGCCATGTTATTCAGCTTAATTAATACGTATGCGTTTTATGATGTAGACTGATATTAAGTAATGAACCACCTAGAAAAATCATGTTAATGCCTAACAGCAAACCAAGCACCCATGACGCAGTTCCCGGCCAACCCGCCCAAACGATGACAGCCAGCAACAAGGACGTAAAGCCGCTAAAACATACCCAGCCCCATCGAGCCAGAGGACGCATCATTAAGGCTAAATAAATTTTAACAACACCTTCCAGTGCAAAAAACACAGTGAGCAACATGGTTAAGGTTAATACCCCTTGTAAGGGTTTAGCGATCAGAAAGTAACCAATAATCGCTTGTAAAAATCCACTGAATAGCCATAAACCAGCGCCAGGCATATTCATCATTTTGAATGCTCTGATAATTTGAAATATCCCCCCTATTAACAACAGCCAACCTAAAAATAACGCAACGCCTAAAGAAAAAACCTGAGGAATAATGATGGCAGTACTCCCCAGAAAAATAAAAAAAACACCCTCTGCCGCAAACAATTTCCAGTGCTTCTGCAAATAGTTCAGAATATTTTGTTGAACTTCCTGTATCTCGGTATTAATATTAAATTGTTTATTCATGATGTTGCCACTAGTAATTGTAAAATCAGTAACATTTGCCCTTTTACCATACATGGAATGCATTAACCATGCCAAAAAAATAATGCTGACTTTTCAAGTACATTCATCTATTGCTAAATTCTTTCGGCCATAAAGGCCGGTTGGTAGTTCGTTATTAGGCCAAAATAGCCGTCCCGAATCAGAAAAATACACCGCGAAATATCATCAAGTATCGACTTTATACTCCGCGCGGTCACGGATGCGGAATTTATAACGAGTTGATTTTCGTCAATAGCAAGACGCTGGAATAGACGCATAGCAAGCTACGCAACCATTTCAGCAACGAAGTCTATTGGCAAAAATCGACCGATAGAAATCCGCATCCGTGACCGCGTGGAGTATAGATAAGCCGATAGTTTCTATGGTTCGGGAGTAGCAATACTGCTATTTTCATTGTTACCCTTGCCTTAACCCTAGAAAAATCAATTGAGAAAGGATTCTCTAAAAAACTGCTAAGAAAATATCTCCCTCTCCACAGGTGTGTACTGGTATACAATGAAGAAAACTATTCGTTTCTGAAATCAAGCATATAGGATGAAACAATCAATGCAAAAAAAAACTGATAAGAAATGGTTTATTCCTACTTTGGCGATCTTTGCCTTGTTACTAGTGATAATGTTTGCGCTTGGCATTATCGGGGGCAGAGAGAAGGTAACTGCGGGCAACGTACCTTTTAAAGGCTCTCCCTTACCGGCTGGTGCCAAGACATTGATATTAAAGAAGCAGCTTTCTGATAACCTGATGTCCTGGCCTGGAACGATCCATTCACGTACTATTGCCAAAATAGCACCCAAGTTCAATGCTCGCATTCTGGAAATTAATGTCGATGTTGGAGATACCGTAAAAAAAGGTGATGTACTTGCCAAGCTGGATGAACAAGCGATGCGTGCCGCCTATCAAGAATCAATAGCTGCTCTGAATGCGACTAAGGCTCAAGCCAAACAGGCAACTGCTGATGAACGACGCATCAAGGATTTGTATAGTAAAGAAGCAGCTACCAGGCAAGATTATGATGCTGTTGTAGCTCGAGCAAGTGCAGCCCGTGCAGCGGTTAAACGTGCCTCCAGCGCCGTCAAAAGGGTTCAAGTCAATCTTGATGAAAACATCCTGCTGGCACCTTTTGACAGTATTGTCAGCGAGCGTCTCAAAGAACCTGGTGACATGGGGGCGCCAAATGACCCTGTTGTAGTTCTGCAAAAAAATAATGATTTACGTTTGGAAGCGGCTATTCCAACACATTGCGCTAAACGCATTACCCTGGGAATGAAAGTCGGCATTCGAATTGACAACTCAAACAAACATATTTCTGGCACCATTGATGAAATTGTTCCGGAAATCGACCCGCAAACCCGCACTCAGTTAGTCAAAGCCTCATTGCCAGCTACGGAAGGATTGGTTGATGGCCGATTTGCATGGCTGGAACAAAATTGTGATGATTCTCAAAATGTGTTGTTGATTCCTCAATCCGCTGTGCTGCATTATGGCCAGTTGGAAGCCGTAAAAATTGTAGATAATAACCAAGTTTATACCCGCCATATTCGTACAGGTAAACTAACAGATGACAGATTACAAGTATTATCCGGGTTAAGCGAAGGTGAAACTATCTTGGTCAATAGCGGGCTGCAACAATGAATGATGGGAAGAATACACAAGAAGATAGCCTGACTATCAGATTCATCCGGCTATTTACGGTCTCGCAGTTACCTCTGCTGTTTCTACTTATCTCATTGTTGGCCGGTGCAGCAGCGCTGGTACTAACAGCGCGTGAAGAAGACCCACAAATCATTGTCCCAGTGATGGATGTCTTTGTGCAGTATCCTGGCGCATCAAGCGAAGAAATTGAAATGCAGGTAACAACCCCTCTGGAAGTATTGCTTAGCCAGATAAATGGTGTTAAATATGTCTATTCGGCTTCCATGCCAGGCATGGCGGTAGTGACTGTTCGTTATTTTGTCGGTGAGGATCTGGAAAAAAGTCTGATTAAAACCCGCGATAAAATGCAGGCCAACAAGGACATCATTCCTCCAGGTGTTACTCAATGGCTAGTCAAGCCTGTGGAAATCGATGATGTACCCATTGTTATGCTGACCTTGTCAGCGCAAAATAATACTTATGATTCGATGAGCCTGCGTCGTATTGCCGATGAATTGATTGCACGCCTCCGGGGTACGCATGATGTTGGCAAAAGCTGGGTCGTTGGGGGAGCAGCTAAACAAATTTCAGTCTATCCTGACCCAGGCAAACTGACTGCTTATAATATGACTTTATTGGATGTAAAGCAGGCGCTGGCCAATAATAATGTCAACTTGCAAACGGGATCCTTTGAACAAGGTAATCAGGAAATTCTGGTACAAGCTGGACCGTTCATAAAAACCCCTGAACAGGTCGCTGCTACAGTCATAAATAGTGTGAATGGTCGATTAGTATATTTAGGTGATGTAGCTCGTATTATCAATGGCCCAGAAGATCCTCAACACTACACACGTATTGGCTTCGGACCAGCCGTTAAAAAAATGAGCAGTATTGGCGAGGCCGTAGGAAATCAACCTGTAACTGGTGAAGAGCGAGAAATGGTTACTATTTGTATAGTTTCACCACGTTATACCTGATTTAAAAATTTAAAAGGACAGCCCTGATAACATATTAAAATCTTTTACGACAAAGGAGTTAATATGTCCCAAGGCTATCACACGAATGCAAAAACGAAT